>CANFXR010000024.1 GCA_947451035.1 Burkholderiales bacterium
AAAGACGCAGCCTCTTTTCAACGATGCGCTGAAGTTCATTCGCCAGTTGTCCGCCAAGCGCGGCTCCATCTTGATGGTGGGCACCAAGCGCCAGGCGCGCGAAGTGGTGGCGCTCGAGGCTTCCCGTGCGGGCATGCCTTACGTCGACCAGCGCTGGCTCGGCGGCATGCTGACCAACTTCAAGACTGTCAAGGGTTCGCTCAAGCGTCTGAAGGACATGCAAGCCCAGATCGAAGCCGGCACCGAAATCCGCATCAAGAAAGAAGCGCTGATGTTCCAGCGCGAACTGATCAAGCTTGAAAAAGACATCGGTGGCATCCAGAACATGAGCGTGTTGCCTGACGCCTTGTTCGTGATCGACGTGGGTTATCACAAGATTGCCATTGCCGAAGCCAACAAGCTGGGCATTCCGGTGGTGGGCATCGTGGACTCGAACCACTCACCCCTGGGCATCGACTACGTCATTCCCGGCAACGATGACTCGGCCAAGGCCGTGGCCTTGTACGCGAAGGCGGTTGCCGATGCCGTGATCGAAGGCAAGGCCAACGTTGGCAACGAGGTGGTGCAAGCCGCCGCTGCCGGCAGCGACGAGTTCGTGGAAGTCGACGAAGCTCGCTGACCCGACGACCTCTCACTGCGGTGGGATCCAAAGGGGCTGTTTCAGCCCCTTTTTTCAATGTGTACCGATCGGCCGTCCTGCCCCGTGCAGTGGATGGCCCAGAACTGAGGAGAACAGCAAATGTCCGCAATCACAGCAAGCATGGTGGCAGAGCTGCGCGCCAAGACAGACGCGCCGATGATGGAATGCAAGAGGGCCCTGACCGAGGCCGCTGGCGACATGGAGCGCGCCGAAGAACTGCTGCGCGTCAAGCTCGGCAGCAAGGCTGGCAAGGCCGCCTCGCGCATCACCGCCGAAGGCGTGGTGTCGGCCTATGTTGATGGCCGCATGGGCGCCATGGTCGAAGTCAATTGCGAAACCGACTTCGTGTCGAAGAACGACTCATTCCTGGCTTTCACCAAGGCCTGCGCCGAGCTGGTCGCCAAGCACAACCCGGCCGACGTGGCTGCGCTGTCGGCGCTGCCTTACGAGCAGGACAGTTTCGGTCCGACGATCGAAGACGTGCGCAAGGGCCTGATCGGCAAGATCGGCGAGAACCTCGCGATCCGCCGCTTCAAGCGCTACGCCGATGGCGGCAAGCTGGCGAATTACCTGCACGGCACACGCATCGGCGTGATGGTCGAGTTCGAGGGCGACGAGACCGCTGCCAAGGACGTGGCGATGCACGTGGCCGCCATGAAGCCGGTGTCGCTGGCTGCATCCGACGTGC
Source organism: Burkholderiales bacterium (assembly GCA_947451035.1). Taxonomy (GTDB): domain Bacteria; phylum Pseudomonadota; class Gammaproteobacteria; order Burkholderiales; family Burkholderiaceae_C; genus PBB1. The sequence goes on from CANFXR010000024.1 coordinate 1,329, forward strand.
CTGTTGCGCTGATCGACAAGGAGCGCTCGATCGCTTCGCAAAAGGCTGAAGAAGACGCCGAGAAGGCCCGGGCCGAAGGCAAGGCGCCTCAGTCGGCCGAAATCGTCACCAAGCGCGTCGAGGGCTCGGTGCAGAAGTACCTCAAGGAAGTCAGCCTGTTCAACCAGACTTTCGTCAAGAACGACAAGCAGACGGTGGAAGCCATGCTCAAGGCCGCAAACACGCAGGTCGCGGGTTTCGTGCTGTACGTCGTGGGCGAGGGCATCGAGAAGAAGGTCGACGACTTCGCCGCCGAAGTGGCTGCGCAAGTGGCCGCTGCCAAGGGAGCCTGATTCCCGTTTGGATCTCCTCGCGGCACGGGCTGCGGGGAGGCTCCGTTTAGACTCTGTCGATCGTCACGAACAGGAAAAGGACTTCATGCCAGCTTACAAGCGCATCCTGCTCAAACTGTCCGGCGAAGCCCTCATGGGCGATGACTCCTACGGCATCAACCGAGCCACCATCGTGCGCATGGTGCGCGAGGTTCAAGAGGTGACGCTGCTGGGCTGCGAGGTGGCCGTCGTGATCGGCGGCGGCAACATCTTTCGCGGCGTGGCAGGCGGCTCGGTCGGCATGGACCGGGCCACCGCCGACTACATGGGCATGCTGGCCACCGTGATGAACGCGCTGGCACTGGCCGACACGATGCGCCAAGAAGGCATGACCGCGCGCGTGATGTCGGCCATCGCGATCGAGCAGGTGGTCGAACCTTACGTGCGTCCGAAGGCTTTGCAGTACCTCGAAGAGGGCAAGGTGGTCATCTTCGCGGCGGGCACCGGAAATCCGTTTTTCACCACCGACACGGCCGCCGCGTTGCGCGGTGCCGAGATCGGTGCGCAGATTGTCTTGAAGGCGACCAAGGTCGACGGCGTGTACAGCGCCGACCCCAAGAAGGATCCGAGCGCTACCCGCTATTCGCACATCAGCTTCGATGAAGCGATCAGTCGCAATTTGCAGGTGCTCGACGCCACCGCCTTCGCCCTGTGCCGTGATCAGAAGCTGCCCATCAAGGTGTTCAGCATCTTCAAGCCGGGTGCGCTCAAGCGCGTGGTGCTGGGCGAGGACGAGGGCACCCTCGTCCATGTTTAAAACCGTTGTGAGCAGGAACAGGCGATGAGCATTGCCGAGATCAAGAAAAACGCCGAGCAGAAGATGGCACGCTCGGTGGAATCGTTCAAGAACGAGATCCACAAGATCCGCACCGGACGCGCGCATCCAGGCATCCTAGATCAGGTGCAGGTCGACTATTACGGGTCTGAGGTGCCCCTCACGCAAGTGGCCAGTGTGACATTGCTCGATGCCCGCACGATCAGCGTGCAGCCCTGGGAAAAGGGCATGGGCGCGAAGATCGAAAAGGCCATCCGCGAGAGCGATCTGGGCCTCAACCCATCCAGCCAGGGCGACCTGATTCGAGTACCGATGCCCGCGCTCACCGAAGAGCGCCGCCGGGACCTGACCAAGATCGTTCGCAACGCTGGTGAGGATGCCCGCATCGCCGTGCGCAACCTGCGCCGCGATGCCAATGAGCACGCCAAGCGGCTGCTCAAGGACAAGGAAATCTCCGAGGACGATGAGCGCCGCTCGCTGGACGAGGTTCAAAAACTCACCGACCGCACGATTTCGGAGATTGATCGCCTGGTGGCGGCCAAAGAAGCCGAGGTGATGGCGGTATGACCCGAGCCGGCGCTGTGTTCGCTGCTGGGTTGTCGAGACCGGCGATCCAGTGAGCGCATTGCCTGCTGCATCGAAGGTTCCGCGTCACATCGCCATCGTGATGGACGGGAACGGCCGTTGGGCCAAGCGGCACTTCAAGCCACGGTTTCTCGGTCACAAGCAAGGGGTCGACACGCTGGTCAAGACGGTGCTCGCGTGTGCCGACCGCGGGGTCGAGTTCCTGACCGTTTTCGCCTTTTCGTCCGAAAACTGGAAGCGCCCTGACGACGAGGTCACGGGGCTGATGTCGCTGGTGCTGCTGGCGGTGTCGAAGTACCTTGGTGTGATGTCGCGCCACGGCGTGCGGGTGCGCCTCGTCGGAGATCGTGACAGCCTGGCGCCGCATGTGCGCGAGGCCTGGGACCACGCGGAGTCGAGCACCCAGGGCAACACGCGCATCACCTTGTCGGTGGCGTTCAATTACGGTGGCCGCTGGGACGTTGTTCAGGCCTGCCAGCGCGCGATGCGCGACGGGCTCACGGCAGACCAGCTCGATGAATCCCGTCTGAGCCGTTACATGGCGCTCAGTCATGCGCCCGACCCGGATCTGTTCATCCGCACGGGTGGCGAGGTCCGCATCAGCAACTTCCTGCTTTGGCAGGCCGCCTATTCGGAGCTGTGCTTCTCGGAGTGCCTGTGGCCCGACTTCGGCGATGCCGAACTCGATGCAGCGCTTGCCGATTACGCTTTGCGCGACAGGCGATTCGGAGCCATCGAGGAGCCGGCAGACCTGGCCGTCTCGTTGGTGCGCTGATCATGCTCAAGCAACGCGTCATCACCGCGATCTTGCTGCTGCTGGTGTTGCTGCCTGCGCTGTTTGCGTCGGTGCCGTGGCCATTTGCTGCCTTCACCCTGATCTTCGTTTCGGCGGGCGGGTGGGAGTGGGGCCGCCTCAATGGCGCCGGTTCGTTCGCCTCGGTCGCGCTGGCGCTTTTGGTCGCCGCCGCCTGCGCCGCCTCATGGGCCGCGGGTTGGACCCGCGCCGCGCCGCCGGTGCTGTGGTGGTTGGCGATGGGACTGTGGGTCCTGGGTGGCGCTTGGGCGCTGCGCAGCGGACCGGCCGGCTGGGGCACTCTGGCGCCCGGGATGCGCTGGGCGCTGGGGCTGGCCGTGCTGTGGCTGGCGTGGCTGGCCATGGCGGGCGCGCGAGCTCGAGGCCTCAATTTCATCTTGTCGGTGTTCAGCGTGGCGTGGGTGTCAGACATCGCGGCCTACTTTGGCGGGCGCGCCTGGGGGCGTCGCAAACTGGCGATTTCGATCAGCCCCGGCAAGAGCTGGGAAGGCGTGTGGAGCGGCATGGCCGGCGTGTTGCTGGTGGGTGGCCTGTGGGTGCTGGCCGACCGCGCCTGGGCCGTTGACTCGCCCAGCGTCTATTCGCGGCTGCTCTCGTCTTTGGGGGTTCTTGAAATGATTCTGGTGCTCGTGTTTCTGACGGCGATGGGTGTGGTGGGTGATCTGGCTGAATCCTTGGTCAAGCGCCATGCCGGCGTCAAGGACAGCAGCGGCTTGCTGCCCGGCCATGGCGGGGTGCTCGACCGGGCAGATGCCTTGTTGCCGCTGTTTCCGTTGGCTCTTGCGCTGAGCGCCTTGTGACATGAGCACCGCTGGCCATCGCATGCGTGTGTGCATCCTGGGGTCGACCGGGTCGGTGGGTACCAGCACGCTCGACGTGCTGTCGCGCCACATCGACCGCTTCGAGGTCTTTGCGCTGACCGCGCATCACCGGGTTGACGAACTGCTGGCCCAGTGCCTGGTCTGGCAACCGAAGTTCGCGGTGCTGCCCGAACCGGCTCAGGCGCAAGCGCTGCAAGTCAGGTTGCGCGAGGCCGGCAGCGCCACGGCGGTGCTGGTCGGTGCGCACGCGCTGTGCGAGATGGCGTCGCACCCCGATGTCGATGCGGTGATGGCGGCCATCGTGGGCGCCGCCGGTTTGCCGCCGTGTCTGGCTGCTGCCCGCGCGGGCAAGCGCTTGATGCTGGCCAACAAGGAGGCGCTGGTGGTGGGCGGTGCGCTGTTCATGTCGGCGGTGCGTGAGGGCGGCGCCATGCTGCTGCCCATCGACAGCGAACATTCGGCGATCTTCCAGTGCCTGCCGGAAGACCGCAGCGCGTGGGCTCGCCGCATCGACCACATCATCCTGACCGCGTCGGGCGGGCCGTTTCGCACGCGCGACGTGAGCACGCTTTCGAGCGTGACACCCGATCAGGCTTGCGCGCACCCCAACTGGGTGATGGGCCGCAAGATTTCGGTCGACTCGGCGACCATGATGAACAAGGCGCTCGAGGTCATTGAAGCGCGCTGGCTGTTCGACCTGACGCCCGAGCAGATCAAGGTGGTGATCCACCCGCAAAGCATCGTCCACTCGATGGTGGTGTGCCGCGACAACTCGGTCATGGCGCAAATGGGCACGCCCGACATGCGCGTGCCGATCGCCTACGGGCTGTCGTTCCCCGAACGCATGGTCTCAGGTGCGGGGCTGCTTGATTTCCCGGCGCTCGCCGGGCTCACCTTTGAAGTCGCCGACCTTCAGCGCTACCCCGGACTCCAACTGGCCTGGGAAACGCTGCGTGCGCCAGAAGGCAGCACCGCCGTGCTCAACGCGGCCAACGAGGTGGCGGTGGCCGCGTTCCTGGCCGGCGCGATCGGGTTTGACCGCATCCACGAAGTCAATGTGCGCAGCCTTGAGTCGGTGCGCCCCGAGCCCGACGAGTGCGCCTCCATCGAAGGCTTGCTCGAGCTCGATGCCAGGGCCCGGCGCGATGCCACGCTGCATGCGGAGCGTCTGGCCCAATGATCACCACCGTGCTGGCGTTCATCCTGACGCTCGGCGTGCTGATCGTCGTCCACGAGTTCGGCCACTACCGGGTCGCGGTGGCTTGCGGCGTGAAGGTGTTGCGGTTCTCGGTGGGGTTTGGCCGTGTGGTGTGGCGCCGCCAGGCCACGCCCGACAGCACGGAATTCGTGGTTTCGGCGTTGCCGTTCGGCGGCTACGTGCGCATGCTCGACGAGCGCGAGGCTCCGGTGCTGCCGGCTGAACGTCACCTGGCCTTCAACGTGCAGTCGCTGACAAAGCGCTCGTTGATCGTGGCCGCGGGTCCGGTGGCGAACCTGTTGCTGGCCGTCGTGCTGTATGCCAGCGCCCACTGGATCGGCATGGACGAACCGAAGGCGCTGCTCAGCGCGCCGCTGGCGTCCAGCATGGCCGAACGCGCCGGTCTGCATTCGGGCGATTGGGTGCGCGAGGTTTCAAACGATGGGCAAGACTGGACCGAAGTCCGCTCGGCCACCGACCTCGCCTGGCACGTCACCCAGGCGGTGCTGCGCTCGCAGCCCCTGCATCTGCGACTCAGCGACCTCAGAGGCCAGCACGAGCGCAGCGTCGTGCTCGAACTCGACCAGCTCGACAGTCGCGAGGTCGACCCCGAATTGATGCGGCGTGTGGGTTTCGGCGGGGCTTACTCCGAGCCCGTGATGGGCAAGATCAAGCCGGGTGGCGCGGCCGCGGCGGCGGGCTTGCTGCCGGGCGACCATGTGTGGGCGGTGGATGGCGCGCCCGTGGCTGATGCATTCAGTTTGCGCGAGACCATCCGGGCCAGCGCTTCGGCAGGCGCCGTGAAGCCCCAGCACTGGGATGTCGAGCGCGCCGGTCAGCGCCTGGACATCGTTGTCGAACCGGTAGCCGTGGATGACGGCGACAAGCGCATCGGCCGTGTCGATGCCTTCATCGGTGCGCCGCCCGAGATGGTCGTGGTGCGCTATGACTTCGTCGAGGGGCTGTCGCACGCGGTGACGCGCACCTGGGACATGTCGGCGCTGACCTTGCGGATGTTCGGCAAGATGGTGATCGGCGAGGCTTCACTGAAGAACCTCACCGGGCCCATCACGATCGCCGACTACGCGGGCCAGTCGGTTCGCATCGGGCTCGCGTACTACCTCGGTTTCCTGGCTGTGGTGAGCATCAGCCTTGGCGTTCTGAACCTCCTGCCGCTGCCCATGCTCGATGGCGGGCACCTCATGTACCATCTTTTCGAAGCGACGACGGGTCGGCCGATCCCGGAGTTGTGGCTGGAACGCCTGCAGCGCGGTGGCGCGGCCATCATGCTGGCCCTGATGTCCATCGCCCTCTTCAACGACGTGGCCCGCCTTGTGGGCCTGCACTGATCCTCCTATGCGACCCATTTCCCCTCTTTCTTCCCGTTTGGCGTTGTGGCGTCTGGCGTTGCTGTCGATCGTGCTTGCGGCGCTGTTTCAAGCGTCTCCCGCCTGGGCGGTTGATCCTTTCAGGCTGACCGACATCCGCGTCGAGGGTTTGCAGCGTGCCGATGCCGGAACGGTGTTCGCTTCGCTGCCGTTTCGGATCGGGGACAACTATTCGGACGAGAAGGGCGCGGCGGCCTTGCGCGCACTGTTTGCGACCGGATTGTTCAAGGACGTGCGCATCGAGATCGATGGCACGGTGGCCGTGGTGATCGTCGAGGAGCGCTCGGTGATCAGCGGCATCGACTTCGTGGGGCTCAAGGAGTTCGAGAAGGACGCGCTGATCAAGGCGCTCAAGGACTTCGGCATTTCCGAAGGCCAGCCGTTCGACAAGGCGCTGGCCGATCGTGCCGAGCAGGAGCTCAAGCGCCAGTACCTCAGCCGCAGTCTGTATGGCGTCGAGATCGTGACCACGGTGACACCGCAGGAGCGCAATCGGGTCAACGTCACCTTCAACGTGACCGAAGGGGCGATGGCCCGGATCCGCGACATCCACATCGTGGGCAACAGCGTGTTCAGTGAAAGCACCCTGAAGGGTCTGTTCGACCTCAGTGAATCGGGCTGGCTGAGCTGGTACACGAAATCCGATCGCTATTCGCGCTCGAAGCTCAACGCCGACCAGGAAACGCTGCGCGCCTACTACCTCAACCGGGGTTACCTCGAGTTCAACATCGAGTCGACGCAGGTCGCCATATCCCCCGACAAGCAAGACATCTCCGTGACCATCAACGTCAAGGAAGGTCAGGCCTACATCGTCACCGGCGTGAAGCTTGAAGGCGAGTACCTGTCCAAGGGCGATGAGTTCAAGTCGCTGGTCACCATCAAGCCCGGCGAGCCCTACCGGGCCGAGGACGTCGCTGCGACCACGAAGGCCTTCGTGGAGAAATTCGGCACCTTCGGCTACGCCTTCGCTCGAGTCGACGCCCGACCGGACATCGACCGGGCCAACGCGCGGGTGGTGCTGAATCTGGTGGGGGATCCGCAGCGCCGCGTCTATGTGCGCCGCATCAACGTGTCCGGCAACTCGCGCTCCCGCGACGAAGTGGTGCGGCGCGAATTCCGCCAGTTCGAGTCGTCGTGGTACGACGGTCGCAAGATCAAGCTGTCGCGCGATCGGGTGGACCGATTGGGCTATTTCTCCGAGGTCAATATCGACACCTCCGAGGTGCCAGGCAGCGCCGACCAGGTGGACCTGACGCTCACCGTCAAGGAAAAGCCCACCGGCAATCTGATGCTGGGGGTTGGCTTTTCGAGTGCCGACAAGTTGGCTCTGACCATGTCCGTCAAACAGGACAACATCTTCGGCAGCGGTCACTACCTGGGCCTGGACATCAACACCAGCAAGTCGCAGTTCACCGTGGCGCTGAGCACGTCCGACCCGTATTACACGGTCGACGGCATTTCGCGATCCTTCGACGTCTATTACCGCACCACCAAGCCGCTGAACAGTCGGGGCGAGGACTACAAGCTCATCACGCCGGGCGGTTCGGTTCGGTTCGGGGTTCCGTTCACGGAGTACGACACGGTCTTTTTCGGGGTGGGCTACGAGCAAACCACCATCGAAGGCCGCGACAACATGCCCGACAGCTACTTCCGCTACCGCAAGCAGTTCGGACCGACCAGCACGTCGTTCCCTCTCACCGTGGGCTGGACGCGCGACTTGCGCGACAGCGCTCTGGTGCCGACCGAGGGGAGCTTCCAGCGCGCCAACGTCGACCTGGGCGTCGTGGGCGATCAGCGCTACTTCAAGACCGACCTGCAGTACCAGCAGTACTTCACCCCGATCCGCCGATTCACGTTGGCCATCAATGCCCAGGTGGGTTACGGGCGCGGTCTGATGGGGCGCGACTACCCGATCTTCAAGAACTTCTTCGGCGGCGGTTTGGGTTCGGTTCGTGGCTTCGAGCAGGGCTCCTTGGGTCAGGTCGACAACCTGGGGGCCTTCATCGGTGGCAATCGGCGCCTGAACGTCAACACCGAGTTGTACTTGCCTTTGCCCGGCACCGGCAACGACCGCACCTTGCGACTCTTCACCTACTTTGACTTCGGTAACGTGTGGGCGGTGCAGGACAAGCTGACCTTTGACAGTCTGCGAGCCTCGGTCGGTTTGGGTATCAGTTGGGTGTCGCCTGTCGGGCCGCTCAAGGTCAGTTATGGCTCGGCGATCAAGAAACAGCCTACAGATAGAATCCAGAATCTTCAATTCCAGATCGGGACCGCGTTTTGATGAACAGGTTTTTTGTGAAGGCCCTGGCCGCATCAGTGCTTGTCAGCGCATCGTTTTACTTGCAGGCTGACGAGCTCAAGATCGGCTATGTGAACAGCGATCGCGTGCTGCGTGATGCGACCCCGGCCAAGGCCGCGCAAGCGAAGCTCGAGGCGGAGTTCTCGAAGCGCGACAAGGAGATGGCTGAGGTCGCCGGCAAGATCAAGGCCGCCGGCGAGAAGCTCGAAAAGGACGCACCTACTCTGAGCGAGTCTGAACGTACCCGGCGCCAGCGCGAACTGGTCGATCAGGACCGTGAATTCCAGCGCAAGCGTCGCGAGTTCCAGGAAGACCTGACCCAGCGCAAGAACGAAGAGTTGTCCGTGGTCGTTGAGCGCGCCAACAAGGTCATCAAGCAGATTTTCGAGACCGAAAAGTACGACCTGATCATTCAGGAAGCCGTCTTTGCCGGGCCTCGCATCGACATCACCGACAAGGTCGTCAAGGCATTGAATGCTCAAGGCGCCAAGTGAGCCTGGCATCCAGTTTTCGCTCGGCGAACTAGCTGATCAACTCGGCGCAGAACTGATCGGCGATCGCGGCTCGGTGGTGAGCCGGATCGGTTCGCTCGACAGCGCCACCCCGGACACGATCTCGTTCGTCTCCAACCCGCGCTATCTGGCCCAACTCGCCACATCCAGCGCCGGCTGCGTGATCGTGTCAGCCGCGCACCGCGATGCGGCCGTCTCCCGTGGCGCGACTCTCGTGGCCAGTGATCCCTACCTGTGCTTTGCGCGACTCACCCAGTTGTGGGCAACGCGCAGGCGTGCTGCCATCCCATCCAGCATTCACGCAAGCGCAGTGATCCATCCCGGCGCCCGGCTTGGTCACCATGTTTCGGTCGGTCCGTTGGCCGTCATTGAAGACGCCGCCGTGATTGGCGATGGGGCCGTGATCGGCGCTCAGTGCTTCGTCGGCGAGGGCGCGTCGGTGGGGGCTCAAACGCGCCTGGCGCCGCAGGTGGTGCTGGGTTCGCGCTGTCACATTGGAGCGCGCGGAGTGGTCCACGGGGGCGTGGTCATCGGTTCCGACGGCTTCGGCTTCGCGCCCAGCGGCGGCCGCTGGGAAAAGATCGAACAGCTGGGTGGCGTGAGCATCGGCGACGACGTCGAGATCGGCGCCAACACCTGCATTGACCGTGGTGCTCTTGACGACACCGTGATCGAAGACGGCGTGAAGCTCGACAACCTGGTTCAGATCGCCCACAACGTGCACGTCGGTGCTCACACCGCCATGGCGGGCACGGCTGCGGTGGCCGGCAGCGCACGCATTGGTGCGCACTGCACGCTGGCCGGTGGGGCGGGGGTGTCGGGTCACGTGACGCTGGCCGATCACGTCCACATCTCGGCGCGAACGGTGGCCACCCACTCGATCCTGCGCCCGGGTGTCTACACGGGGCTGTTTCCCATCGACGACAATGCTTCGTGGGAAAAGAACGCGGCCACGTTGCGCCAGTTGCACCGGTTGCGCGACCGCATCAGAGCGCTTGAGAAGAATAAAGAAATCGGAACCTCATGATGATGGACATCCACGAAATACTGAAAACGCTGCCGCACCGCTTCCCGATCCTGCTCGTGGACCGGGTGCTCGAGATCGAGGTGGGCGTACGCATCAAGGCGCTCAAGAACGTGAGCATCAACGAGCCGTACTTCAGTGGCCATTTCCCGTTTCGCCCGGTGATGCCTGGGGTGCTGATGATCGAGGCGCTGGCTCAAACCGCGGCCATTCTTGGCTACAAGAGTTTTGGCGATGCGGGCGATAACTCGGTGTTCTATTTCGCCGGCATCGACGATGCGCGCTTCAAGCGGCCTGTCGAACCCGGCGATCAGATGATCCTCGAGGTCTGGCTCGACCGAAAAAAGGCCAGCATCCTCAAGTTCAAGGCGCGCGCCTCGGTCGATGGCGAAACCGTGGTCGAAGCGAGTTTGCTGTGCACCACGCGCACCATTCTTTGATGGCGGCTGCGAGCCTGTGCTCCCGCCTTGGAACTGATGAATCTTTCTGATTGCGTTGCCGCATGGCTTTGATTCACCCCACCGCAATCATCGAAGACGGGGCCGAGCTCGATGAGTCGGTCAGCGTCGATGCCTTCAGCATCGTGCGTTCGCATGTGCGCATTGGCGCCGGCACGACCATCGGACCGCACTGCGTGATCGAAGGCCGCACGACCATTGGTCGCGACAACCGGATCTTCCAGTTCTGCTCGATCGGCGCGATACCGCAGGACAAGAAATACGCCGGTGAGCCCACCGAGTTGCACATCGGAAACCGCAACACGATTCGCGAAGGTTGCACCTTCAACATCGGCACCGTGCAGGACCGTGGCGTGACGTCGATCGGCGACGACAACTGGTTGATGGGCTACGTTCACATCGCGCACGACTGCGAAGTGGGCAACCAGATCATCATGGCCAACTACGTGGGTCTGGCCGGACACGTTCAGGTCGGCGACTGGGCGATCGTCGGCGGGCTCAGCGGCTTGCACCAGTTCGTGAAGGTCGGGCCGCACGCGATGATCGGTTTTTCCAGCGCGGTGTCGCAAGATGTGCCGCCGTTCATGACCGTCGACGGCAATCCGCTGTCGGTTCGCGGGTTCAACGTCGAGGGCTTGCGCCGCCGGGGCTTCAGCCCGGAGCGCATTGCCGCCATCAAGCAGATGCACCGGTTGCTCTACCGCGAGGGCCATTCCCTCGAGCAAGCGCGCGATGCGATTGCCGCGTTGGCATCGAGCATGCCGGAGGCCGATGCCGACGTCGCCACCATGAGCGCGTTTCTCGAGCACTCCCGCCGCGGCATCGCGCGCTGAGCGCTCACTTGCGCTCAAGCCGGCAGTCGATCACCCATGCATGACCGTGCGCCTCGCCTTGCGATGGTGGCCGGCGAAGCCTCGGGAGACCTGCTGGCCGGGATGCTGCTGGGTGGCCTGAGGCAACGCTGGCCGGGGCTGACCTCCGGCGGCATCGGCGGGCCCAGGATGGCGGCCCAGGGCTTCGATCCCTGGTGGCCCAGCGACAAACTCGCGGTGCGCGGTTATGTCGAGGTGCTCAGTCATTACCCCGAGTTGCTCGGCATTCGCAACCGGCTCACCAAGCGCTTGCTGGCCGATCCGCCTGACGTCTTCATCGGTGTCGATGCGCCTGATTTCAACCTCGACCTCGAGGTCCAGCTCAAGGCGCACGGCATCCGTACGATCCATTTCATCGGCCCGTCGATCTGGGCCTGGCGCGGTGAGCGCATCGAAAAGATCAAGCGCGCCGTCGACCACGTGCTTTGCATCTTCCCCTTCGAGCCGGCGCTCTACGCGAAGCACGGCGTGGAAGCGACGTATGTGGGCCATCCGCTGGCCGACGCGATCCCGCTCGAGGTACCGCGCCAGGCCAGTCGTGCCGCACTGAACCTTGACGCCAACGACACCGTCGTCGCCCTGCTCCCCGGCAGCCGGCGTGTGGAGATCCAGTACATCGCGCCTGCGCTGCTGGCCGCCGCGTGCGAGATGAAGCGCAGTCGTCCGGATCTGAAATTCGTGCTGCCTGCCGCCCCGGGTTTGCGCTCGATGATCGAACCGCTGCTGGCCGAACACGCTCGTGGCGTGGGTGTGCAACTCATCGATGGTCATTCGCACGAGGCATTGGCCGCCTGTGACGTGACGTTGATCGCCAGCGGCACGGCAACGCTCGAGGCGGCCCTGTTCAAGCGGCCGATGGTGATCGCCTACAAGATGCACTGGCTGAGCGCGCAGATCATGAAGTTCAAGGGCGGCTACCAGCCCTGGGTGGGCTTGCCCAACATCCTGCTCGAGGACTTCGCGGTGCCCGAGTTGCTCCAGAAAAATGCCACCGCCAAGGCGCTGGCCGATGCGGCACTGGATTGGCTCGAAAACCCGGCAGCCTGCGCGGCGCTGGCGGCCCGCTTCGAGCGGCTTCATCACGACTTGCGCCGCAATACCGCGCAGGCCGCTACCGATGCGATCGCGAGCTTTCTTGCGCGCTGAGCAGTTGCCGCTGGGCTGGGACGTGCCGGGTCTGGTCGCCGGCGTGGACGAGGCCGGTCGGGGGCCGCTGGCCGGCCCGGTCGTCGCTGCGGCCGTCATCCTTGACGAACTGCAGCCGATCCGCGGTCTGGCCGATTCGAAGAAGCTCTCGCCGAAGACCCGCGAACGGCTGTTCGACGAGATCCGTGCCAAGGCGCTGTGCTGCTGCATCGCCGAAGCCAGTGTCGAGGAGATCGACCGACTGAACATCCTGCAGGCAACGCTGCTGGCGATGCGCCGCGCCGTGGAAGGCTTGCGCTTGCGACCGCACCGGGTGCTGGTCGATGGCAACCGGCTGCCGATGCTGTCGGTGCCGGCCGAGGCCATCGTGCAGGGCGACTCCAAGGTACAGGCCATTTCGGCCGCCTCCATCCTGGCCAAGGTGCATCGCGACAGGCTGTGTGCGCTGCTGCATGAGCGCCATCCCCAATATGGATTCGATGCCCACAAGGGTTATGGCACGCAGGCGCACATGGCCGCCTTGCGAGAGCACGGCGCCTGCCCCGAGCATCGCCGTTCGTTTGCGCCCGTGCGTGCGGTCTTGCCGCCATGAGCGAGTCGCGCGTCAAGTCGATCACCTCGCGTGACAACCCGCTGCTGCTGCGGCTGCGCAAGCAGGGCCGCGACCCGATGGCTTACCGCAAGAGCGGTGAGCTCTGGCTCCAGGGCGATCACCTCTGTCGGGCCTTCCTGCAGCGTGGCGGGGTGCCTCTTCAGGCCGTCCTCACCGAGGCGGCCTGGGCCTCGCCGCTGCGTGATCTGGCACTCGCAGCGCCCGCTGTGTCGGTGCTTGCGGGATCGCTGATGGACGGCATCAGCTCGCTTGAATCTGCGGCGCCGGTCGGGTTCATCGTGGCCTGGCAACCTGCTGCCGGGGTGCAGCCGGATGCGGCCACCGTCGTGCTCGACCGCTTGCAGGACGCCGGCAATGTGGGAACCGTGCTGCGCAGCGCTTCGGCCTTCGGGTTCACTCAGGTGGTGGCGCTCAAGGGCACCGCCGGCCTGTGGTCGCCGAAGGTCTTGCGCGCGGGCATGGGGGCGCACTTCGGTTTGTCTCTGGTTGAAGGGGTCGATGTCGAGGCCTTGCGTGCGCTGCGCTTGCCGTTGCTCGCCACCAGTTCGCACGCGCCACAGGCGATCCACGAGGTGACTTTGCCGTGGCCTTGCGCCTGGGTGCTTGGCCACGAAGGCGAGGGCGTGTCGGCCGCGCTGCAATCGCATTGCAGCCAGTCGCTGCGCATCGCGCAGCCCGGGGGCGAGGAGTCGCTCAACGTGGCCGTCGCCGCGGCTGTGTGTCTGTACGAGTCATCCCGCCAGCGTCTGGCCCGCTGATCCCCTACAAGGTCGAGCGGGTCAGGCGCTGCGTTCGCAAGCCCTCTCGGCTGCCAGCGCCTGCCAAGCTGCAGCGATGCACTCGGCTTGCCGCGCCAGCGGGCCGGGTGCCGGTTTCTCGCCACTGATGACAGCCTGGATATAGACCGCCGTGGTGGCCGCGTCGATGTTGCGTGGCAGAACCGGCAGTTCGGTGAGCACGCCTTCCTGGGCTGCAACTGAAAACTCAGGCCTCAACTGACCTTGCAGGAACACATCGAGTCGAGGCAGCCGCCGCGGGTCGGCCACCGGCTCGCCCTCGGTGCCGCGCAGCAGCATGGCATGCGCGTGTTCGCGCTGCAGGAACGCCGTCAGGACTTCGCCATATTCGGGGTGCGTGTGGTTGACCACTCGAAACGACTGGCTCCCTGCGGTTGGATCGAGCAGTTTGGCCACCGTGTGGCCCGCGTTGCGCAGGCCGATCACCCAGCGCACGTCCAGCAAACGCGCGAGCGCCGGGCACAGGGTTTCGGTGGCCATGAATACCGGTTCACGCCGAGCCCAGGCGTGGGGCACATCGGCGGCATCGAGCGCCGTTGGCAGGCCGAGATCATGAAACACCGCGGCGGTGGTCACGCGAGAAGGGTCCTTGGACGGCCCGTGCACCAGCACCGGTATGTCGTTCTGGGCCAGCAGCAGGGCCAGCAGTGCGGTCAGGTTGGGCAGCTTGCGCGCCCCGTTGTATGACGGAAGGATCACCAACGGTTTGGCCGGGCTGAGTTTCAGGCTTCGCTCGTGGACCGCACGCAGGAAGCCGCTCAGTTCATCGATGGATTCGCCCTTGATGCGCATCGCCAAGGCGAAGGCGCCAAGCTCGAGGTCGCTCACTCTGCCATCGAGCACCTGGCCCATCAGGTCGTGAGACTGTTCGGCACTCAGGGAGCGCGCACCTTCCCTGCCGCGGCCGATTTCCTTGATGTAAGTGGCAATGCTCATTCGATGTCGGTGGCGAATCTTTGCGGGGCTGTGGCTCGGCCGCTAGGGGTGCAATGGCTATTGCACAGCAATTTCCAGGCCTATGGGGATCTCCATGTGGCGAACGGCTGCGCAGTGTCCAATAATCAAGGTCTTTCTCGCATGGACGCGTCGTCGCAGCGAGCGATATTTCTACTGATTCGCAGGAGTTACCCCATGAGAAACATCATTCGTCGCTTCACGATCGCCGCCGGCCTGTTGATGGCAGCCGCGAGTGCCTGTGCCGTCGGTGCCGTGTCCTTCGAGCGGGAAGTGACCATCGACAGCACGCCTGACACAGTCTGGAAATTCGTCGGCGACTTCAACTCACTCGATGTATGGCACCCGTCGGTGCTCAAAAGCACGATCGAGGGCAAGAGCAAGCCGACAGTCGCTGGGGCCATTCGGGTGCTCAAGTTGGTCGGTGGCGCTGAACTCGTCGAGAAACTGGTCAAGTACAGCGCCGCCCAGAAGAGCTACACCTATGCCGGGGTGAAGGGCCCGCTGCCGGTCAAGAACTACCTGTCGACCATTGCGCTGACCGCGGCGCCGGACGGCAAGACGGTCATGAAGTGGAGCGCGACCTTTGATCCCAATGGGATGGACGAGGACATCGTGACCGAGATCGTTTCGATCGCCTTTGATGGCGGTTTGGACAAAGTCGTCACCAACTTCAAGCGCTGAGCTTCGCGAGGTGGCCGGCGTCTGTGGCGCCGGCTCGAAGGCGCTGCAGCGCATTTCCGGACCCCCCTGAATAGGGGGTTTTGCGTTTTTGGGCGTCGATCGGGGCCTGTTTCCCACCATGGATGCAGCGCTTTGCGATAGCCTCCGCGCATGGGGCGAAAGTGTCTCGCCTGGGTTGTTTGTCGCGGGGTTCGTTCGGGCCCACTCGACGCCGATGAAAGAGCAGGGATGATCACGACCACGCAGGCGTCGGATGCCGATTCGCGGGTGATACCGATCGACATGGCCACGTCTCTGGACCTTGAGCCCGGTGCCTGGGATGGCGTTCTGGCCGCGTTGCTGATCCATCTGGACGCAGGGCTTTCGGTCAAGCGAGCCGAGAACGGTTCCTACGTGCACGCCAGTGCGCATCTCGCCACGCTGTTGGGCCGAACGCCGGACGAACTGATCGGGCTGACTGACGTGGAGTTGTTCGGCCACGACGCAGCCGTCTTGCTTCGGGAGGCCGACGCGACTGCTCTGATGGCGGGCCGGCCGCGGGGCAGCGAGCACCGGCTTTCTCTCGACGCGGCACAACCGCGGCGTGACTTCAAGGTCGTTTGCGTGCCGCTGGCCAGCGCGAGTTCGGTGGCTCCGCAATATCTCGCCCATCTCTGGGTGGACTTGACCGAATCGCTGCGACGTGATGCCAAGCTTTCGATGGCGCTGATGCAACTCGAACAGCAGCAGATCGCCAACGAAGCCCTGAGCCGCGAGTCGCAGGAGGCACGTCAAAGACAAAGCGGCGGCGGGCTCTACCCGCGCGCCCAGTTCGATGACCAACTGCGCCGGGAGGTCGACCTGTCGACCCGTGAGCACCGGGAGTTCTCGCTGGTCTCGATTGCGATCGACCCCCCGAACGAAATCGAGTTCGACCTCGGACCGGCCGCGCGCCCACGCGTTGTTGAAGCGTTGGGCCGGCTGATTCGCAGCAACACCCGCGCCATGGACGCCTCATGCAGTCTGGGCGAAGACCGCTTTGCGATCTTGCTGTCGGGCGTGGGACTGGCCACCGCCCATGCGCGCGTGGAGAGCCTGCGCAGGCAGTGCGCCACGCAACTCGTGGTGCTCGATGGCCATGACTTCGGGTTCACCGTGTCAATGGGCGTGGCGAGCTTTCCGCACACCTCCCACACGCAAGACGAGTTGTTTGACGCGTCTGACATGGCGCTGGTTTCGGCTCAAAGGCGGGGCGGGAACTGCGTCAGCCTGGCCAGCATCCGCTTCGATGCCGTGGCTTGATCTGCGTTTGGCTTGAGGGTGTCCGCTGCGAGCCGTGGGCCGCATTCCTGAACCCAGGGGATTCAGGTGGGCCAGGTCAACCGTGCTTCGGGTTCATCTGACGCGAGACGATCACGCCCACTCGGCAATGTTCCAGGCCCAGGCTCGCGAGAGCATCGGTTCAAGGAAATATAGAACCCACGTGAACGCAGCGGACGAGCAAAGTCTACGTCGGCCCCACGGCTTGCCATCGATATTTTGGTGATGTCTGGCGCACCGCCGGTCACAGCAAATGGCCGTGTTCGCCGAGCGCCTTGTCGATGCGCGCCACAAGTGAACTGATGTCAACTTCGGTGCCTGGCTCGTTGTTGAGCCGGGATATCTCGGGCTGTTGCTCCAGCGCGTAAGCGAGGTTGAGCGCGGCCAGCACCGCGATGCGTTCGCGCGATTTCACCTTGCCGAGGTTGCGGATCGTGGTCATCTCGTGATCGACCGCCTTGACGGCCGCACGCAGCATCGCCTCGCCGCCTTCGGGGCAGCCCAGCACGTAACTCTGATCGAGGATCGTGACTTCGATTTGCTTCATTGCGGTTCTTCACCAGCCGTCGGAAAGGGGTCTGATGCGAGGGCTGGCGCAGCGGGCGAGCCCTCGGTCGGCAGCCGCTCAAGCAGCGTGTTGATGCGGCCTCGCGCGGCATTGAGTCGCGACTTCAAACTGTCGCGCTCGAGCACCACGGTCTTGAGCTGCTGCTCGAGCAGCACGTTGGTGCGCTGCAACTCGTCATGGCGCAGGAGCAATCGCTCCACCCGGTCGGCAAGGTCTTCGATCTTCGACATGGCGCGGTGGTACTCGGCTGGTGACAAATCGAATTGTAGGCGGGTGCCTACAATGCGACTCTGTTTGGTGCCCGCGCTGATGTTCTTGTCAGCGCAGTTAAACGGGAAGCAGAAGGAGCCGCGAGGCTCTCAACCTGCGCTGCCCCCGCAACGGTACGTTGGACGAAGCCGTGGCCGCCAGGCCGCCGCTTCAACTCTTGCTCACACACCACTGGAGACTCAGGTCTCTGGGAAGGTCACAAGAGTCGATCCTTCAGCCCGGATACCGGCCAACAAGGGGGTGCATCCGCGTGTTGCACCCACATCGCATGCGCCTGCGGGGAAGCAGGTCGCGTGGCTCTTGTCGGACCTTTTTCTTCATGTCTTTCTCTCTCTCGGCGCTGCGTGCGCTAGGGGCTGGCGCCAACTGGCGCTCGCTCGGCTTTGTCGTGGCCGCTTGTTCTGTCGGCCTTTCCATCTCGTCTGGCGCTCAGGCCCAGACCAACCTGCCGCCCGTGGTGGTCGTGGCTTCCCGGGAGCCACTGGCGCGCGATCAGGTCACCGCCGACGTGGTCGTCATTGATGCGCAGCGCATCCGCGAGTCGACCGCTGATTCCGTCGAAGACCTGTTGCGCCGCGAGGCCGGGGTTCAGATCTCGCGCAACGGCGGGCCCGGCCAGTCGGCGGGCGTGCTCATTCGTGGCGCCAGTTCGGCCAGCACGCTGGTGCTGATCGACGGCGTGCGCGTCGGATCGGCCACGCTGGGTCTGGTGGCCTTCAATTCCCTCAGTCTGGCGCAGATCGAACGCATCGAAGTGCTGCGCGGCCCGGGCTCCAGCCTGTATGGCGCGGACGCCGTGGGCGGCGTGGTGCGCATCACCACCTTGCGCGGGCAGGGGCCGGCGAGTTTGTCGGCCCATGCGGCCGTGGGTGAATATGGCTCACGCGAGGGCGATGTCGCGCTCAGCGGCAGCACCGGCAGTTTCGACTACGCCGCCTCGCTGGGCCACGAGCACAGCAACGGCGTGTCGGCCTTGCGCCCGAACGACCAGTTCAGCAGCTACAACCCGGACCATGACGGCTACAGCCGCCGAACCGCGCAACTCAGCCTCGGCCAGGCCGTGGCACCCGGCCACCGGGTGGCGCTCAGCGTGATCGATACGCGCCTGAGTTCGCGCTACGACAGCGCCGTCTACGAGGCGCCTGACTACCTCGCCGACGCCACCCCGAACTTTCGCAACCGGCTCGACACGCAAGTCGCGGCCATCAGCTACGACGGCGTGTGGAGTCCGCTGTGGACCACGCGCTTGCAACTGGCCCACAGCGAAGACGACGAGCGCACTGGCGCCGGCGTGATCGAACACAACCTGACGCGACGTGACCAGTACACCTGGCAAAACGCATTCACGCTGATGCCGGGTCAGCAGGTCGTGGCCGTGCTCGAGCGGCTGGAAGAACAAGCCCAGGCGTCGACTCTCAGCGTCAACCGCAGCCGCCACAACGATGCGGTGGCACTGGGCTATTCGGGCCGATTCGCAGCGCACTTTGTGTCGGCTGATGTTCGATACGACGACAACTCGGTCTACGGCGGCAAGACGACAGGCCGCTTGGGCTGGGGGTACGAACTGGGCCACGGCTTCACCGCGCGCGCACTGACCGGCACCACCTTTCGCGCGCCGGCCTTCAATGACCTGTACTACAGCGACGCTTACGGGAACTACGGCGTTCCCACCATCCGGCCCGAGCGGGGCCGCAGCGTCGAGGTCGGCCTGGATTGGCGCTCGGGCGACAGCAGCGCCTCGGCCACCATCTACCGCAACCGCGTGCGCGATCTGATCGGCTACGAGTCCGACCCCTCCCTGTGTCCCGATGCCTCGTACACCGGCGGCTGCGCGAGCAACGTCGGCAAGGCCAAGCTCGAAGGCGTCAGCCTGACGGCAGCGCAGCAGCTCGGCGCGCTGACCTTGCGCGGGAGCGTCGATCTGGTCAGCGCCACCGATGAGCTCACCGGCGCACGTTTGCCGCGCCGCGCCCGCCACCACGAGACCTTCAATGCCGACTACCAGATCGGCGCGTGGACGCTGGGCGGCTCGCTGCTGAGCGTGGGCGATCGCTTCGATGGCGGCAAGTCACTCGGCAGTTACGCCACCGTCGATCTGCAGGCGCGCTGGCGCTTCATGCCGCGCTGGCAGCTCGAGGCCAAGGTGCTCAATGTGGGCGACCGCGATATCGAGCCGGTTCGCGATGCCCGCGCACTGGGCCGCCAGGCCTGGCTGGGTCTGCGCTACAGCGGGGTCGGCCTCTAAGGCCCGCCTGCCGGATTCGATCGATGGCACAACCGTTGACCCCACCGATGGCGCGATGGACGAACCCGGGCGGGCCATGGGCTTTGCTCAGGCGCACGGCTCAGCGCGCGCGCGCTGACCGGCCGTTCGGGGCCGCCTGGCGCTCGCTGATGTGCGCAGCGCTGCTCGCCGCGCTGCCCGCGTCCGGCTGGGCTTCGGACTCGATCGTGCTGCGCGACCTGCGCGGCCACGCGCAGACCTTCGGCGCGCCGCCGCAGCGCATCGTGAGCCTGGTGCCGGCGCTCACGGAAAGCGTCTGTGCGCTCGACGGCTGTGGCCGGCTGGTGGGAACCGATCGCCATTCGAGCTGGCCTGCCAGCGTGCTGGCGCTGCCCAAGCTCGGCGGGTTGGACGACGCGCAGATCGAGCGCATCGTCGCGCTGCGGCCCGATGTGGTGCTGGCCGCACCTGCGGCCCGGGTGATCGGGCGGCTGGAGTCGCTGGGCATCCGCGTGCTGGTGCTGGAATCGAAAACGCATGCCGATGTGCAGCGCTCGCTGCAGGTGCTGGCCACGCTGCTGGGCACGCCGGCGGCCGCCGAGCCGCTGTGGGCGGCCATCGAACGCGATGTGGACCGCGCCGCGGCCCGGGTGCCGCCGGCCTTGCGCGGGCAGCGGGTCTATTTCGAGGTCGACACCACGCCCTATGCGGCCGGTGAGGGCTCGTTCATTGGCGAAACGCTCGCCCGCCTGGGCGTGGCCAATGTGGTGCCGGCCGCGCTCGGGCCGTTCCCCAAGCTCAATCCCGAATTCATCGTGCGCGCCCAGCCCGACATCGTGATGGCGGCGTCGGCGCCGCTGGCCGAGATGGGCGGCCGACCGGGCTGGGACCAACTCCACGCACTGCGCGATGTGCGCACCTGCGGCTTCACGCCGTCGCGCTACGAGCTGCTGGTGCGTCCGGGCCCGCGCATGGGCGAGGCGGCGCTGCAGATCGCCGACTGTCTGGTGGCGATGGGCCGCCAGCCATGAGCCAGCGTTGTCGCCTGGCCTGGGCGCTGCTGGCGGCCGGCGTGCTGTTGGGGCTGGCCGGTCTGGCCAGCGGCAGCGATGGCTGGTCGTGGCCGGTGTGGGGCAGCGGCGAAGACGGCTTGATCCTCAGCCAGATCCGCGCGCCGCGCACGCTGGGCGCCTGGCTGGTCGGGGCCTTGCTGGGCCTGGCCGGGGCGATAGCGCAGGGGCTGTTTCGCAATCCGCTGGCCGATCCGTATCTGCTGGGCTCGGCCTCCGGTGCGTCGCTGGCGGTGGTGGCGATGCTGGCGGCCAGTGCGCTCGGCGGCGTGACCCTGGCGTGGTCGGCGGCCGATGGCCTGGCGCGGCTCGGTCTGGTCGGCGCGGCATTCGTGGGTGCGCTCGGTGGCGTGCTGCTCACGCTGGTGCTGGCCCGCGGCGCACAGGAAACCTCGCGCTTGCTGCTGGCGGGCGTGGTGGTGGGCGTGGTGCTGGCGGCGCTCGGTGACTTGCTGGCCAGTACCGCGCCCGAGGCCCTGCGCGGCCGACAGGTGTTCATGCTGGGCACCACCAGTTTCCTGAGCTGGGGCAGCGTGGGCTGGCTCGCTGCGGGGCTGCTCGCGATCTTGCCGGTGGCCTGGTGGCTGGCCCGCGTGCTGGACGCACTGGCGCTCGGCGAAGACAGCGCGCTGAGCCTGGGGCTCGCGCTGCCGCGCTGGCGGCTGGTGCTGGTGGCCGCGCTCGCGTTGGCCACCGGCCTGGCGGTGTCGCAAGCCGGGCTGGTGGCCTTTGTGGGTCTGGTGTCGCCGCACCTGGTGCGCCGCTGGGCGCCGGCGCCCCACGGATACACCGTGCTGGCCAGCACCGCGGCCGGCGGGGCCTTGCTGCTGGCCGCCGATGTGCTGGCGCGCAGCCTGATCGCCCCCCAGGAGTTGCCCGTGGGCGTGGTCACCGCGGTGCTGGGTGGTGGCTACCTGCTGTGGTTGTTGTATCGCCGGAGGGCCGGATGAACGCCGCGGGTCCGCTCGCACCTGCGGCCACGCTGCGTGCCGAGGCCCTGCACGTGTCGCTGGACGGGCACAGCGTGCTGCATGGCGTGTCGTTCGCGCTGCGGCCGGGCTGGACGGCGATCGTCGGGCCCAACGGCGCGGGCAAGTCGACCCTGTTGCGCGCGCTGGCCGGGCTGTTGACGCCGGCGTCCGGTCGGGTTTTTCTCGATGAGCGGCCCTTGTCTGAGTGGGGCTCGGCCGCGCGCGCCCGGCGCATCGCCTGGCTGGCGCAGCAGGGCGAGGCGAGCGGCGACTTGTCGGTGCGCGAGGTGGTGATGCTCGGACGCCTGCCGCATCTGGGCTTGTTCGACTCGCCGGGCGCGGGCGATCACGCGGCGGTGGATGCCGCCCTCGAGGCCACCGGCTGCGCCGGCTGGCAGCAGCGCCGGTTGCCGGAGTTGTCGGGCGGTGAGCGTCAGCGGGTGCTGCTGGCACGCGCGCTGTGCGTGGGCGCGCCGGTGCTGCTGCTCGACGAACCCACCACGCACCTTGATCCGCCGCATCAGGTGGCCGTCGTGCGCTTGCTGCAGCGTCTGGCGGCGGCTGGCACGGTGGTGGTCAGCGTGCTGCACGACCTGCCGCTGGCGCTGCAGGCCGAGCGCTTGCTGGTGCTGCAAGGCGGCCGGGTGCACGCCGATGCGACCAGCGCCTCGGCCGAGGCGCATGCCGCGCTGGTCGGGGTGTTCGGCGGCGCGGTGTCGATCGAGCGCGTCAATGGTCGGCTGACGACGGTGCCGGTGTTGTGAGCTGACCGGCCCAATCCGGCGGGCGGTCAGCCCTGTCCATGATCACAATGACCCACAGCGGACCCGTTCGAGAGCGCCCATGACATTCCCCCAGAAAAAGCTCCGCATCTCCCAACGGCTGGAGCAACTCGGCCCCGGCCTGATCACCGGTGCGGCCGACGATGACCCGAGCGGCATCGCCACCTATTCGCAAGCGGGTGCCCAGTTCGGCTATTCGATGCTGTGGACGGTGGTGGTCACGTTGCCGTTGATGGCAGCGATCCAGATCGTCAGCGCGCGCATCGGCTACGTCACGCGGCAGGGGCTGGCCGCCAACATCAAGGAGGGCTTTCCGCGCTGGGTGCTGCTGGCCGTCGTGGGTCTGCTGCTGGTGGCCAATACGCTGAACGTGGCCGCCGACATCGCTGCCATGGCCGAGGCGCTGCGGCTGCTCGTGGGCGGCTCGGCTCATGTCTATGCCGTGACCTTCGGGCTGCTGTGCCTGGTGCTGCAGGTGTTCTTGCCTTACCGCAGCTATGTAAGCTGGCTGAAGTGGCTGACCCTGGCGCTGCTGGCCTATGTGGCCGTGGTATTCAGCCTGCATCTGGACTGGTCGCAGGTGGCGTCCGCTGCGTTGCAACCCCACCTGGTGGCTGATCACCAGGCGCTGCTGATGGTGGTGGCGGTGTTCGGCACCACCATCAGCCCCTACCTGTTCTTCTGGCAGGCAGCGCAGGAAATGGAAGACACGACCGACGCCGATGCGCCGCGAACGCGATCCGTGGTTCGCCATCACCTGGGGCGTATCAAGGTCGACACCATCGTGGGCATGACGTTTTCCAACCTGATCGCCTTTTTCATCATCCTGAGCACCGCCGCCACGCTGCACGCCGCGGGTGTCACCGACATCGAGACCTCGGCGCAGGCCGCCGAGGCGTTGCGTCCGTTGGCCGGCGATTTCACCTTCTTGCTGTTCAGCCTGGGCATCATCGGCACCGGCATGCTGGCCGTGCCCGTGCTGGCGGGCTCGGCGGCCTATGCGGTGGCCGAGGCGGCTGGCTGGCATGGCAGCCTCAGCCTGCGGCTGGATCGGGGCGAGGGCCGCGGGTTTTATGGCGTGATCGCCGCGGCCACAGTGGGTGGCGTGATCCTGTGCTTCACGCCCACCGACCCGGTCAAGGAACTGTTCTGGTCGGCGGTACTCAACGGTGTGATCGCGGTGCCCATCATGGTGGTCATGATGCTGCTGGCCACCCGCCGCGCCACCATGGGCGATCACGTCATCGGCAACCCTTTGCGCTGGCTGGGCTGGGTGGCCACGGCGGTCATGGCGCTGGTGGTGGTTGCGATGTTCGCGACCCTCTGAACCGACCGCCACCCGGGGGAACTTCGCCACCATGCGCCGCATCACGACACACCTGAGCGTTCGGCCGCGGTTGATGATCTCCGCGGTGGTCGGGCTGCTGACCTTTGCGCTGGTGCCCGCCACGCTGAGCGTGACCACGCGTTACCTGTTCGGCTGGAACGCCGCGGTGTGGCTGTACTTGGTGATGGTCGGCGTGATGATGCTGCGTGCCGATCATGAGCGGGTGCGCCAGGTGGCGGTGGCGCAGGCCGGTGCTGCGGCCACGGTGCTGTTCATCGTGGTCTTGGCTGCGCTCGCGAGCCTGGGTGGCATCGCGGTCGAACTGATGAAGGCCAAGGCGCCCGGGGCGCCCTACGCGCTGTCGCACCTGCTGTTCGCCGTCACAACGATCGCCGGATCGTGGCTGCTGGTGCCCACCGTGTTCGCGTTGACCTGCGCGAGCCAGTACTACGAAGTCGCACACGGCCACGGTCTGCGGTTTCCGGACGCCGACGCCTCTTTCAAGCCGGATTACGGTGATTTTTTGTACTTCTCGTTCACCATCGGCGTGGCGTGCCAGACCGCCGATGTGGCGGTGACCAGCCGGCCGATGCGCCGTCTGGTGCTGTTGCAGTCGGTGATGTCGTTTGCCTTCAACACCGCCATCCTGGCGTTCACGATCAACGTGGCGGCAAGCCTGTTCTGAAGTCGATGGCAGGTGTGCTCCGCTCCCCTCGCACCCCGTGGGCGCCGGCCTGCTTGCCAAGAGTGACACCCCGTGCAGGACTGACGAGTTCCTGATGCTGAGCGTGCTACGTTGCGAGCCATGAACAGCCCAAAACAAGCGCAGCCTCGGCGCGGCCTGCCTGCTCCGTGGAGGGCGGCCGCAGTGTGGGTGGGCGCCTGGCTGGTGATGTGGATGCTGGATGGCCGCATCGATCTGGCCAATCTTGGGATGATCCTGATCCTCGCCTGTGCGCTGGCTGCGCTGTGGCTGCCGCTGGCGGCCTCGATGCTTTCTTGTGCCGCAGCGGTGTTGGTCTTCAACTTTGCCTTCGTGCCACCGCGTGGAGCATTGGCCGTCGATCTGCGGCAGCACGCTCTGTTGCTGCTGACCATGCTCGCTGTGAGCTGGATCGTTTCGCTGCTGATGGCGCGTCAACGCCAGTTGATCGCCAGCGAGAGGCTGTCCGGCTTGCGCACCGAGCAGTTGCACTCGCTGTGCGAGTCGCTGCGCGAAGCCGAAGATCCCCGGCGGGGCGCCGTTCATCTGCGCGAGGCTCTTTCGCAGCTCACCGGCACACCGGCCACCTTGCTGATTCGCGTGGAAACGCCACCCGCCGGCGGCGACGCCGTCATGGAGATTGGTGAGGCCACGCCAGACGAGCGGGCGGGGTTGTGGCTCAGCCTGCGCCTGGCTCGGCCCATGGGGCCAGGAACTGGTCGACATGAAGAGCAGCCCGCCTGGTACCTGCCGCTGCGTGGCCGGCGAGCCAGCCTGGGTGCCGCGCTGGTACCCGTGCCGCTCGCGCACCTCCCGGCCAAGACACCCGCGCTGCTCTCACATGCTCAGGCGCTGTGTGATCAGATGGGGCTGGCGCTGGAACGCCACGCAGCCACCCAGGCCGCCGCTGCGGCGCGCGACGAAGCGCATGCACAGCAACTGAACAACACCTTGCTGGCAGCCATCTCGCACGACTACCGCACGCCGCTGGCGACGATCCTGGGGGCTGCTTCATCTTTGCTCGATCAGGCAGATCGTCTCTCGGCGGGCCAACAGCGGCGCCTCGCTGCGGTCATCGTGGATGAGGCCGGGCAGCTAGCGCGCCTGACCGACAACACGCTGCAGTTGGCGCGGCTGGGCGCGCCCAGCATGGCGCTGCACCTGGAGTGGGAGTCGGCAGAGGAGATCGTGGGCACGGTGCTGCGTCGCTGTCGTCAGCGAGATCCCTCAAGCCGGGTCAAGGCCCGTGTCGAGCCCGGCTTGCCGCTGCTGCGCTGCGACGCGGTGCTGCTGGCGCAGTTGCTGGACAACCTGGTGGACAACGCGCTCAAGTACGGTGGTGATGCCGCCCCCGTCGAGATCCTCGCTCGACGCATCGATGACCGGGTGGTGCTGGCAGTGCGTGATCGTGGCCCCGGCGTCTCGGCGGCTTGGCGCGAACGCATCTTCACTGTGTTCCAGCGGGGCGAGGCGGTGGCAGGCCCCGGCCTGGAGGGTGAGGCTGCGCGCCGCGGTGCTGGTGTCGGGCTGGCAGTGTGCCGCGCCATCGCGAGGGCCAATGGAGGTGAGCTCACCTTGCGAAACCGAAGCCGCGGCGGATCGAGCTTCGAGTGCGCGCTGCCGGTGATTGCTGCGCCGGCAGAACCCGATCGCGAGCGCAGCGGAGCCGTGTCATGACCCTGACCGTGTTGCTGGTCGAAGACGACCGGGAGCTGCGCATCACCTTGCGCGATGCGCTGGGCGTCGAGGGCTACAAGGTGCTGGCCGCAGCCAGTGTGGCCGATGCCCACGCGCTGATGGCCAATGCCACCGGGGAGGGCTGCATCGACCTCGTCCTGCTGGACCTGGGTTTGCCCGACGGCGACGGCGAGTCGTTGCTGAGTGCGCTGCGACGTGAGTCCTCGGTGCCCGTCATCGTCATCTCGGCGCGGCACACCGACGTGCCGAAGATCCGCCTGCTGGATGCGGGGGCCGACGACTTTCTGGTCAAGCCGTTTGGCGTGGGCGAACTGCTGGCACGCATGCGGGTGGCTCTGCGTCACCGTGGCAGAGTGCTGCGCGCCGCCATCACCTACTTCGAGCATGACGGTCTGGTGGTGGACCTTGGCGCACACCGTGTGCGTGTTGCGGGCATCGACGTGCATCTGACCCCGACCGAGTTCAAGCTGCTGGCTTGCCTGGTGCGCAGTGCCGGGCGGGTGGTCACACACCGGCAATTGCTGCTCGATGTCTGGGGCGCAGAGTTCACCGAGCACACGCACTACTTGCGCCTCTATATGGGACAGCTGCGGGCCAAGCTGGAGGCCGATCCGGCCGACCCACGCTGGCTGATCACGGAAGCGGGTGTGGGCTACAGGCTGGTCGAGCCTCTGGCCTGACGCGAGACGCTGCGCTCTCGGCCCACTTATGCGTTCCTGATGTGCCGGCCGCCATGCTGATGACATCGCTACCACCATCAGGTTCGCCATGTCGTCTGCCATCCATGCCGTGAATCCCTCGCTGACCCCGCATCGACAGGGTCTGGCCGCGCTGACGCTCGGCGCCATCGGTGTGGTCTACGGAGACATCGGCACCAGCCCGCTGTACACGGTCAAGGAAATCTTTGCGCCGGCCACCGGCGTCGCGCTCAACGCCCACAACCTCATCGGCGCTGTCTCGGTGATTTTCTGGGCCCTGATGCTGGTGGTGACGTTGAAATACGTCGTGCTGATCCTGCGTGCCGACAACCATGGCGAAGGCGGCGGCCTGGCGCTTACTGCGCTGGCAGCGCATGCGGTGCGCGCACGGCCGGCGTTGCGTCGCGGGTTGCTGCTGCTGGGCGTTTTCGGCGCCACTCTGTTCTATGGCGACAGCGTGATCACGCCTGCCATCTCGGTGCTGGGAGCGATGGAGGGCCTGGAACTGGTGACGCCCACGCTGCGGCATTACGTGGTGCCCATCGCGGTGGTCGTTCTGGTGGGGTTGTTCCTCGTGCAGCGTCTGGGCACGGGGGTGGTCGGCCGGTACTTCGGGCCGGTCATCGCGCTGTGGTTCTTGTGCCTGGGTGCCATTGGCGTGGTTCACATCGCGGCGCAACCGGGCATCCTGGCGGCGTTGAACCCCTTGCACGCGTGGCACTTCCTCGCGCAGCGAGGATGGCACGTCTTTGCAGCCGTCGGCGCCATCGTGCTGGCGCTCACGGGTGCAGAGGCGTTGTATGCCGACATGGGGCACTTTGGCCGGCGGCCGATCCAGCTCGCCTGGGGTGCCATGGTGTTGCCGGCGCTGACGCTCAACTACATGGGCCAGGGTGCCTTGCTGATGGCCGATCCGTCGGCCATCGAGAACCCGTTCTACCGGCTGTTTCCCGACACCTGGGTGCTGCCCGTGCTGGTGCTGGCCACGCTGGCCGCGATCATTGCATCGCAGGCGGTGATCTCGGGCGCGTACTCGATGACCAAGCAGGCCGTTCAGCTCGGTTTTCTGCCGCGCATGACGGTGAAGTACACGTCTGCCCGCGAGGCAGGTCAGATCTACATGCCTGCCGTCAACTGGGCGCTGCTCGGTGGCGTGGTCGCGGCAGTCATCTTGTTCCGCAGCTCGTCAGCGCTGGCCGGCGCGTACGGCATTGCCGTTACCTTGACGATGATGATCACCACGGTGCTGATGTACTTCGTGGTGCGCGAGCGCTGGCGGCAGTCGGCGCTGGTGGCCATGGGCGCCATGGCGTTCTTTCTGGCCATCGACGCGCTGCTGGTCGCGGGGTGTGCCGTGAAGTTGCTGGACGGCGGCTGGTTCCCGCTCGCGCTGGGGCTGCTGTTGTTCGGCCTGATGAGCACCTGGTCACGTGGACGCGAGTTGCTGCTGGACAGCATCCACCGTGACGGGCTGGAACTGCAGCCCTTCATCGACGGCCTCGATCCCCGGGAGATCCATCGCGCCGAACGCACGGCGGTGTACCCGGTCGCGGACCCGTCCACCGTGCCGATGGCCTTGCTGCACAACCTCAAGCACAACCAGGTGCTGCATGAACGCAACGTCATCCTGACCGTCGTGTTTCGAGAGGTGCCCTGGGTGCCGATGGATGAACGCGTGAAGGTCGAAGGGCTCGGCCACGGCTTCTGGCGCGTGACGCTGCATTTCGGGTTCATGCAGACCCCCGACGTGCCCAAGGCGCTCACGCTCACCGAGTCCCAGGGGCTGCGCATTCCGGCGTTTGAAACGTCGTACTTCCTCAGCCGTGAAACGGTCGTTCCCAAGCCGGGCGGCGGCATGACGAATCTGCGGGAGCGGCTGTTCTCGGCGATGAGCCGAAACGCGAGCGGGGTGGTCGACTTCTTCCGGTTGCCTGGCAATGCAGTGGTCGAGCTCGGCACACGCGTGCAACTCTGAGCGCGTGTCCGAACGCCAGCCTTTGACCTGAGGGGGGGGATGCCAGGCCGATCTGATCGATCGGTTCGGCAACGGCGCGCCAGGATCGACGCTCGGGTGCTGCGGTGCGACCCGAGCGGTCACTCAGGCGACGTCTCGAGCTCCGGCCTGCGCCCTTGGCCTCGAGTCGCAATACGCGGCCACCGCACACTCTGCGCACTTCGGGCTGCGCGCGGTGCACACGTAGCGCCCGAGCAGGATCAGCCAGTGGTGCGCGTCGACCAGGTACTCGGCGGGCACCCGTTCGAGAAGCTTCAGCTCGACTTGCAGCGGGTTCTTGCCCGGTGCCAGTCCGGTGCGGTTGCCCATCCGAAAGATGTGCGTGTCGACCGCCATCGTCGGCTCGCCAAAGGCCACGTTGAGCACCACGTTGGCAGTCTTGCGGCCCACACCGGGCAGCGCTTCGAGCGCCTCGCGGCTGCGCGGCACCTCGCCGCCATGCCGCTCGATGAGCAAGCGGCAGGTCTCGAACAGGTTCTTCGCCTTGTTGCGAAACAGGCCGATGGTCTTGAGGTGGTCGGTGAGCGCGGGCAATCCGAGCGCACGCATCTTGTGCGGCGTGTTGGCCACCGCAAACAGCCGGCGCGTGGCCTTGTTCACGCCCACGTCGGTGGCCTGCGCCGACAGCAGCACCGCGGCGAGCAGCTCGAACACGTTGGTGAACTCGAGCTCGGTCTGCGGCTGCGGATTGGCCGCCTTCAGCGTGGCGAAGAACGGCGCGATGTCGGCTTTTTTCATGGGGGCTTAATCGGTGCTGGCCAGCGCGCGGGCGATGCGGTCGGGTGCCACGCGGGTGCGCGGCACGCGGGTGCCAAACCAGCTGCGCACATCCTGATCGAGGCCGATGCCGTGCATGTAGTTGTAGAGCGCCTTGCGCAGCGCCACGCCGAGCGCGTCGTGGTCGACGCCGGTGGGGTCGATGAAGCCGACGTCGTTGGTGGCAAAGGTGATCGCCGGCAGCGGCTGCAGCGTCACGCCGTACTCCTCGGGGTGCTGGCCGACCGGTGAATGCACGGTGCAGGCAAAGCGGTGAAAAAAGCCCGACTGAATGCAGCCGTGCTCGAACAGCTGGCGCACGTACTCGAGCGCGTCGACCGTGTCTTGCACCGTTTGCGTCGGAAAGCCGTACATCAGGTACGCATGCACCAGCACGCCGGCGTCTGCAAAGGCCTTGGTCACGCGCGCCACCTGATCGACCGAGACGCCTTTTTTCATCAGCTTGAGCAGCCGGTCCGAGGCGACCTCGAGCCCGCCGGAAATCGCGATGCAGCCGCTGTCGGCGAGCTGCTGGCACAACTCGGGCGTGAACGATTTTTCGAAGCGGATGTTGCCCCACCACGAAACCGCCAGCTGCCGGCGCTGCAGCTCGGCGGCGAGTGTTTTCAAGGCCTTGGGTGGCGCGGCTTCGTCGACGAAGTGAAAGCCGGTTTGCCCGGTTTCGGCCACGATGGTCTCGATGCGGTCGACCAGCGTGGCGGCCGAAGCACCTTCGTAGCGAGAGATGTAGTCCAGGCTCACGTCGCAAAAGCTGCACTTCTTCCAGTAGCAGCCGTGCGCCACCGTGAGCTTGTTCCAGCGCCCGTCCGACCACAGCCGGTGCATCGGGTTGAGCATGTCGAGCAGCGACAAGTAGCGATCGAGCGGCAGCCCGTCCCAGGTGGGCGTGCCGACCTCGGCGAAGGCGATGTCGGCTTCGATCCAGTTGACGTACTGCACCGCGCCGGTCTCGGGCTCGCGCCGGTAGGTGCGCACCAGCCGCTGCGCGGAACGGCGA
>CANFXR010000025.1 GCA_947451035.1 Burkholderiales bacterium
CCGAGCTCGGTTTCGAGCGCAGCTTCGCCATGATGCAAGCCGTGGGCGACTCGCTCGTCAACGCCTACCTGCCCATCGTGCAGCGCCGCCGCGACACGCCCTACGGCGAGTGCGAGCGCGACTTCCAGGCCTACCGGCGCGGACGCTACGTCGAGTTCAACCTGGTGTTCGACCGCGGCACGCTGTTCGGGTTGCAGTCGGGCGGGCGCACCGAAAGCATCCTGATGTCGATGCCGCCGATCGTGAAGTGGCGCTACGACTGGCATCCCGAGCCCGGCACGCCCGAGGCGCGGCTGTACTCCGACTTTCTGCGACCCCGTGACTGGGCCGGCTGGCGCCCCGGCGCCCTGGGCGCCGCGGCTTGAGACGCATCGGCCTGTTCGGAGGCAGCTTCGACCCGGTGCACAACGCGCATCTGGCGCTCGCCCGCTCGGCGCTGCGCGAACTGGCGCTCGATGAGGTGCGCTGGATTCCCGCCGGTCAGCCCTGGCAGAAAACGCGCAGCCTCACCGACGCAGCCCATCGCGAGGCGATGGTGGCGCTGGCCCTCGAAGGCGAGCCGCGCTTCGTGCTCGACCCCATCGAGTTGCAGCGCGCCGGCCCGAGCTACATGCTCGACACCGTGCGCGCGCTGCAGATCGCGCAGCCCGCAGCACAGTGGTTCTTGCTGCTCGGACAGGATCAGCACGCGGGGCTGTCGACGTGGCATGGTGCGAACGAACTCGTCAAGCTGGTGACGCTGGCGGTGGCCGCACGGCCCGGGACGCTGGCCGCACCGCAAGGCGCGCATGATCGGACCCTGCCTGGCGCCACGCTGCGCCCCGTGCCGCTGCCGCCGATGGACATGTCGTCGACCGAGGTGCGCAAGCGCTGCGCGGCGGGTCAGCCCATCGGCCACCTCGTGCCCGAAAATGTGGCAAGTTATATTGAAGAGCACGGGTTGTACCGGTGATGCCGGTGGCACCATCGGCCCGCACCCCACAGGATCACATCGCAAGCGCCCGTTGGCGCCACAGGAGTTGAATGGACATCAAGAAACTGCAACGCGTCATCGTCGATGGACTGGAAGACGTCAAGGGCCAGAACATCGTCGTGTTCGACACCGAACGCCTGTCGTCGCTGTTCGAGCGCGTGATCATCGCCTCGGGCACCAGCAACCGGCAGACCAAGGCGCTGGCGTCCAGCGTGCGCGATGCGGTCAAGCAAGCCGGCCAGGTGCCTCCGCGGGTCGAAGGCGAAGTCAACGGTGAATGGATCATCGTGGACTGCGGCGCCGCTGTGGTGCACCTGATGCAACCCAACATCCGCGAGTACTACAACCTCGAGGAAATCTGGGGTGAAAAGCCCGTCAAGATGAAGCTCGACACCGCGCCTCGGCGACTGGTCAAGGCCGAAGAGCCGGCCGCGCCGGCCAAGAAGGTCGCCGCCAAGAAAGCGCCAGCGGGCAAGACGGCATCGCCGGTGGTCGCTGGCAAGGCCGCACCGAAATCGGCTGCGAAAGCGCCGGCCAAGACGGTTGCCCAGACGCCCGCCAAGGCGGCTCCCGCGAAAAAGAGTCCCGCTCGCAAGGTGTCGGCTCCGACCGTGTCGGCGCCCGTTGAAGCACCGGTGGCCAAGCGCCGCTCGCCCGTCGCCAAGACCAGCGCGCCGGCCAGGGGCGCCGCTCCGGTCAAGTCGGGTGTCACACGCACCGTCGGCGTGAAGGTGGCCAGCGCGGCCGCGAAGCCGGCACCGGCTCGCAAGGCGCCAGCCCGCAAAACGGCTTCGAGCGTGGCGCCATCGGCACGCGTGGCGTCCAAGTCAGCGCCCGTGAAGACGATGGTGGTGAACAAGCCGGTCGCCCGCAAGGTCGCTTCCAAATCGCCGGTCAAGGCGGCTCCCGCCCGATCTGCCGACAAGGCGCCGGCCAGGAAGGCCCCGGGCCGCAAGACCTCGCGCAGCGCGTGAAGCTGCTGCTCGTGGCCGTCGGACAGCGCCTGCCGGCGTGGGCCGACACGGCCTACGAGGAGTACGCCAAGCGCTTTCCGCCCGACCTGCGGCTCGAGCTCAAGGCCGTCAAGGCCGAGCCGCGCAGCGGGCGCACCGCCGATCAGCTGATGGCCGCCGAGGCCGTGCGCCTCGAGGCTGCCGTGCCCAAGGGCGCGCGCCGTGTGGTGCTCGATGAACACGGCACGCGGCTGACCACGATGCAGCTGTCGCAGCGCCTGTCGGCGTGGGTGATGGACGGGCGCGACGTGGCGCTGATCGTGGGCGGACCCGACGGCCTGGCCGCGCCGCTGAAAGACAGCGCCGACGAAACCCTGCGCCTGTCGGACCTGACCTTGCCGCATGCCTTCGTGCGCGTGCTGCTGGCCGAGGCGCTGTACCGCGCCTGGACGGTGACCATCAACCACCCGTACCACCGCGAATGAAGCGCCACGCCGCGCCACCGTCGCACGACTTCGTCTACCTCGCATCGCAAAGCCCGCGGCGTCGCCAGCTGCTCGAGCAGATCGGCGTGCGCCATGAACTGCTGCTGGCCGATGCGGCCGAAGAAGACGCCGAAGCGCTCGAGGCCGAACGCCGCGGCGAACTGCCGCTGGCCTACGTGCAGCGCGTGACGCTGGCCAAGCTCGATGCCGCGCGCGCCCGCTTGCGGCGGCGCGGCTTGCCGGCAGCGCCCATCCTGTGCTCGGACACCACGGTGGCGCTGGGCCGGCGCATCCACGGCAAGCCGCTGGATGAGGCTGATGCCGCGGCCACCTTGCGTGGGCTGAGCGCTCGCACGCACCGCGTGATCACCGCGGTGGCGGTGGCGCTGGGTGACGAGACCCGGCTGGCGGTGAGCGTGTCGCGCGTGAGCTTTGGCGAGATCGACGAGGCCGCGCTGGCGCGCTACGTGGCCGGCGGCGAGCCGTTCGGCAAGGCCGGCGCCTACGCCATCCAGGGCGCGGCCAGCGCCTGGGTGCGGCGCATCGATGGCAGCTACAGCGGCATCATGGGCCTGCCCCTGTACGAGACGGCGCAACTGCTGCGATCGTTCGGCGTGCGCTGCTGAGCCGGCGCAGAGCGCTCGCATACCATCGTCCGCATGCAAGACATTCTGATCAACTGGACCCCGCAGGAAACCCGCGTGGCGGTCGTCGAAAACGGCGCCGTGCAGGACCTGCACATCGAGCGCACGCTCGAGCGCGGCCTGGTCGGCAACATCTACGCCGGCAAGGTGGCGCGCGTGCTGCCGGGCATGCAGTCGGCGTTCATCGACATCGGGCTGGAGCGCGCAGCCTTCTTGCACGTGGCCGATGTGCAGCAGGCCGCCGAGGCCGCGCGCGCCGCCGCGAGCAACCCCGGCACGCCTCCGCCGCCCATCGAGCGCCTGGTGTTCGAGGGACAGACGATGACGGTGCAAGTCATCAAGGACCCGATCGGCACCAAGGGCGCGCGGCTGTCGACCCAGATCAGCATCGCCGGGCGCTTGCTGGTGTTCCTGCCACAAGACGACCACATCGGCATCAGCCAGAAGATCGGCTCGCACGAGCTGCGCGAGCAGCTGCGTGCGCGCATGACCGCGCTGGTTCAACTGCCCGACGGCGGTGCCACGGGTGGCTTCATCTTGCGCACCAACGCCGAAGACGCGACCGACGCCGAGCTGGCCGACGACATCGCCTACTTGCGCAAGACCTGGGCGGCCATCCGCGAGCGCAGCTTCAAGCTGCCGCCGGGCAGCTTGCTGCATCAGGACCTGAGCCTGCTCGAGCGCGTGCTGCGCGATCTGGCGCACGAAGCCACGCATTCGATCCGCATCGACTCGCAGCAGCAGTTCGACGTGCTCAAGGCCTTTGGCGAGATGTTCATGCCCAGCTCGGTGGGCAAGCTCGAGCTGTACCGCGGCGAGCGGCCGATCTTCGATCTGTTCAGCATCGACGAGGAAATCGCGCGGGCGCTGTCGCGGCGCGTGGACCTGAAGTCGGGTGGCTACCTGATCATCGACCAGACCGAAGCACTCACCACGGTGGACGTGAACACCGGCGGCTACGTGGGCGCGCGCAACTTCGACGACACGATCTTCAAGACCAACCTGGAAGCCACCCAGGCCATCGCCCGCCAGATGCGCTTGCGCAACCTGGGCGGCATCATCATCCTGGACTTCATCGACATGTCGCGCGAGGAGCATCAGGCCACCGTGCTCGCCGAGTTGAAGCGCCAGCTGGCGCGCGACCGCACCAAGGTCACCGTCAGCGGCTTCACGCAGCTCGGGCTGGTCGAGCTCACACGCAAGCGCACCCGCGAGTCGCTGGCACACATGCTGTGCGAGCCATGCCCCACCTGCGAAGGCAAGGGCCAGGTCAAGACCGCGCGCAGCGTTTGCTACGACATCCTGCGCGAGATCCTGCGCGAGGCACGCCAGTTCAACCCCAAGGAATTCCGCATCATCGCCACCGCCGCAGTGGTCGAAATGCTGCTTGACGAGGAAAGCCAGCACCTGGCCGGACTGAGCGACTTCATCGGCAAACCGATCTCGCTGCGCGCCGAAGGCAATGGCTCGCCGGAGCAGTACGACATCGTGCTGATGTGAGCCTGAGCGTCTGGCGCGGCGCGCCGCCCGTCATCGTCGACACCAATGTGCTCATCGGCCAGTGGATGACCGAGCTGACCGGCGGTGGCCCCATGCACATCCTCGATGCCATGCGCGACGGCGCCCTGCCGTTCGTGGTGTGCGAGGTGCTCGTGGCCGAATACCGGCACGTGCTGCTGCGGCCCAAGGTGCAGCAGCGCCATCAGCAGGCCGAACCGGTGGTCGATGCGTTCGTGGCGCAGGTGGCGCGGCGCGCCACGGTGCTCGAGCCCGCCGCAGGACACGCGTCACCCGACCCGGGCGATCAGATGCTGTGGGACTTGCTGTGCGCCCGCGACGACCTGCACCTGATCACCATCGACAAGCTGCTGCTCAAGGACCGCCGCATGCGCGGCCGGGTGGTCACGCCCGAGGCGTTTGCGGCGGCGTGGTTGCAGTCCGATGCGCGATAACATCTTGGTGTTAAAACACCAGTGTGAGGATCGCATGAGTCGACTGACCATCACCCTGACCGAGTCCCGCTACCGAGCGCTCAAGGCGGCATCGGCGCAGCGCGACAAGACCATCGGGCAACTGATCGACGAAAGCCTCGACTTCTACGGCATCAAGTCGCGCGACGAGGCCCAGCAATTGGTGAGGCGCGCTCGCGAGCACAGCCAGCTGGGCGAGGCGCAGGCGCTGGAGGTGGCGCAAAAAGAGCTCAGAGCAGCACGCCACCGCTCGTGAGCCGCCCGCCCGTCATCGTGGATACCAACGTGGTCGTGGCCGGCTTGATCACGGCACAGGCGTCGTCACCGGTCGCGCGCATCCTCGACGGCATGCTGACCGCAGCATTCCCTTTTGTCGTGTCGCCCGCATTGCTGGCCGAGTACCACGCCGTGCTGGTTCGGCCTGCGCTGCGCAAGCTGCATGGGCTGAGCGTGAAGCAGATCGAAACCATCCTGACCGACCTGGCCCAGCACGCCATCGTGCTCGAGCCCGTCGCCGGGCCAACTGCGCCCGATTCTGGCGACCAGTTGCTGTGGGACCTGCTCGCTGCGCGAGCCGAACTGCGTCTGGTGACCGGCGACAAGCTGCTGCTGAATGACGCCAGCATGCGAGGTCGAGTCGTGACACCCGCCGAATTTTTCGATTGAGACACCCCCCGATGGCATGACGCGGGGACCGCCAGCGTGTGTCCTGGGCCGCCGACTCAGTAATGCGGCGGCAGCTCATCCCGCAGGCTGCGGAAGGCTCCCGGCTGCGGCTCGGTGGGTTGCTGGCGCAGGCGTTCGATCTCGCGCTCCAGGCGGTCGATCTGGTCTTGCTGGCGCACGATGACGGCGTTGAGCTGATCGAGCAGGTCTTCGGTGAAGCTGGCCTTGATCTCGAGATCGGTCAGCCTCTGCTCAGTGAGGTGTTCGGTGCGGTGTTCGGCGGGGCGGGGGTGTTCCATGCGCCGATTGGACGCGAAGTCGCGGCCGGCCGGATTTCGGGCGATGGCCGCTGGCGGCGCGTCGACAATCGGACATGACCGATTCCCACGCCAGCACGACCCCGGGCCCTGCTTTCAGCAGCCTTTCGCTTCCACCCGCAGTGCTCGAGAACCTGCAGCGCCTGGGCTACGAGCGCATGACGCCGATCCAGGCGGCCGCGCTGCCGCTGGCACTGGCCGGCAAGGACCTGATCGCGCAGGCCAAGACCGGCAGCGGCAAGACGGCGGCGTTTGCGCTGCCGCTGCTGGCCAATCTGAACCCGCGGCGCTTTGCGGTGCAAGCGCTGGTGCTGTGCCCCACGCGCGAGTTGGCCGAGCAGGTCACGCAGGAGCTGCGCCGGCTGGCGCGCGCCGAAGACAACATCAAGATCCTCACGCTGTGCGGTGGCGCCACGATGCGCCCGCAGATCGCCAGCCTGGCGCACGGCGCGCACATCGTGGTGGGCACGCCGGGGCGCATCCTCGATCACCTGTCGCGCGAGACACTGCCGCTCGATGCGCTCAACACGCTGGTGCTCGACGAGGCCGATCGCATGCTCGACATGGGCTTTGCCGAAGACATCGCCACCGTCGTCCAGCACTGCCCGAAGAATCGCCAGACGCTGCTGTTTTCGGCCACCTACCCCGAGGGCGTGGTCAAGCTGGCCACGCGCTTCATGCGCGATCCGCAGCAGGTCAAGCTCACCGAGCGGCACGCCACCACCAAGATCCGCCAGCGCTTTTACGAAGTCAAGGAAAGCGAACGGCTGCACGCGGTGGGCCTGCTGCTCGATCACTACCGCCCGGTCAGCACGCTGGCGTTTTGCAACACCAAGCAGCAATGCCGCGATCTGGTGGCCGTGCTGCAAGGTCAGGGCGTGGTGGCGCTCGAGCTGCATGGCGATCTCGACCAGCGCGAGCGCGATCAGGTGCTGGTGCAGTTTGCCAACCGCAGCTGCAGCGTGCTGGTGGCCACGGACGTGGCCGCGCGCGGACTCGACATCGCCCACCTCGAGGCGGTGATCAACGTCGACATCACGCCCGAGATCGAGGTGCACACGCACCGCGTGGGGCGCACCGGCCGTGCCGACGAAGCAGGCTGGGCGTTCAGCCTGGCCAGCATGGACGAGATGGGCCGCGTCGGGCGCATCGACGAGATGCAAGGCAGCGCCAGCGAGTGGCACCCGTTGAGTGAGCTCACGCCCGCCGGCACCGGGCCGCTGCGCCCGCCCATGGCCACGCTGCAGATCCTCGGCGGACGCAAGGAAAAGATCCGCGCCGGCGACGTGCTGGGCGCGCTGACCAAGGACCTGGGCTTCGAGTCCGCGCAGATCGGCAAGATCAACGTCAACGAGTTCTCGACCTACGTCGCGGTCGAGCCGGGCATCGCCGATGAGGCGGTGCGGCGTTTGAACGCGGGCAAGGTCAAGGGCAAGGCGGTCAAGGTGCGCCGCCTGTGAGCCGGCGGCGTCGGGCAAAACAGGTCAAGAACCACCCCGATCGGCCGATGAAACAGTCAGCGCTTTTAGCCAGGCACATCACCTGACGGCGTGGCGATTGGCGCGCCACCACCCGAATGCCGACCACCCGGACCACGACATGCGCAACAACGGCCCCATCACCCAGCAGGAATACATCGTTCCCGAGGGCGCCACGCTGGTGTCGACCACCGACCTGAACAGTCGCATCACCTACTGCAACCCGTCGTTCATCGAGGTCAGCGGCTACCGGCGCGAAGAACTCATCGGCCAGCCGCACAACATGATCCGCCACCCGGACATGCCGCAGGAGGCCTTTCGCGACATGTGGGCGACCATCGAGAGCGGCCAGCCCTGGTCGGCCCTGGTCAAGAACCGGCGCAAGAACGGCGACCACTACTGGGTGGTGGCCAACGTCACGCCGGTGCTCGAAGGCGGCGAGGTCAGCGGCTACATGTCGGTGCGCACGCGCGTCAACCGCGAGCAGGTCGCCGCGGCCGAGGCCCTTTACGCCGGCATGCGCGAAGAGGCCGAGTCGGGCCGCCTCATCAAGGTGCTGCATCAAGGCCGCTTGCGCCTGAACACGCCGCTCGGACGCGTGCGTTCGATGTTCGAATGGGGCCTGGCCGCGAAATTTCGTGCCTTGGCGCTGGCGCTGGCCTTGTGCAGCGCGGGCCTGGGTGCGGCGCTGCCGTCAGGTGCCGGCCTGGGTGCGGCCTTGCTGGGCGCGGTGGTGCTCGGTCTGGGCGCGGCCTGGTGGCTGTGCCGCAACACCGTGGGGCCGCTGCACGAGGTGATCGCCGCGGCCAACCGCATGGCTGCTGGCGACCTTCGCCAGGTGCTGCCGGCCACGCGCGCCGACGAATGGGGCAGCGTCAACCGCGGCCTGACGCAACTCAACGTGAATTTGCAGGCCATCGTCGGTGACGTGCGCTACCAGGTCGAAGGCATCGACAACGCCTCGAGCGAGATCTCTGCGGGCAGCGCCGACCTCAGCGCTCGCACCGAGTCGCAGGCAAGCAACCTCGAGCAAACGGCCGCTTCGCTCGAGCAGATCACCAGCACCATTTGCGCCAACGCCGATGCCGCGCGCAAGGCCAACCAGCTCGCCGAACTGGCCAGCGACGTGGCCGAGCGCGGCGCGCAGGCCGCCGACTCGGCGATCGAACGCATGGGCGAGATCCAGGCGTCTTCGCATCGCATCGGCGAAATCATCCAGGTCATCGAAGGCATCTCGTTCCAGACCAACCTGCTGGCGTTGAACGCGGCGGTGGAGGCGGCGAGGGCGGGTGAGCAGGGCCGCGGCTTCGCGGTGGTCGCCGGTGAGGTTCGCGCGCTGGCTGCGCGCACCAGTGGCGCCGCACGCGAGATCAAGGGCCTGATCGACGACTCCGTGGCGCGCGTGGCGGGCGGGCGGCGGCTGGTCGAAGACACCGGCCAGACCGTGCGCGAGACGATGACGTCGATCCGCCAGGTCGCCGTGCTGGTCGGCGAGATCAGCACCGCGTCGTCTGAGCAGGCCACGGGCATTGCGCAGGTCAACGAGGCGGTCAACCAGCTCGACAGCCTGACGCAGCAAAACGCCGCCATGGTCGAGGAGTTGTCAGCGTCGGCTGCGTCGTTGAGCACGCAAGCCGGCGTGGTGGCCGAGGCGGTGAAAATCTTCGGCAGTTGACGTTCGACACGGGCGGGGTATTCCCGCCCCTCTATCATGGGTGCCGCTGTTCAGGCCGCCCCGGCCCCACCCAGGCCCGTCACCCACCGCTCATGCTCCGACCCCTTTCAGCCATCCGGCTGCGTTTTTTTTCATCCGTGCTGCTTGCCTTGGCGTTCTGGCTGGCATCCACGAGCGCGGCCCAGGCGCAGTTCCGCGTCGAGATGTCGGGCGTTGGCGCCTCGCAGGTGCCCATCGCGATCGCCCACTTTCGTGATGAGGATCGTTGCGGTCAGACGCTGTCGGCCATCGTGCGCGCCGATCTCGAGCGCAGCGGCCTGTTTCGCGGGGTGGATGCCGCCGAGGTGCTCGATGAGCTGGCCAATCCGGCGATGGCGCAGTGGCGCGGCCGCGCGGCCGATGCGTTGGTCGGCGGCTCGGTCAGCCGGCTGGCCGATGGCCGTTTCGATGTGCGGTTCAAGTTGTGGGACGTCGTCAAGGGCGCTGAACTGGGCGGCCAGAGCAGTCTGGTGGCGCAAGGTGATCTGCGGCTGGCCGCGCATCGCATCGCCGACTACGTGCACGAAAAACTCACCGGGCAAAAAGGCGTGTTCTCGACGCGCATTGCCTACGTCACCAAGGCGGGCAAGAACTTCACGCTGCGCATCGCCGACGCCGATGGCGAGGGCGGGCAGGTGGCGCTCAACAGCATGGAGCCCATCATCTCGCCGGCGTGGTCGCCCGATGGGCGCGAACTGGCCTATGTGTCGTTCGAGAGCCAGAAGGCGGTCGTCTACGTGCAGGACACGTCCAGCGGCAAGCGTCGCGCGCTGGCCAATTTCCGCGGCTCCAACAGCGCGCCGGCGTGGTCGCCCGATGGACAAACGCTGGCCGTCACGCTGTCGCGCGATGGCGGCTCGCAGCTCTATCTGATCGGACGCAACGGCGACAACGTGCGCCGCCTGACGCAAAGCATCGGCATCGACACCGAGCCGGTGTTCTCACCCGACGGGCGCTTCGTGTACTTCGTCAGCGACCGCGGTGGCAGCCCGCAGATCTACCGCACCGCCGTCAGCGGTGGCAACGCCGAGCGCATCACCTTTGCCGGCAGCTACAACATCAGCCCCGCGATCAGCCCCGATGGCCGCTCGCTGGCCTACATCGCGCGCCAGGGCAATGTGTTCAGGCTGCATGTGCAAGACTTGACCGGCGGCGCGCCCCAGCCGCTCAGCGACACCAGCGACGACGAAAGCCCGAGCTTCGCGCCCAACGGCCGCCTCATCATCTACGCCTCGCGCGCCCAGGGCCGCGACGTGTTGATGACCACCACGCTGGACGGCAGGATCCGGGCGCGTCTCATGTCCACCACCACCGATGTGCGCGAGCCCGTGTGGGGCCCGTTCGGTCGCTGAAGCCAGTCGTCCCGTCCCCGTTTTTCCACACCCCAGAAAAGGAACCCCCATGAACCCGATCCGTATTGCCCAAACCGCTCCGCGTCTGCTGTTGTCTGCCCTGTGTGTGGCTGCTCTGGCCGGTTGCGGCTCGAACGTCAAGCTCGACGACAAGGCGGTGCCCGTCGAAAACCGCACCGCCACGCCGGTGGACCCCAACGCCGCCAGCGCATCGACCTCGCAGTCGCAAGTCACCAGCGTGGACCTGACCAAGGGCGCCGGCGACACCAGTGCTGCCAACCGCGTTGTCTACTTCGACTTCGACAGCTACACCGTGCGCGATGACGCCCGCCCCGTGATCGAACTCAACGGCAAGGCGCTCGCTGCCAATCGCGCCAAGCGCATGGCCGCCGAAGGCCACACCGACGAGCGCGGCGGTCGCGAATACAACCTCGCGCTCGGCCAGAAGCGCGCTGAAGCCGTGGTGCGCGCGCTGGTCGTGTCGGGCGCTGCCGACAACCAGCTCGAAGCCGTGAGCTTCGGCAAGGAGCGTCCTGCCGCGACGGGTTCCGACGAAGCCGCCTGGGCCAAGAACCGTCGCGTCGAGCTGACCAACCGTTGAAGGCTCGGGCATGAGCGGGTCGATCTTTTCCGCGCGCCGCCGCTGGCCGGCTGCGGCGCTGGGGCTCGCGCTGCTGTGTGGCTCGGCGCAGGCCGCGCTGTTTGGTGATGACGAAGCGCGCAAGGCCATCCTGGACTTGCGCCAGAAGGTCGACCAAACCGCCGAGCAGCAGCGCCAGCAGCAAACCGAGCAGAACGCGCAACTGCTCGAACAGATCGGCCAGTTGCGCCGCAGCCTGCTCGACACCAACAACCAGCTCGAGCTGATGCGCGGCGAGAACGCCCGCTTGCGCGGGCAGCTCGAGCAGCTCGCGCGTGACCTGAGCGAAGCGCAGCTGAAAGTGCGTGATGTGGACGGGCGGCTGCGCCGACTCGAGCCCCAGAAGACGTCGATCGACGGCAAGGAATTCACCGCCGATGCCGACGAGATTCGCCAGTACGAGGCGGCGATGACGCAGGTGCGCAGTGGTGAATTCGCCGTGGCTGCCAATTCGCTGTCGGCGTTCGTGAGCCGCTGGCCGGCCAGCGGCTATGGCCCGTCAGCGCTGTTCTGGCTGGGCAACGCGCAGTACGGCAAGCGCGACTACGCCGCAGCGATTGGATCGTTTCGCAGCTTTGCCGGCGGCCATCCGGACGACCCCCGCGCGCCCGAAGCCTTGCTGGCGGTGGCCAACTGTCAGTTCGAGCTGAAGGACGC
The DNA here is from genome assembly GCA_947451035.1 of Burkholderiales bacterium. Taxonomy (GTDB): domain Bacteria; phylum Pseudomonadota; class Gammaproteobacteria; order Burkholderiales; family Burkholderiaceae_C; genus PBB1. Next base: position 11,850 of record CANFXR010000025.1, read on the forward strand.
CAAGGCCGCGCGCAAGGCGCTTGACGAACTGTTCAAGGCCTACCCCAAATCCGAGGCCGCCCAGGCGGGCAAGGAGCGCCTGAGCGCGCTGAAGTGACTTGAAGGCGATCTCCCCATGACGGGCGAGCTCGCCATCACTGCCCCCCCGGTGAGCGATGCCGATCTGGAGCGCCGCTTCGGCGGCCTGCGGCGGCTGCATGGCGATGCGCACTACGAGCGGCTGCGCGCCGCCCGGGTGGCGGTGGTCGGCCTCGGCGGCGTGGGCTCCTGGGTCGCCGAGGCGCTCGCACGCAGCGGCGTGGCCGCCCTCACGCTGATCGATCTCGATCACGTGTCGGAAGGCAACATCAACCGCCAGCTGCAGGCCACCGGCCGCACCATCGGGCAGTCCAAGGCGCTGGCCCTGTGCGAGCGACTGGCCGACATCCACCCCGGCTGCGCGCTTTTCCCGGTCGAGGAATTCGTCGATGCCGACAACTGGCCCGCGCTGCTGGCGCACCCCATCGACGCCCTGATCGATGCGTGCGACCAGGTGCGCGCCAAGGCCGCGCTGGCCGCTTGGGCGCTGGCCACCGGAACGCCCTTCGTGACCGTGGGTGCGGCGGGTGGCAAGCAGCGCCCGCAAGCGGTCGAGGTGGCCGATCTGGCCGATGCCACGCACGACCCGCTGCTGGCCTCGCTGCGTCAGCGTTTGCGCCAGCACCACGCCGCTGCACGCCATGCACCGATGGGCGTGATGGGGGTGTTCTCGCGCGAGCCGGTGCAGGTGCCTTCGCAGTCGTGCGACACCGAAAGCAACCTCAATTGCCACGGCTACGGCTCGAGCGTCACGGTGACGGCCACCTTCGGCATGGTGGCCGCCGCCGAGGCCATCCGCCAGGTGTTGCAGCGCTGAGCCGAAACCTTGCCGACAATGCGGCGAGCCGGTCTATAATTTTGGGCTGCCCGGGGGTTGTTAGCTCAGTTGGTAGAGCAGCGGACTTTTAATCCGTAGGTCGTGGGTTCGAGTCCCGCACAACCCACCACCTACCGGGCTCAAGGTTTGATCGAATAAGTGATGCATGTGGGGCTCTTAGCTCAGTTGGTAGAGCAGCGGACTCTTAATCCGTAGGTCGAGTGTTCGAGTCACTCAGGGCCCACCAGTAAATTCAACGGCTTAGGCGTTTCGCCTAGGCCGTTGATCTTTGTGGCGTAGCTTTTTCGTAGCCACCAAACGCATCCAATCTGTTCGCCGCCCCCTGCAATGCGTCTGGGGCCGACTTAATCTGGCCGAGATCCAGGGTCTTGCGCCAGGCTAGCCGCCCAGATCGCTCAACAAGCGGCGTGCCGTGGCGAGCGGGTCGTAGCGTTCCTGGATCTCCTGACGCATCCGCTGTCGATCGGGTCGTCCGTCGACCACGTCCTGGAAGGCCGCGCGAAGGGCATCGCGCCACTGCGATGGCGTGCTGGCCAGCAGCCGGGCCGATTCGGGGGCGTCGACGTAGTCGGGGATCGGCGAGCACACCGTCTTGATGCCAAAAAAACCCGCCTCGATGACCTTCAGGGCCGACTTGGCGCGGTTGAAGCTGGTGTCTTCCAGCGGCGCCAGGTTCACCGAGGACGTGGCCACCAGCGAGCCATAGGTGGCGAACGGCACCTTGGGGCACAGGGTGCATTCAAAGGGCACCCCGTCACGGCCGACCTTGCCGACCAGATTCACCTTGAAGCCCGGAAATTCAGCTAGGCTCGCGGTGATGGCATCCGCGATCATGGCGAGGTCGGCGTCATGGGTGCGTGAGCCGCTGAAGTAGGTGACGCTCTGGCCGCCGCTCGCCATGCCGGCGGGCCTCAAGGGTGGGCTGTGCCGCATGGACTCCCATGACAGGTGCCAGCTGTTGGGCAGCAGCACCCGGCGCTCGGGCGGGTTGGCCAGGCCGGCAAAGGCGTCAATGAGCACGGGCGTCGAGGCGATCACGCCGTCGAGCTCGCGGATGGCTTCCAGGTGACGCAAGGCCCGTTCTGAGGCGACATCGGGCGACTTTTCGCCGGAGCGCACCGCAGGCCGGTCGGCCACCTGAGACGGAGAAAAGATCAGGTCGTCAAAGTCGCCAAAGACCAGGGTCTTGTTCTTGCGGAACTTCTCCATGGCCGACTCAAACGACCCCGACATCGCCGGGCGGTGGATCACGACGATGTCCCATCCTCTGGACATTCCCGGGATGCGCATGTCCGACAAATGCAGCATCTTGGCATCACCGCCCAGCCGCTGGATGGCCAGCGCGGTGTTCTGGATCCGGTAGATGAAGGACGGGTCGCGCAACGGGTCGCGCTTGTGGCGAAAGTAACCCGCAGCGGTGGACAGAAAAAGTATGCGCATCAAAGGGGATCCAGCCGCCCATTGCCACGCCGGCGAGAAAGCAGCGCGCTCAATTCAACGGCCCTCTTTTTTGAATGCGCGTGGGCGCATGTTGCGAAGCAGCTTCAGCCGGCGGCTGATGTGGAACCTCAGCGCGTGGTACTTGTCTTCACCCAAAAGACCCGCCCAGGCAAACGTCGCCCAGAAGGAAATGGTTTTGTAGAAAACCCTCAGCGCTCCCGGCGTGCGGGCTTCCTTGATGGCCAGCACCTCTTTTTTCAGCACAGGCGGGATGGCGTTGGAACCCGGGCCACCGGCCTTGACGCCGATGAAATAGAAGTCGTCGCAGTACACGTTGTAGAACATCTCGTGGGCATCGAACATCTGGCCCAGGTCGAAGTTTTTCAGGAAGTCCTGCTTCGAGATGTTGCGGTAGTAGTCGTCATGCCCGGCCTGCGCCGTCAGGGACGTGTTGGGCGCTTTGCGCTGGGTGCCGTGCTCGCGCCGCCCGATGGACGCGCAAGTGATCAGGCACAGACCACCCGGCTTGAGCATGCGGTGCATGTTGGCAAAGGTGGCGACCCACTGCGGGTTGTGCTCGAAACACTCGCCGCTGATGACGAGGTCAAATTCATCGTCTGAAAACGCCAGATCCTGGCCGGGGCAAACCACATCCACGCCGCGCCCTTCGGCAATGTCGGCACCAACATAGCGGCAGTCGGCAAAAAACCTCCGGACGGTTTCGTTGACGTTCCAGCTGCCGACTTCCAGGATGTTCTTGCCCTTGAAAAAGTCGGGGTAGTGGCTGCGGACGATCTCGACGAATCTTTGCTGCTGGTAATGCGCCATGTGTTTGACGGTATCCGTTCGTAGGGGTCTTGTTCGGGCCATCCGGCCCGGGCACCGGGGTCACGTGCCGTCGGGTGAGGCGTCGACCGTCTGACTGCGGATTGCAGATTCTGGGCCCGTGAACGTGACATCCGTGCGGGCACAGGCAACCACTGGCCTGTCGCCCGACCTGTGTCTACCTGGCGGGGGCCCGCCCCGCAAGCTGCCGCAACCACGGCCGCAGCCTGGCGTGAAACACCGCCCGCAACTGACAACGCCACAGGATCGGCGTGATCCACCGCTGCCAGCGATCGCGCGCGCCGGGCTGACGAATGAGTCGCAGCGCACGCCACTCTGCTGCTTGCGCCGTGCTGCGCAGTCGCACCGTGCCGATGAGCCGGTTCAGTCGTTCGACATTGCCGCCCAAGCTGGCCGGGATGGGCAGCCCGTGCACCGCGAAATTGGCCATCGTGCGCAGGCATTTCTCGCAGGCCTGGCAATTGGTGCCGGGGTGGGTGTCGCTCCAGCACACGCGGATGCGGTTGGCTCCGAACGGCCAGGTGGCCAGCAGCCGGGCCTTGTCGCTGCGGCTGTACTCGGCCCCGTCATGGACGATGCGCAGGCTGGCGCTCGACAGCAGGTGGTCGATGACGGGCGAGCTGCCCCACGGCGTCACGAGGTGGTTGTAAGGCTCGCAACTGCCCAGCAGCGCGGTGGGTGCGATCGCCTTGTAGAACTGCAGGCAAGCGGCCAGCGAGGTTCCGTGCACCTGCTCCCAGGGCACCTTGATGACCTGGCGCAGGTTGGTGCGCAGCGGGTACAGCACCAGGCCCAGCGACTGCAAGGTGCCATGGGCCACCGCGAAACTGGCGTCGAAGTGGACGCGGCTGTCGCACGGGATGTCGAAGCCCGCAATCATCACCGCCGCGCGTATCTGCCGGCTGCGCAAACCGGCCATCCCCGTGTGGTGGCGCCACACGAGAAAGCTCGCGTCCAGGCCGCCCGAGAAGGCGGCGATGGCTGCCGGGCGCGCCAGCTCGGCGCTTGGCGCAGGGGCGCCGGTGTGCGGCGACACCTCGTCGACCTCCACCGTCACGCGCTGGTAGCGTGCGGGTGCGGTCGTGACCCAGAACGCCGCGTATTCCTCGAGGTTTTCGAGCAGCGTGCGCGACACCCGACCGCGCACCCGCAAGCTGCGGCCTTCATGCATCGCCAGCATCAGGCAGGCGATCAGATACGGCTCGGCATCGGCGTCGTCCCATGCCGGGGCCTCGGGTGGCACATCGAACCACAGGCTGTGGCTGCTTTGCGGGGTGTTGCCGTCCACGCGCCGCACCTCGCAGGCGCGGCGCGTCCAGCCATCGACCGTGCATGCAGGTTCAGGGTGAAGTTCAAGGACCTTCATCGGGCCGTGGTTTGCAGGGCATCCACCACGGCGGCCTGATGCCCGGGCTGGCCGCTGCACTCCCAATGGGACTTGAGTTCATCTACCGGGATCGGCGAGCGCAGGCGCCCATGCGCCCAATCGCGCAGGCGAATCCTGAAGAAGTGATACACCGGATCGAAGGCCTGATGCATTCGAGGTCGTCCGTGGAACTTGATCACCGTGGCTTGTTCAGTGAACCGGCGCGCCAGTTTCGGTGAGCGCCGGCCGATCCGCAGCAAGGCCTTGAAGCTCACCACGCAGGCTGCAGGAAACAGAGCCACCCGATGCTGTGCCCGGCGGTCATTCACCACCCCATGGATGAAGTCCTGATCTCCGGGCAAGACCTGAGGGAATCTCTCACCGGCCAGGTAGGCGCTGTAAATGAAGCGCATCGGCTTGGGCCGGATGCGCATCACGCTGGAGTTGTAGCAGTCGTAGTGCCAGTCCTTGACGATGACGAGATCCTCGGGCGCTGAGAGCGCGAAGTCGAGCAGCTCTTTCATGGATTGGCGGATGACCAGGGTCAGGTCCAGGTACAGAAATTCGTCGAACCCGATGTAGGCCGGATTGAACAGCCCGAGCTTGCGCATGAAGGCCGGCGTGCCCTCGTGGTCGAACTCGGACCAGGTGCTGCAGTCGCGTTGCTCGATCTCGACCGGGACATTGCGCGCCTGGTCGGTGTAGCAGATCAGCCGAAACGGCAGCGGGCAGTGCCTGCTCAGCATCTCGAGCAGTCGGGTGACGTAGATGTCCGCCAGCGCCACGTTGCCAAACGCCATGCATACGATGGGCAGCGGCTTGGCTTGGCACGCAGCCTTGATCTGCAAGTTCGAATCCGTAGCCGTCACGTGGGCGATCTTTGAGGTGCTTGATTTGGTGATTTTAAAATTATCTAAACTGTTTATATCTAGATAGTTGCTCTATTCGATTTGGCCATTTCCCTGTCGGCCGCGTTTGTGGATCGGGAGTGGCCAAGTGCGCCTATCCTCGCATCGCCCTGGTTGCGACGCTCTCACCCCGTGATGAACATGCGCTGTTGCCAACCCCTTTTACAAGTCGTCTGCTCCCACCCCCGCCAATGAGCCGTGTCGCCGTTGTGTGTGCCTACAACCCGCGCAACAGCGGCATGTATTCGGTCGACCTCGCGGCGCGGCACTTCTTCGCCAGCCTCGGCGCCGAGCATGAGTTGTGCGTCACGCAAAACCGCACGAAGGTGGCGTCGCTGCGTTACCGGCTGGTTCGGTCGGTCGATGACCTGCGTGGCTTCGACGCGGTGGTTTACTGGGGTGACTTCCTGAACAACCCGATGTGGGGTGCCGGTGATTACGCCGAGCGCGAGGTCAAGCGGCATCGCGCCAGCGGACCGATCGAGGGGTTCGAGCGCTGGCGCCAGCTCTACCTGCACACCGGAGCCGGTTTGCCAGTTTCCACGCGGATCTACTCGTTCGGGGGCTGTTTCATGGGCATGGAGCCCACGCTGGAAGATGCGTCGGTCCGTGCCTCGATGGGCGAGTTTCTCCAGCGCGCCAGCGCCGTGGTGGTACGCGACCCGCTGTCCTTCGAAGCGCTGTCGCGTCTGGATGGCGGCAGCTCCAAGGTGAGCCTCGGGTTCGACTGCGCCAGCCTGCTGATGCCTGCGCGAGGGCCCGCCGCGTGGCGGGGGCGCTATTTCGCTCACAGCTTCAGCCGCTCTTTGGGGGTCGAAGCAGCCCGCGCGCTGGTCGAGGCGGTCGAGCGCGAGACCGGGCTGCGCGGAATTGCGGTCGACTGGCTGTTCGCGAGGTGGCCCAAGCGCGTCGTCCATGCCAAGTTCGCACTCAACCTGGCGCTCATGCGACATGCCCGCTTTTGCCTCACCGACACCTACCACTTCGCCGTCAACAGCATGTCGCAGGGCAGCCTGCCGCTGTGCGTGGTGCGCGACGAGCCAGCGGTGTCTTCGACCCTGAATGAGCTGAAGAAGGTGGCGCTTTTTCGCATGGTCGGTCTCGACGCTGCCTTGCTGCGTGTCCCGGGCGAGCCGATGCAGCTGGGATCGGCGCCGGACATGCGCGCGGTGGCGCACGTCGCCGCGCAGGCCGTGTCACGACTGGGCGCCAACCACGATTGGCGCTCGGGATTCAGCCGGTGCCAGGCCGACCTGCAAGGCCAGTTGCGCCGGCACTTCGCGTGAATGCTTGGACGTGCTCATGATTCCCGTGTTCGCCATCAACCTGGCCCATCGCCGGGATCGCCGGCAGGCCATGCTGGAGCAGCTTGCGCGCCTGGGGCTGGCGCCCGAGTTCTTTCCAGCGATCGACGGGCGCGCCTTGAGCCGCGAGGCCATGCCGGCGCTGTCCGAAGCCCGCGAGCTGTCCGACGGTGAGGTCGGGTGCTACCTGAGCCACCTGGGCGTGTGGCGCGAGATCGTCGCGCGCGGCATCGACTGCGCGCTGGTGCTCGAAGACGACGTGCTGTTGAGCGCCGCGCTGTTGCCGGTGCTTGAACAGCTGACACCGGGGCTGCTGCACGACATCGACGTGGTGCGCCTGTCCAGCCTGATGAGGCAGGTCGGCAAGCCGCTCCGGCCCTTGACCGACGGCTTTTCGCTGCTGCTGCCGACCAAGAGCCCCAGCGGCTTGCAAGGCTACGTGGTCACTGGCCGCGGCGCATGCAAGTTGGTGGACGCCTTCAGCGTGCCGCGCGTGGCCGTCGACACCGCCGTCGATGGCGCCTGGCAGCACGGCCTGAACGTGGTGATGGTGGCGCCGCCAGCGGTCCACCAGGACCTCGCACCACACTCGTCCATCGAGGCCACCGGGTGCCGAAAAGGCCGGCGATCACATCGCGGACTGGCACTTTGGGCTGCTTCCATGCGCAAACACCTCACGCTGTCGCGGGTGTTCAAGAAACTGACGGGCCGCGGCTGGGAGGCTTACTGGCGCACCCGAACCGTGTCGGGCCCGCGCATGCGCAGCTGATCAAGCCCCCAGCCGCCACCCCAGCCATTCATGCACCACCAGCCGGCTTTGCCTGAAGCCGGCGTTGGACGGCAGCCAGTCGAGTACGGGCAACTGGGTCTGGTCGGCCAGACCCATGGGCGCGGGCTCGATGTGGATTCGGCTGGAGCGCGCTGCCGCTTCGAACAGCGCACGGGCGCGTTGCATGTGCCAGCCGTGGGTGACCAGCACGATGCGTTTGACGCCGGCCTGGCTCAGCAGCGGCAGCGTGTGTTCAGCGTTTTCGCGGGTGTCGCGCGAGGTGTTTTCCAGCCAGCGCAGCGGCTGGCGGAAGTCTTCGGTGGCGATGCGCTGGGCGAGATCGGCTTCGGGCACGCCAGGCCTTCCGGCCCAGCCCAGGCCGCCGCTGAAGGCCACCGGGCAGCCGGTGCGCCTCGCCAGCCACAGGCCGTAGCGCAGCCGCTCGAGCGATGCGGCCTCGAGGCTGCCGCTGTCGTATTCGGGCGCGTAGGGCTCGGCCCCGCCACCCAGCACGACGATGGCCACCGGTGACTCACCTGGCGATGACGCGACCAGCGCGCGCAACTCGGCCAGACGCACGGCGTGCATCGGCGGTGTGGCGCCAAGCAACACAGATTCCAGAGTGCGAGCGAAGCCGCTGCACGCGAGCAGCCACAGCGCGACCACGCTCGCAGCCACCAGCCAGGTGGCCGCGCGACGGTGCCGCCGCATGAGCCACAGGCCGATCAGGACCGCCAGCAGCAGGGGCACCGGCGGCAGCAGCAAGGCGCTCAGCACCGGTTTCCACGCTTGGATGCCGAGCAGACTGACAATGCCGCTCACGAGAGATTCCGGGTGGGTTCGAACATCATGCGAGCATTGTGTTCGAGCCGCTGTTGAACAGCTGGATGGAGGTGTCCATGAAGTGGTTGCGGCGTATCGGGTGGGGCGTGGCCGGCACGCTGGCGGTGTGGATGTTGGTCTGGCTGGCGGTGCCGCCGCTGCTCAAGTCGCAGGCACAGCAGCGATTGACCGACATGCTTGGCCGCGCGGTGACGATCGGCGACGTGAGCTTCAGTCCGTGGTCGATGGAACTCACGGTGCGCGACATCGTGATCGGCGGTGCACCCGCCGTCGCTGCCCCGGCGGCAGCCAGCGCGGTGCCGCCGCTGCTGAAGGTGGCGCGGCTGTATGTCAACGTCGACATCCGCTCGCTGTGGAAGCTCGCGCCGGTCATCGATGCCTTCGAGATCGACGCGCCCGAGCTGCGCCTGACGCACACCACTCCCGGCCACTACGACATCGACGACGTGCTCGCCCGCTTCGCGTCGCCGCCGTCGAACGAGCCGCCCGGCGAGCCGGTGCATTTCGCCGTCTACAACATCAAGGTGAGCGACGCGTCGGTGTCGTTCGATGACCGTCCCAAGGAGCGGCGGCACCTTCTGAAATCGCTGCAGCTGAGCTTGCCGTTCATCACCAACCTGCCTGACCAGGTCGACGTGAAGGTCGAGCCGCGGCTGGCCTTCCAGTTCAACGGCACGGCCTTCGACACTGGCGCGCAGGCCACGCCGTTTGCCGGCACGCGCGCGGCGCTGCTCAAGTTCAACATGGGCGATCTGGACTTGACGCCCTACACGGTGTACCTGCCCGAATCGCTGCCCGTGCGCTTGCGCAGCGGCAGCGTGGCGGCCCGGATCGAGGTCAACTTCGCGATGCCGCCCGGTGCGGTGCCGCACGTGGGCTTGAGCGGCCAGATCGGTCTCGACAAGTTCGCGCTCGACGACGCGGCCGGCGCACCGCTGGTGGCCTGGAAGCACCTCGGCGTGGCGCTGCGCGACGTGCGTCCGCTCGATCGTCAGCTGGCGCTGGGCGCCATCGAACTCGACGATCCAACGTTGCACGTGAGCCGTGATGCGCGCGGCCGCTTGAACTTCGCGCAGCTGTCAGGCACGCAGCCCAAGGGCGCTGAGGCACCGGCCAGCGCGGCACCGGTCGTGGCTGCGTCCGCGTCCGGCGCCTCGGCTGTCGCCCATGCCGCACCGCCTGCCGCCACGGCGTCCGCCGACTGGAAGGTGGCGGTCGAATCGCTGCACGTGGGCGGCTTGCGCGTGCTCTGGAACGACGCCAGCGTCAAGCCGGCGGCCGCGCTGGCACTGGCCGATGTCGACTTCAAGGCCGGTCCGCTGGCCTATCCGTTCGCGGCCGACGGCACGCTGCCGGTGAGCCTCAAGGCCACGCTGTCTTCGCAGACCAAGGGCGCTCCGGCGCTGGCGCAGCTGGGCGTCGACGGCCGCGTCAGCGACCGCAGGGCTCAGCTCGAGTTGAAGCTGAGCGATCTCTCGCTCGACGCCTTCGCACCGTATGTGGCCGATGTGCTGAGCGCCAAGGTGAGCGGTCGGCTGTCGACCTCGGGCCAGTTGAACTGGGCGGCCGGTGCGACGGCGCCCGCGGCCACGCCGGCCGCGTTGTCGCTGGCGAAGGGTGAACTGGTGGTCGATGAGCTGCGCATCACCGATGGCCACAAGCTGCCCGCGGTCGCGCTCAAGCAGCTCGCGCTGCGCGGCGTCGATCTCGATGTGCCGGCCCGCACGGTGCTGCTGGGCAGCGTCCGGTTCGAGCAACCCGCCGTGGCGGTGGCGCGCGATCGCGACGGTCTATGGAGCGTCCAGCAATGGCTGAAGACGAAGGACGCCAAGCCGGTCGCGCCCGCGGCCCCGGCGACTGCCGTCGCTGCTTCGCCCGCCGAAGCGCCGTGGCGCGTCGATCTGCGCGACCTGGCCCTCGACGGCGGCTCGGTGCGACTCGACGACGCTCAGGTGGCACCGGGCGAGCCGGTGCTGCTGGTGCTGCGTGGCATGAAGCTCGGCGTGCAAAAGCTGGTGCTGTCGGGCTCGCGCACGTTGTCGCCGGCCGATGTGCAGTTCAGCGCCCGCTTGCTGGCCAACCGCGACCTGGCGCACGCCCCGGACAAGTCGATCAAGTCGGCCGCCGGCGCGGCCACGGCCGGCGCGCTCGACTGGCGCGGGCAGTTCGGCTTGCAGCCGCTGATGGTCAAGGGCGCGTTGAAGCTCGACCGCCTGCCGGTGCACGCATTCGAGCCTTATGCACGCAGCCACCTGCCGGTCAGGCTGGTGCGCGCCGAAGCCGGCGTGAAGGCCGACGTTGCGGTGCGCGAGCTGCCCGCCGGGCTCGACATCGGCGTGGCCGGTGACGTGCTGATCGCCGACGTGCTGATGAACAGCCGCGCTGCGTCCGATGCGCCTGCGGGCGCCGGCCAGGAACTGCTCAGCTGGCACTCATTCAAGCTCAATGGTGTGAAGCTGGCGATGGCGCCGGCCAAGGCGACCCGCGTGGACATCGGCGAGGTCGTGCTCAGCGACTTCTTCGCCAGCCTGGTGCTCGACGAGAAGGGGCGTTTCAACCTGCAGCAAGAGTCTGCGGCCGACGCGCCCACCGCAGCCGCTGCGCCACCGGAGGTCATCGCCGCGCCAACTGCACCGGCCACGCCAGCTGAACCGTCGGCTGCCACTGCCGCCGCGCTGCCGCCCGAGATCAGCGTGGGCGCCACGCGGCTGGTCAATGGCCGCGTCGACTTCACCGACCACTTCGTGCGCCCCAACTACAGCGCTGATCTCAGCGAGCTCAACGGCAGCCTCAGCGCGTTCCGCTCGGGCTCGAGCGAGATGGCCACCGTCGAGCTGCACGGCCGCGCGGCCAAGACCGCGCTGCTCGAGATCTCGGGCCAGTTCAACCCGACCGCGCAGCCGCTGGCGATGAACATCCACGCGCGGGCGACCGACCTCGAGCTCGCACCGCTGTCGCCCTACGCCGGCAAGTACGCCGGCTACGCGATCGAGCGCGGCAAGCTGAGCATGGACCTGAGCTACCTGATCACGCCCGAGGGCCGGCTCGAGGCCAAGAACCAGGTCATCGTCAACCAGCTGACCTTCGGTGAGCGCGTCGAAAGCGCCAGCGCGACCTCGCTGCCGGTGCTGCTCGCGGTGTCGCTGCTCAAGGACAGCCGTGGCGTCATCGACATCAACCTGCCTTTGAGCGGCTCGCTGAAGGATCCGCAGTTCAGCATCGGCGCTCTGGTCGTCAAGGTGATCGTCAACGTGCTGACCAAGGCGCTGACCGCGCCGTTCTCGCTGCTGTTCGGCAGCAGCGAGCAGGATCTGAGCGTGGTCGAGTTCACCCCCGGCACGGCGGCGTTGAGTGCTTCGGGCGCGGCTGCGCTCGACAAGGTGGCCAAGGCGCTGGCCGACCGTCCGGCGCTCAAGATGACGGTCACGGGCGCTTCCGATCTGCCCGCTGAACGCGAGGCCTACCTGCAGGCCGCGGTCGATGCTCGCTTGCATCAGGAGCGCGCCAAGGAGCTCGCGCGCGACGGCAAGGCGCCCGAGCCGGCGGCCGCTGGCGCTGCGGTCGAGGTCTTCAGTGCGGCCGAGCGCGAGCGGCTGCTCAAGGCGGTCTACAAGCAGACCGAAATCGCCGACAAGCCGCGCAACGTGATCGGTCTGGCCAAGGACATTCCGGCGGCCGAGATGGAAGCGCTGCTCAAGACCGTGATCCCGGTCACCGACGCCGTGATGCGCCAGCTCGCGCTGCAGCGCGGGCTGCTGGTGCGCGACGCTCTGATCGCCAAGGGCCTGCCCAGCGACCGGCTGTTCATCGGCGCGCCCAAGCCTCGGCTGGCCGGCGGCGACAACGCGGCGTCGACGCCGAGCGCGCAACTCGTCTTGCGCAACGACTGACAACGGAGCAACCCATGAATCAGGCAAGCTGGGCTCTTGTGCACCGCGACTGCCGCAGCCCTGTCGGATCCTAGCTTCGTCACGCTAGCGGCCATTGAATCAAGTCGCATGGCAAACGGTTTTGAGTGCACGCCTGAAGATGGGCACTGTTTATTTGTCAGGGGGACAAATACCGGACATTATGTCCGGTATGATTTCCGCCATGAACACACCGTTAACCACTCAAGATGACACCGCAGCGCTCAAATATTTGGCCTCGGCGCGCCAGCACCATTCTCAAGCAGCTATCGCCAAGCACCTAGGAGTCAGCGAGCGCCAAGTCCGGCGTTGGGAGGTGGGTGAGTCGCAGCCTCCCCAATATGTTGGGATGGCTTTGCAGCGGCTGCTGCCGTTTCAGTCGGTGACCAACGCCAACGCCGATTTCAAGTTCATTGACTTGTTTGCAGGAATTGGCGGCATCCGTTTAGCTTTTGAGGCCATAGGCGGCGAATGCGTATTCACCAGTGAGTGGGACAGCTACGCGCAGCGCACCTACATGGCCAATTTTGGTGGCCAAGACCCTATCAACGGCGACATCACCAAAATCGATGCGAGCGACATCCCCAACCACGACGTACTGCTGGGTGGGTTTCCGTGCCAGCCGTTTTCGATAGCAGGCGTATCCAAGAAAAATGCTCTAGGCCGTGCGCATGGCTTTGCAGATGAGACACAGGGGACACTTTTCTTTGATGTGGCGCGCATCATTGCCGTAAAGCGGCCCAAAGCATTTATGTTGGAGAACGTAAAGAACCTTCAGTCGCACGACAAGGGGCGAACTTTTGACGTGATCATTCGCACGCTGCGAGATGAACTGGGTTATCAGGTTTTCCACAAGGTCATCGACGGTGCTCACTTCGTGCCGCAACACCGGGAACGGATTCTGATAATCGGCTTTCGTGATAATGTTGAATTTGATTGGAGCATGGTTGACTTGCCGCCTAAGGGTATCCATACGCTGGGTGACATCATCCACAAAAAGGCTGGCGAGCCTGTGCTGGACTCGGACGGCGATAGTTACTATGACCACGCCAGTCGCAAGGTCCTAGACAAGTACACCCTGACAGACAAACTGTGGCAATATCTTCAAAATTATAAAATTAAGCATCAGGCGGCTGGTAATGGTTTTGGATTCGGGTTGGTTACGCCAGATAGCGTGACGCGAACACTTTCAGCGCGCTACTACAAAGATGGTTCTGAGATTTTGTTCAGTCAAGGCTTTAAAAACAATCCGCGCCGCTTAACACCGCGCGAGTGCGCCCGGTTGATGGGTTTCCCGGATGTGTTCAAAATTCCGGTGTCTGATACGCGGGCTTATAAACAGTTTGGGAACTCTGTAGTCGTCCCGGTGATGAGTGCTGTAGCCTTTGCAATGCAGCCTTTTATTGTCGAGGCTGTGAAAAATGAAAAAAAACCTATCCGCCATGCTGCGTGATATTTTCGTAATACAGGTCTCCGGAGATCACAGGAAATGGGATTCCAGAATTCAGAGCAACTTCTTAATCGACTTAAGGATCTCGGTGCTGAACGTGTCTTTGTGAAGCGCTTGTCTGAAAATGATAATTCAAAGCAGCAAATATATTTGGGTGGAAGTTTTGAGGTTCTTTCCTTTTTCCCTTACGGTGAAATAACTGCATTCCCTGAACTCAAGTCCCCGAATTTCAAAGCTGCGTTAGACCTGTACTGGGTTGATATTGACAACCAAGAAAAGGCTGTGGGAGCGCAGTTGATTCTGTATCCCGCATACCCCGAGGTTAGGCTGTCCGGTTTCTTGGCGGGCTGCAAGGCCGCGCCGTCAGAGCACTTGCAGCAAGTGCCCAGAGATCGCAGACGCGGTAGTGATGGCCGGTTTCTGGTGTTTGGTACGACAAGCGACAGCCGTACATTGATCCATCTTGCGCCAGCAGATACGCCCCTTGCGCAAGAACTTCTTGGAAAGTTTACTGCCTCCCCGCCCGTAGGACTTTTCCTAGAGTTGACGCTTCCAATTGGGTCAAATCAAAATAAGGCGAAGGTTTTATTGGCTCTCAAAGAAATACATTCGGGTGGTTTTCACCTGTCATGTCGCAGAGATAATAAGGGGATTGTTATACCTTATAAGGCAACCAATGGTGGGGGCTACACGCTCGAAGCCTTACTTGGAATTACTCCAAATGGTAAATCCGAACCTGACTATCTCGGTTGGGAGATCAAGGGCCATAGTACAGGCCGTGTCACCTTAATGACTCCCGAGCCCAATGGAGGTTTTTACGGGGAACGCGGAGCCAAGGAGTTCGTCGAGCGTTACGGCCACCATGTTGAGGATGGAAATATGTATTTCACCGGAGCTCACAAATTTGGTGTTCTGTGCGCGGCCACTGGTATGACGTTGGAGGTCTTAGGCTTTGATCCAAAAACCAATAAGTTGCATGATGTGGATGGGTCTATTCGCTTAGTAGACGCTGCTGGAAATGAGGCTGCATCGTGGGCATTCGCTCAGTTGTTGACGCACTGGAACCGAAAGCATGCCTATGCTGCCTACGTCCACTACACCTTGAAAGAGGTGCCAATTTCGTACCGCTATGACTCGCCGGTTCTAATGGGGGAGCATACCGACTTCAGTAAGTATCTTAATGCGATATGTTCGGGCGCTATAATTTTTGATCCCGGCTCAAAAGTTACAAAATTGGGCGCTGGAAATTCAAGAATCAAAGCTAGGAGTCAGTTTCGAATTAAAACAAAAGATTTGGGTATTCTGTATCAGACCCTGACAGAAGAGGTTATTCAATAAAGTGGTAATGTAAGGTTTTTTATGCTTCGCGAGTCGCCGTGATGAGGGGGGCTAATTATAATAATTTTCTGCCGGTGGCCATGGCGATTTCCAAGTCATTTAAATTGCGCTCAGCGCGCTGAATTTTTATTAAAAAGTCTATTCCTGTAGCGGAATAAGGATGAATAAGCGGCTGACCTTGTTGAAATTGCGCATTGCTGTTTTTCGACTGTATTTTGGAAAAACGTTTAAACAAGAAATCGGAGGGTGATCGTGAAAATTGAAGCTGTCACATTGGGCGGCGGCTGCTTCTGGTGCACCGAGGCGGTGTACGAGCACGTCGATGGCGTCACCGCCGTCGAGTCGGGCTACAGCAACGGGCGCATCGCGAAGCCCACCTACGAGCAGGTGTGCAGCGGTGCGACCGGCTGCGTCGAGGTCATTCGCGTGAGCTTCGATGCCGAGCGCATCAGCCTGCGCGAGGTGCTCGAGATCTTCTTCGTGATCCACGACCCCACCACGCTCAACCGCCAGGGCAATGACGTGGGCACGCAGTACCGCTCGGGCATTTACTTTCACGAGCCCGCGCAGCAGGCCGTGGCGCGCGAGGTGATAGACGAGGTGAACGCCAGCGTGGGCGGCCGGCTCGTGACCGAGTTGCTGCCGCTGGCGGATTACTCGCGCGCCGAGGACTACCACCAGCACTACTACGCCAACCACCCCGAGCAGGGCTACTGCGCGATGGTGGCCGCGCCCAAGATCGAGAAGTTCCGCAAGACCTTCGCCAGCCGCTATCGCTGAGCGGCGGGCACCGGTATTGAGCGCCAGCGCCTGAGCGACGCTCGCAGGTGCATCAGCGCGTTTCGAAGTCCGGCTTGCGCTTGGCGATGAAAGCGGCCATGCCCTCGCGCTGGCCGTGGGTGCCGAACAGCGAGTGGAACAGCCGCCGCTCGTACGACACGCCGTCCGACAGGCCCGTCTCGAAGGCGCGGTTCACGCACTCCTTGGCCATCATCACGCTGGGCCCGCTGTGGGCGCAGATGGTGGCCGCAGCGGCCAGCGTTTCGGTCATCAACTGATCGGCGGCCACCACGCGCGAGACCAGCCCGGCGCGTTCGGCCTCGGTGGCGTCGACCATGCGGCCGGTGAGCACCATGTCCATGGCCTTGGCCTTGCCCACCGCGCGCGGCAGCCGCTGCGTGCCGCCGGCGCCGGGGATGATGCCCAGCTTGATCTCGGGTTGGCCGAATTTGGCGGTGTCGGCGGCGATGATGAAGTCGCACATCATCGCCAGCTCGCAGCCGCCGCCCAGCGCAAAGCCGGCCACCGCCGCGATCACCGGCTTGCGCACCCGGCGGATGGTTTCCCAGTTGCGGGTGATGAAGTCGCTGCGGTAGGCGTCAAGGTGGTTCAGCTCGGCCATGCCGCCGACGTCGGCGCCCGCGGCAAAGGCTTTGTCGCTGCCGGTGATCACGATGCAGCCGATGGCCGCGTCGCGGTCGAAGGCCAGCAGCGCGGCACCCAGCTCGTCCATCAGCGCATCGCTCAACGCATTGAGGGCCTTCGGCCGGTTCAGCGTGATCACGCCGGTCTTGAGCGTGCCGTCGCCGTGCACGGCGGTCAGGATGGATTCGAAGGGGGTTGGGGTCATCGTCGGTCTCCGGGGATCAGCAGTGAGCAAGGCGCGCGGGCCAGACGGGTCTCAGGGCGCCAGCCGCTCGCGCACCCAGGCGGATTCTTGCCAGCGGTATTGCAGCCGGTCGTGCAGGCGCGATTTGCGGCCCTGCCAGAACTCCCAGCGGTCGGGCAGCAGCCGGTAGCCGCCCCAGTGCGGCGGGCGCGGCGGGTTGAGCAGGAATTTCGCGCCGAACTTGGCCGCGTTGGCCACCAGCACGCCGCGCGACGAGATGACCTCGCTTTGCGGCGAGGCCCATGCGCCGATGCGCGAATCGAGCGGGCGCGACTTGAAATAGGCGTCGGATTCGGCGGCATCGACGGGCTCAACGCGGCCTTCGATGCGCACCACGCGCTCAAGCTCGACCCAGTGGAACTGCAGCGCGGCAAACGGGTGCGCAGCCAGCTCGCGCCCCTTGCGGCTTTGGTAGTTGGTGAACCACACGATGCCGCGCGCGTCGCAGCCCTTGATCAGCACCACCCGGGTGGACGGCCGGCCGTCGGCGCCGACGGTGGCCACGGTCATCGCGTTGGGCTCGGGCAACTCGCCGCTGATGGCCTGCTGCAGCCACAACTCGAACTGCGCACGCGGGTCGTCGAGCGAGGCTGATTCGTCGAGCTCGGCGCGCTCGTAGCTCTTGCGTAGGTCGGCAATGGAGTCCATCGCACGAGTATAGAAACCCGGGTCTCGTTTTCCCCATCAGCCAGCACTGAGGATCCGGGTGGGACAAGCGGCAGCCGTTTTCGGAAAACGCCCTAAGTGATGGTCCTCTGGCGTTCTGTGCGTTTGTCACCCATCCTCACGCTCAGCAGTAGTCGGCGCCGCGGCCTCTTTGTCGGCACGCGCTGAAGCTCATCCTGGACAGAGGTGGAACTGCGCATGCATGCGTCGCCTGTGATCATCGTTGTCGCTGTTGGCGGCGCCTCCCGTTTTCTTGAACCCGAAGCGCAGGGTGCGGCCAGCCTGCTCGGCGCCACGCTGGCTCAAGCGATGGGCAGCGGCTTGCCGGTGGTGGTGGTCACCACCGAAGCCTTGGCCGGCGAGGCCTCGCGCCACCTGGCCAGCCGCGATGTGCTGGTGCTCAAGCCCGGCCTTGACAGCGCCGGACCGGAGCGCGTCGAGCGGCGGGGATTGAACGCCATCCAGGGCGTGGGCATCGCGATGGCATTGGGCGTCGCGGCCCGACCGAATGCCAAGGGCTGGCTGGTGCTGCCCGGTGACATGCCCCGGGTGCAGGTATCCACCCTGCGTCAGGTGGCCGCCGCGTTGCGCGAGCATCCCATCGCCTACGCGCAGCACCACGGGCGCCGCGGTCATCCGGTGGGCTTCGGTGCGGCCCTGTATTCGGAGCTGGTCTCGCTGCCCGACGACGAGGGCGCCCGGCGCCTCGTCGCACGTTATCCATCGCACGCGGTGGACGTCGAGGACGCCGGTTCGCAGGTCGGTCTGGAGCCCGTCGATGAACTTCACGACGCGCGCGCCGCCTGGCCGGGCCCCGCTGCGCTGCGGGACAGGCGCCTGGCCGACCGTCACGCGCGCGGCGTCAGCGGGCGTTAGCCCATTCGGCTGTGGCCAGAGGCGCGGCGCTGCGCTTTCGCCGCGCCGCGCCACTCACAAGGTGCCGCGCTGGATCAGCTCGACCTTGTAGCCGTCGGGGTCGGTGATGAAGGCGATCACCGTGGCGCCGCCGGCCACCGGACCCGCCTCGCGGGTGACCTGGCCGCCGTTGGCCTTGATGTGTTCGCACGCTGCGTAGGCATCGGGTACCTCGATGGCGATGTGGCCGTAGGCGGTGCCCATCTCGTAGCTTTCAACGCCGTGGTTGTGCGTGAGTTCGAGTTCGGCGTGGTCGGGGTTGCTGCCGTAGCCCAGGAACGCCAGCGTGTACTTTTGCGCCGGCCGGTCGGTGGTTCGCAGCAGCTTCATGCCCATCACGCGGGTGTAGAAATCGATCGAGCGCTGGAGGTTGCCAACGCGCAGCATGGTGTGGAGCAGTCTCATTTCGGGCTTCCTGGGGTGGTTTGACGCAGGCGCACAGCGTAGCGCGCCCGCGCCAGGAAATAAGTTGCGAAACCCCTCAAGCGGTCGATCCGACGACCCGATACACCAGATGTCGGCGCCGGGTTTCACCATTTCCTTGGCAAGCCCCTGGTGCTCCAGACTGGCACCCGCCGACCCCAATCACCGCCCCGTCCGTCCTGGAGGGGACTTTTCATCCCGTTGTGCCCGGCGCACATCGCGCAGCATGAAGAGATAGAGCCCCTCGACCTTCTCGCGCGCCCACGGCGTCTTGCGCAAAAACTTCAGGCTTGATGCCACGCTCGGGTCGCTGATGAAACAGCGCACCGGCACGAGCGCGCCCAGTTCCGCCCAGCCGTAATGGGCCACCAGCGCGGTCACGATGTCTTCGAGCCGCAGGCCGTGCAGCGGATTGCGCGGCTGCTGCGGTGGCGTCGACGGTGTCTGCGTTGCCGGCTTGGCGGCAATGCCGGCCAGCCACACGCCCATGCCTTGCGCGTTGAGCTCGATGTCCATGTCCAGCAGCTCCAGCACGCGCTCGCGCGGCAGCTTGCCGGCCAGACGCTGTGCGCGCTCGAGGTAGATCTCGCTCAGGCCCTCAACCAGTGCGACGTGCCATTCCTCGGCACCCGCTGTCGCCGCGGCGGTGCATTCGCCCAGCGCCACCACCGCATCGAGTTGCTCCAGATACTCACGGCCCAGCCGCTGCAGCATGTCAGCGTCGTCGGGGCCGGGCGCGGCGGGCAGGCGGCCGAAGTGCGTGAGGTACACGCAGTCGGGGCGCAGCGCGAGCAGCCGCTCGAACGAGTGGCGCAGTGCTGGCGGGTCGAACTGCACGGGCGTGGTGCTGGGCAGCAGCCAGCTTCCTCGCGGCGTGTCGAACTCGCGGTACGACAGACCGAAGGTGTC
>CANFXR010000026.1 GCA_947451035.1 Burkholderiales bacterium
CCCTCGCTGCTGCAGCGTGCCATCCCGATGTTTCGCGGGTTCGACGGCTGGCTGCTGCTGGGCGTGCTGATCCTGGCGGCGTTCGGGCTGGTCACGATGTATTCGGCCGGCTTCGATCACGGCACGAGGTTCGTCGACCACGGGCGCAACATGGTGCTGGCGGTGATCATCCTGTTCGTGATGGCGCAGGTGCCGCCGCAGCGGCTGATGGCGCTGGCCGTGCCGCTGTACAGCCTTGGTGTGCTGCTGCTGGTGGCCACCGCGGTGTTCGGGGTGACCAAGAAGGGCGCCACCCGCTGGCTCGATGTGGGCGTCGTGATCCAGCCCAGCGAGGTGCTGAAGATCGCCATGCCGCTGATGCTCGCGTGGTGGTTCCAGCGCCGCGAGGGCCGTCTGCGCGTGCTCGACTTCATCGTCGCGCTCATGCTGCTGGCCGTGCCGGTGGGGCTGATCGTCAAGCAGCCCGATCTGGGCACCGCCATCTTGGTGATGGCCTCAGGGCTGTTCGTGATCTTCTTTGCCGGGCTGTCGTGGAAGCTGATCATTCCGGTGGTGTTGCTGGCCGGTGCGGCGATCACGGCGCTGGTGCTCTCAGGCGACGCGATCTGTCAGCCCGACGTGGTGTGGCCGATGCTGCGCGACTACCAGAAGAACCGCGTGTGCACGCTGCTCGACCCGACCACCGACCCGCTGGGCAAGGGCTTTCACATCATCCAGGGGATGATCGCCATCGGCTCGGGCGGCGTCTACGGCAAGGGCTTCATGAAGGGCACGCAGACCCACCTCGAGTTCATTCCCGAGCGCACCACCGACTTCATCTTCGCAGCGTTTTCCGAAGAGTTCGGCCTGATCGGCTGCGTGGGGCTGCTGCTGGGCTTCACCTTCCTGATCGTGCGCGGGCTGCTGATCGCCGCCGAGGCACCCAACGTGTTCACCCGGCTGCTGGCGGGTGCGATCACGATGAGTTTTTTCACCTACGCCTTCGTCAACATGGGCATGGTCAGCGGCATCTTGCCGGTGGTCGGGGTGCCGCTGCCGTTCGTCAGTTACGGCGGCACGGCGATGGTCACGCTCGGGCTGGGCCTGGGCATGCTGATGTCGATTTCCAAGAGCCGCCGGCTGGTCCAGAGCTGAGGTCTCAGGGGCCGGGCGGCGGCAGCGCGGCAAAGCGCAGCGTGAAGCGCACGCCGGGGCCGAACGGCGCGCCGCCCTGGTCGCTCAAGCCGTCGCGGTGGCGCAGGTTGGCGTCTTCGAGCAGCAATTCGGCGTGATGCTGGGTGGCGATCTCGCGCACGATGGCCAGGCCCAGACCCGAGCCATCCACAGGCGTGCCGAGCACGCGGTAGAACGGGCGAAACACCTTTTCACGCTCGGCCAGCGGAATGCCGGGCCCCGAGTCTTCGACTTGCAGCAGCACATGCCGAGCGGACTCATCGCTCACTCGCACCGTCACCGTGCCGCCCGACGGCGTGCACGACAGCGCGTTGTCGATCAGGTTGCGCAGCACCTCGCCCAGCAGCAGCCGGTGGCCTTTGATGCGACGCGACGCGTCGCCGGGCGAAGTGCCCTCGTAGCCGAAGTCGATGTGCTTTTCGAGGGCGCGTGGCACGAAGTCCTGCATGACCTCCACGGCCAGTTCCGCCACGTCGAGCGGCACCAGCGCCAGCGTGTTGTCTTTCTGATCGGCACGCGCCATGGACAGCAGCTGGTTGACCATGTGGGCGGCGCGCTGGCTCGACAGCACGATGTGGCGCAGCGAGCGGGTGACGGCTTGCGGGTCGCCATGGTCGCCGGCCATCTCGCGCTGCGCCAGTTCGGCTTGCATGCGCAAGCCGGCCAGCGGCGTCTTCAGCTGATGCGCGGCGTCGGCCAGAAAGTGCTTTTGCGTGGCGACCGATTGGTCCAGCCGCGTGAGCAAGTCGTTGATCGCGCGCACCAGCGACGACACCTCTTCGGGCACGTCGTGCTCATCGATCGGGCTCAGGTCGTTGCTGTCGCGCCGGCGGATGCGCCGCTGCAGTTCGTTGAGCGGGCCGATGCTGCGCGCGAGCGCCAGCCACAGCAGCAGCACCCCGAGCGGCAGGAACACCAGCTGCGGCAGCACCACCCCTTGCAAGATCTCGGCGGCCAGCACGGATCGCTTGCTCAGCGGCTCGGCCACCTCGACCATCGGCGCGGCCTCCTGGGGCAGGCCCGGCACATCCGCCCACACATAGGCCACCCGCACGCTGGCGCCGCGCAGCACGTCGTCGCGAAAGCGCACTTCGCCGGCAGGGGCATGCTCTGCCTCGACTGGCGTGTGCAGCGTCCGCTCGCCACTCAGGTGCTCGCCCTGCGGCCCGACGATCCGGTACGACAAGTCGGCCGTGTCGGTGGCCCGCAGGCCCTCGAGCGAGCGGATTTGCAACTCGAACTTGGCGTTTGAAAGACCGGATGGTGTTTGCTCGGCGACCTGCCGCGCCAGGGCTTTGGCCATGTCTGCCAGGGCGCGGTCGTGAGGCGCGTTGGCGATCCCCTGCGCGGCCAGCCAGGTCACGCCGATGTTCATCAGCCACAGCAGCAGCAGCGGCCCGACGATCCATTCAAGGATCGTCGCGAGAAGCGAACGCTGAGGTTTGTGCTTGGTCATGGGGCGTTGAGCGTCGGGTTGCCGGCGAGCGCCCGGCGCGTCCGAGCGACGTCGGTCGCGCCGAGCGGGCGCTCAGGCGGCGATCTTTTCGAGACAGTATCCCAAGCCGCGCACGGTGGCGATGCGGATGGGACCCAGCTCGATCTTCTTGCGCAGCCGGTGGATGTAGACCTCGATGGCGTTGTGGCTGACCTCTTCGCCCCAGCTGCACATGTGCTCGACCAGCTGATCCTTGCTGACCAGGCGCCCGGCGCGCTGCAGCAGCACTTCGAGCAGGCGGATCTCGCGCGCCGACAGGTCGACCATCTGGTTGTCGATGCTGGCCACGCGGCCGCTCACATCGAACGTGAGCGGCCCGTGCTTGATGACGGTGGACGCCGTGCCCAGGCCGCGCCGTGTCAGCGCGCGCACCCGGGCTTCGAGCTCCTGCAGCGAAAACGGTTTGGCCATGTAGTCGTCGGCGCCAAGGTCGAGCCCTTTGACGCGCTGCTCGATGCTGTCGGCCGCCGTCAGGATCAGCACCGGCACGCTCGAGCCGCGGGCGCGCAGCTTGCGCAGCACTTCCAGCCCGTGCATCTTGGGCAGACCGAGGTCGAGGATGACCACGTCGAACTCGTGCAGCGCGAGTGCCGCATCGGCTTCGCTGCCGGTGCCCACCTGATCGACGGTGCAGCCTGCGTTGCGCAGCGAGCGCATCAGCCCATCGGCCAGCACCTGGTCGTCTTCAGCGATCAGAACGCGCATGTGAGCGTCTCCGGGCAAACCCGCCAGTGCGCCCCGCAGCGCCCGTGCAAAGTTTAGGGTTCAAGACCACGCGGTGGTTGTCACAAGACATCGCGAAATACCCGCAAAAACCACTGTACAAACATCCAGCATTTGCAATAATGGCTCTCAAATTCCGGAGAACACCATGGACGTACCCGTCAAAGCCCTGAACACCGAAAAAGCCAAAGCCCTGCAAGCCGCGCTCGCCCAGATCGAGAAGCAGTTCGGCAAGGGCACGATCATGCGGCTCGGCGAGGGTGAGGTGATCGATGACATCGAGGTGGTGTCCACCGGCTCGCTGGGCCTCGACATCGCGCTGGGTGTGGGCGGCCTGCCGCGCGGCCGCGTGGTTGAAATCTACGGCCCCGAATCCAGCGGCAAGACCACGCTCACGCTGCAGGTCATTGCCGAGATGCAAAAGCTCGGCGGCACCTGCGCCTTCATCGACGCCGAACACGCGCTCGACACCGCCTACGCGCAAAAGCTCGGCGTCAACCTGCAAGAACTGCTGATCAGCCAGCCCGACACCGGCGAGCAGGCGCTCGAGATCGTCGACGCACTGGTGCGTTCGGCCTCGGTCGATCTGGTGGTCATCGACTCGGTGGCCGCGCTCACGCCCAAGGCCGAAATCGAAGGCGAGATGGGCGACTCGCTGCCGGGCCTGCAGGCCCGGCTGATGAGCCAGGCGCTGCGCAAGCTCACCGGCACGATCAAGAAGACCAACACCATGGTCATCTTCATCAACCAGATCCGCATGAAGATCGGCGTCATGTTCGGCAGCCCCGAAACCACCACCGGGGGCAATGCGCTCAAGTTCTACGCTTCGGTGCGCCTTGACATCCGTCGCGTGGGCAGCATCAAGAAGGGCGACGAGGTCATCGGCAACGAGACCAAGGTCAAGGTCGTCAAGAACAAGGTGTCGCCACCGTTCAAGACCGCCGAGTTCGACATCCTCTACGGCGAAGGCATCAGCCGCGAAGGCGAGATCATCGACATGGGCGTCGAGGCCAAGGTGCTCGAAAAGAGCGGCTCGTGGTACGCCTACAAGGGCGAAAAGATCGGCCAGGGCAAGGACAACGCGCGCGAGTTCCTGCGCGAGAACCCGGCGCTGTCGTTCGAGATCGAAAACCTCGTTCGCGAGGCCGTGGGCATCCGTGTCCTGCCCTCGCCCGAGGGCGTGGCGGTCAAGCCAGCCAAGGTTCGCGCGGCTGCCGCCGCCGCCGAGTGATCGGCTGAGTCGGCCGCACCGCCAGCGCTCCGGTTCGAGATGCGCCCGCGCCTGTCGCTGAAGGGTCGGGCCTTGCAGTGGCTGGCGCAGCGCGAGCACAGCCGCATCGAACTGCGCCGCAAGCTGATGCGGCACGCGCGTGCCGACGCGCAGGCCGCGGCCCTCCACGCCGTCGCGCTCGCCACCCCCGGGGACGACCAACACAGCGTGGACGTCGCGCCCACCCTCGAGTCGTTGCACACCGAGGTCGAGGCCCTGCTTGAGTGGCTGCAAGCGCACCGCTACCTCAGCGAGGAGCGCTTCGTCGAAAGCCGCATCCACGCGCGCTCCTCACGCTTTGGCAACCTGCGCATCCGCCAGGAACTGCAGCAGCACGGGTTGACCCTGAGTCCTGAGTTGACGGCCGGCTTGCGTCACAGCGAACACGAGCGTGCCAGCGAAGTGCGGCAGCGCAAGTTCGGGGACCCGCCGGCCACGTCCGCCGAGCGCTCGCGGCAGGCCCGTTTTCTCGCGGGGCGCGGCTTCTCGGCGGAGGTGATCTGGCAGGTCCTGCGCGAGGTCGGGGCTGCCGGCGCCAGCGAGGACTGAGCCGCTGCGCCTAGTGGGCCCGGTGAGGTGGCTGGGGGGCGCGCCAACGCGATCGCGTAAGCTTCGCGCCAGCACAAAGTGCTACATTCCATTTGAATTTTGAATTCTGAATTTTGAGACATTTCCGGGTGTGCTGGTCGCGCACGTCCGGAGATTCGCCGCGGCGGGTGCAAGGATGGTCCCTGTCCTGCGCTGCCCAGGCACCGGCCCCGATCGCGCGACCCCTTCGAAACCTTGTCCAGCCAGAAAGCCACGCATGAAGATTCACGAGTACCAAGGCAAAGAGCTTCTCGCCCGCTACGGCATCCCTGTACCCAGGGGCTACGCGGCGTTCAGCGTCCATGAGGCGTCGGAAGCGGCTGAAAAGTTGGGCGGCCCCGTGTGGGTGGTGAAGGCGCAGATCCATGCCGGCGGCCGAGGCAAGGGCGGTGGCGTCAAGCTCGCCCGCTCGCTCGATGAGGTGAAAAAGCTCGCTGGCGAGATCCTCGGCATGCAGCTCAAGACGCACCAGACCGGCCCCGAAGGCCAGAAGGTGCGCCGCCTGCTGGTTGAAGAAGGCGCCGACATCAAGCACGAGTACTACGTCGCTGCCGTCACCGACCGCGGCACGCAAAAGGTCGTGCTGATGGCCTCGAGCGAAGGTGGCATGGACATCGAACAGGTGGCCCACGACACGCCCGAGAAAATCATCAAGGTGTTCGTCGACCCGCTGATCGGACTCACCGATGCACAAGGTCTCGAGCTGGCCAACGGCATCGGCATCCCGGCCGCCAGCCAGCCACAGGCCGTCGACATCTTCAAGAAGCTCTACACCTGCTACATGGAGACCGACTCCAGCCTGGCCGAGATCAACCCGCTGATCCTCGAGGGCTCGGGCAACATCAAGGCACTCGACGCGAAGTTCAACTTCGACACCAACGCGCTGTACCGCCACCCTGAAATCGTGGCCTACCGCGACCTTGACGAGGAAGATCCGGCCGAGATCGAAGCCAGCAAGTTCGATCTGGCCTACATCCAGCTCGACGGCAACATCGGTTGCCTGGTCAACGGCGCCGGCCTGGCCATGGCGACCATGGACACCATCAAGCTGTTCGGTGCCGAGCCGGCCAACTTCCTCGACGTGGGCGGTGGCGCCACCGCCGAGAAGGTCACCGAAGCGTTCAAGATCATGCTGAGCAACCCCAAGGTCAAGGCCATTTTGGTCAACATCTTCGGCGGCATCATGCGCTGCGACACCATCGCCGAAGGCGTGATCGCCGCGTGCAAGGCGGTCAATCTGAATGTGCCGCTGGTCGTGCGCATGAAGGGCACCAACGAGGACATCGGCAAGAAGATGCTCGCCGACAGCGGCCTGCCGATCATCAGCGCCGACTCGATGGCCGACGCTGCGAAGGCCGTGATGGCCGCGCTGCAAAAGTAAGCGCCCTGCGACTAAGGACACACACACCATGAGCATCCTGATCAACAAAGACACCAAGGTCATCACGCAAGGCATCACCGGCAAGACGGGTCAGTTCCACACCCGCATGTGCCGTGACTACGCCAACGGCAAGAACTGTTTCGTCGCCGGCGTGAACCCCAAGAAAGCCGGCGAAGACTTCGAAGGCATTCCCATCTACGCCAGCGTGCGTGAAGCCGCCGGCGCCACGGGCGCCACCGTCAGCGTCATCTACGTGCCGCCACCCGGGGCCGCCGCCGCCATCTGGGAAGCCGTCGAGGCCGACCTCGACCTGGCGATCTGCATCACCGAAGGCATCCCGGTGCGCGACATGCTCGAAGTGCGCAACAAGATGATCCGCAAGGAAGCCGCCGGCGGCAAGAAGACGCTGCTGCTGGGCCCCAACTGCCCGGGCCTGATCACGCCCGAGGAAATCAAGATCGGCATCATGCCGGGGCACATCCACCGCAAGGGCCGCATCGGCGTGGTCAGCCGTTCGGGCACGCTCACCTATGAAGCCGTGGCGCAACTCACCGAAATCGGCCTGGGACAGTCGAGCGCCGTGGGCATCGGCGGTGATCCGATCAACGGCCTCAAGCACATCGACATCATGCGGTTGTTCAACGACGACCCGGACACCGACGCCGTGATCATGATCGGTGAGATCGGCGGCCCCGATGAGGCCGAAGCCGCGCGCTGGTGCCAGAAGAACATGAAGAAACCCATCGTCGGCTTCATCGCCGGCGTGACCGCTCCGGCGGGCAAGCGCATGGGCCACGCCGGCGCGCTGATCTCCGGCGGCGCTGACACCGCTGACGCCAAGCTGGCGGTGATGGAAGAGTGCGGCTTCACCGTCACGCGCAATCCTTCCGAGATGGCCAAGCTGCTCAAGAAACTGCTCTGATGCCAGCCAGGGGCCGGGCGCCGGCGAATTTCGCGCCGGCGCCCGGCGCCCAGACCGTGGTCGGCTGTTGGGGCCGCCCACTGCTCGATGATGATTTCCTGAGCGATCCCTACCCGGCGTACCGCCGCTTGCGCGAGAGCGCGCCGGTGGCGTGGAGTGACGAGTTTTTCGGCGGTGCGTGGCTGGTGTCCCGGCACGCCGACGTCGACATGGTCCTGCGCGATGCGCGGTTTTCGGCGCAGCGCACCGGTGGCTGGGTCATGCGTGGCAGCGAGCCGCGCACCGAGCTTCGCGGCTTCCAGCGCCTGTTCGCCCGGGCGCTGATCTTTCTCGACGCGCCCGACCACGCCCGCGTGCGTCAGGTGCTGACCAGCGCGTTCCGCCCGGCCGATCTTCAGCGCCTGGTGCCGCGCTTGACGCAGCTGATCGGTGATCGGCTCGACGCAGCCGATCCCCGCGCGGGCTTTGATTTCGTGAGCACGCTGGCGCGGCCGCTGCCCGCGCAGGCGATCGCCGCGCTGATGGGTGTTGACGACGAAGCCGCGCCCGGTGGGTTGCTCGACGGCTCCGATGAACTGGCGAGCTTTCTGGGCGCGATCGAACCGACCCGTGAGCAGGCCCTGCACGCGCAAACCGCCTTGCTGGCGATGGCCGCGCGGTTCGAGTCGGCCTTGCAGCAGCGGCGCCCATCCATCGACAAGCCAGGGCGTGACGATGTGCTCGACCGTCTGGTGCGCGCCGAGCGCGACGGGCAGATCCGCGGCAGCGCCGAGCTGCTGGCGCAGTGCGTGATGCTGCTGTTCGCCGGTCACGAGACCACGCGGCACTTGCTGGCCAATGGGCTGCAGATCCTGTTGAAGCACCCGAGCGCCTGGCGCTCACTGACGCGCGACCGTGCCTTGCTGCCAGCCGCCGTGCGCGAGCTGCTGCGCTTTGACAGCCCCGTTCAGTACACCGGACGTCGCGTGACCACCGAGATCACGCTGCACGGCCAGACGCTGCGCCGTGGCGATCTGGTGGTCGCACTCATCGGCTCGGCCAACCGCGACCCCGATCAGCATGAACGCCCCGACGAGTTCGACATCTCGCGTCGCCCCACGCCTTCGCTGGCTTTCGGGCAGGGTCCGCACGTGTGCCTGGGCGCGTCGCTGACCCTGATGGAAGCGCAGATGGTTTTCTCGCAGCTGCTCGATCGCTGGCCACACCTCGAATTGGCGGGCGTCAACGGGGCGAGCCGCATGGGCAGCCCGCTGTATCGCGGGCCGCTCGAGTTGCCCGTGCGATTGCCCCGCGTCATCGCGGCGAACGAATCCGGCACCTACACTGCCGCCGAGTACTGAACAAGCTGAATGAGACCACGGCATGGAAGCGTTGTTGACCCCCGAGTTCTGGATCGCCGTCGGGCAGATCATCATGATCGACATCCTGCTGGGCGGCGACAACGCGGTGGTGATCGCGCTGGCGTGCCGCAAGCTGCCGCCGCCGCAGCGCGTCAAGGGCATCTTGTGGGGCACCGCTGGCGCGATCGTGCTGCGCGTGATCCTCATCTTCTTTGCGCTGCAGTTGCTGGCGATCCCGTTTCTCAAGGTCGCCGGCGCGGTGTTGCTGGTGTGGATCGGCGTCAAGTTGCTGCTGCCCGAGGAGGGCGACGGCCACGGCAGCATTGAGGGCAGCGACCGTCTCTGGGGCGCGGTCAAGACCGTGATCGTGGCTGACTTGGTGATGAGCGTCGACAACGTGATCGCCATCGCCGGTGCCGCCGAAAACGCCGGCACAGACCACACGATGCCGCTGGTGATCTTTGGCTTGCTGGTGAGCATTCCCATCATCGTGTGGGGCAGTCAACTCGTACTCGGGCTGATGGACCGCTACCCGGTGATCATCACGCTGGGCGCGATGCTGCTGGGCTGGATCGCCGGCAGCATGGCGCTCAGCGACCCGGCGCTGGTCAACGTCGATGTGCTGCCGCAGCTGCCCAAGCTGGTGGTCACGGATGCCCTCAAGTACGGCGCCGGCATCGGCGGCGCGCTGCTCGTGCTGCTGCTGGGCAAGGCCATCGCGGCACGACGCCGCGCCACGCCCGAGCCATGAGCGAGCGCGCGATGCCGTCGCCGGCCGAGCGCAGCCATCTGGGCCCTTACCGGATCGAGCGTCAGCTCGGACGTGGCGCCATGGGCGCTGTCTATCTGGGAACCGACCCGCGCACCGGCAAGGCGGTGGCCTTGAAGACCATGGCGCTGGCCACCGAATTCGACGGCACCGAGCTCGAAGACGCGCGTGAGCGCTTTTTCCGCGAGGCCGAAACCGCAGGCCGACTGCGGCACCCGGACATCGTGAGGATCCTCGATGCCGGTGAGCACGACGGCACCGCCTATGTCGCGATGGAATACCTCACGGGCCATGACCTGCAGGGGCACACGCAGTCGACGCAACTGCTGAGTCTGCCGGCGGTTGTGCGCATCGGCGCCAGAGTGGCCGACGCGCTGGCCTATGCGCACAGCCAGGGCGTGGTTCACCGCGACGTCAAGCCGGCCAACGTGATGGTCGATCTCGAGGCTGACGTGGTGAAGGTCACCGACTTCGGTATCGCCTGCATCGCCGATGCCAGCCGCACCCGAACCGGGGTCGTGCTGGGCACGCCGTCGTTCATGTCGCCCGAGCAGCTGTCGGGCCGACGCCTGGACGGGCGCAGCGATCTGTACTCGCTCGGCGTCATGCTGTTCCAGTTGCTGACCGGGCAGTTGCCTCATCAAAACGAGGCGATGGCGCGGCTGCTGCATGCGATCGTCAACGAGCCCGCCGCCGACCTTCGGTCTGTTCGGCCGGATCTCCCCGATGCGCTGGCGCAGGTGGTGGCGCGTTTGCTGTCCAAGCAGCCCGAGGCCCGCCCCGCCGATGGCTGGCAAGTGGCGAACGATTTGCGTGCCGTGGCGGCACTGGGGTCCTCAGTCGACCCCAGCGGCGGTGTGCCACTTGTCACGAATACGGCTGCCTTGCGGGACTTGGAGGCGCAGCCGTTTGCCACGACGGTCAGCCTCCCGCAGCCCGATCGGGGCCACAATCCAAAGCTGTGACGGGCCCATCCATCGCGCGCCCCAACCCCCTGTTCGATTCGGCCCCCACCCATGCCCTTTGAGTTTTTCAGCGCCACCGACCCGGGTCGCTTGCGACGCAACAACGAAGACTCCGTCGCGGTTGATTTCGACGCGGCTCTGGTGGTGCTCGCCGATGGCATGGGCGGCTACAACGCTGGCGAGGTGGCCAGCAACATCGCCACCTCGTTCATCCGCACCGAGCTCGGCCGCTGGTTGATCGAAGCGGCAGCCCAGGCCAATGACGCCGACGTTCGTCGGGCGATGGACATCTGCGTCGACAACGCCAACCGCGCCATCTTCAACGCCGCCCACAGCAACCCGCAGTACGCCGGCATGGGCACCACGCTCGTGGTGGGTGTGTTCCGCGAGGGCCGCTTGTTGCTCGGGCATGTGGGCGATTCGCGCTGCTACCGCTGGCGCGATGGCCAGCTCACCCAGCTCACGCGCGACCATTCGCTGCTGCAAGAGCAGATCGACGCCGGGCTCATCACCAAGGAAGAGGCCGCGTTCTCGAACAACAAGAATCTGGTCACCCGTGCCGTGGGGGTGGACGAGACCGTGCCGCTCGAGTCCCACCAGCACGATTTGCTCGGCGGCGATGTGGTGCTGATGTGCTCCGACGGCCTGTCCGACATGATCGATGACGCTCGAATCAGCGAGCTGCTGCGCTCCAGTGCCACCCTGGAAGCGGGTGCGAGTGCACTCATCGATGCGGCCAATCAGGCCGGGGGCAAAGATAATATTGCGGTGATCCTGGCAAGGGTCACAGGCCAGGCGAGTGCGGGGCGCACCTGGTGGCCCTTCAAGCGCTGAAGTCAGGAATCGCGCGCCCGCACTGACGCGGGGCGGTGTCTTCCGCCACCAAGACAAGACAACAGACGAGGCCAAGCATGGGCAAACTGGTGATTTCGATGGACGGCGTGGTGATCAAGGAAGTCCAGATCACCAAGGACAAGACCACGCTGGGCCGCCGGCCTTACAACGACGTCGTCATCGACAACCTCGCGGTGAGCGGCGAGCACGCGGCGCTGCAGATGGCGGGCGCCGATGTCTTCATTGAAGACCTCAACAGCACCAACGGCACCTACATCAACGGCAAGGCGGTCAAGAAGCAGCTGCTTGCGCACAACGACACCATCGAGGTCGGCAAGTACAAGATCAAGTACCTCGTCGATCCCGGCACCGACTACGAAGCCACCCAGATCCTGCGGCCGGGCGATGCCGCCGTGCGGTCTGCCGCGACCGCTCCTGCGTATCAAGCGTCAGGGTTCGGTGCTCCGACCTCGCTTGACCCGCTGCTGCACGCAGCGGCATCCATCAAGGTGCTCAACGGCGCGGCGTCTGGCCGCGAGGTCTCGCTGGTCAAGGTGGTCACCACCATCGGCAAGCCCGGCGTTCAGGTGGCCTCGATCACCAAGCGGCCGGTGGGCTACGTGTTCGCCCATGTCGAGGGCGCCGCCCGCCCCACCGTCAACGGCAAGCCGCTGGTCACCGAGACGCTGCAACTCAAGGACGGCGATGTGATCGAACTGGCGGGCACGCAAATGCAGTTCATCAACCGCTGAACCGGACCCCCGCATCCGCCCTCACGGCCGTGATGCGTGTCACGGCGCAGGCGCTGGCGTGCGGCGTTCGCCGCCCAGCGAGCCCGTAAGTGCCAATTCCGCACCTAGGCAGTGGGGCTTATGGGCCTCAGGATCCGAGAGTTTCCCGTTCCGGCCGCGGCCACCCCACCATGATCGTTCGCGTACTCGGCTGTTCCGGCTCCATCGCAGCGGGCTTCAAGACGTCGTCCTTCCTGCTCGATGACGATGTGCTGATCGACGCCGGCACCGGCGTGAGCGAGTTGCCGCTCGATGCGCTGGCATGCATCGACCATGTGCTCATCA
This sequence comes from Burkholderiales bacterium, assembly GCA_947451035.1. GTDB lineage: Bacteria > Pseudomonadota > Gammaproteobacteria > Burkholderiales > Burkholderiaceae_C > PBB1. The sequence continues at coordinate 12,537 of CANFXR010000026.1, forward strand.
GCCATTCGCATCTGGATCACATCTTGTCGCTGGCGCTGCTGGCCGACAGCGTGATGCGCCCGCGTGCCGAACGTGGCCGCGGGCCGATCCAGGTGCACGCGTTGCCCGAGACGCTGGCGGCGCTGCGCGAGCACATCTTCAACGGCGTCATCTGGCCCGACTTCACCCGCCTGCCCAGCGCCGAGCGCCCCGCGCTGCAACTCGTGCCTTTCGCCGTGGGCGACACGCTCACGCTGGGCCGCGAGCAGCGCCGCATCGAGGTGTTGAGCGCCGCCCACAGCGTGCCCGCGGTGGGCTTCGCGGCCGATGGCGGCGCAGCGGGCTGGTGGGTCTACACCGGTGACACCGGCCCCAACCCCTTGCTGTGGCAGCGGCTGCGTGGCATGCAGGTGGCTCAGCTGGTGATCGAAACCACCTTCAGCAACGACGGCGCCCAGGTCGCACGCCTCAGCCAACACCTGTGCCCGCAGGCGCTGGCCCACGAACTGCAGCAACTCGAAGGCTGTGTCGACGTTCACATCACCCACATCAAGCCCGGCGAGATGAATTCGGTGATGGCCGCGATTGCCCGTCTCGACTTGCCCCACCGCGTGCGCGCGCTGGTGGCTGGCGATCTCATGCGGCTGGCGTGACCGCTTCTGACCATTTGCGTCAGTTGGCGCGCCGGGCCGACCGCTTTGCGCCACCCCAGGTGACCCAATGCGTCACTCGGCCCCTTGAAGTGAGCACGATTCACGCTGAAACCGCTGGCACGGCGTCTGCAACTGTGTCTGAGCCTTACCCATCCCATCAACCTGACTCAAGGAATTGATCATGAACCGCTCTATCCGCTCCATCCAAAAGGGTTTCACCCTCATCGAACTGATGATCGTCGTGGCGATCATCGGCATCCTGGCCGCTGTGGCACTGCCGGCGTATCAGGACTACACGAAGAAGGCCAAGGTGGCTGAGGTGATCTTGGCTGCGTCTGCTTGCCGGACCTCCATCACCGAGGTGGCGCAGACGGCAACTGCCTTGCCCACTGCGAACAATTGGGGCTGCGAGCAAAACACCGCTGGCACGGCAGGCAGCGCGCCAAGCAAGTATGTTTTGTCGGTTACGACTGCAGCAACCACGGGCGTGGTGACGGTGACCACGACTACCGGTGTTTGGGGCGACACGACCATGGACGGGAAGACGGTCACGCTCACGCCCTACACGGATACTGCGCTCACAACCAATCTTGCTACGGCGCCTGCCGCGATTGCGGGATGGAAGTGTGTGGCGGGTACGCTGCCGACGAAGTACCTGCCGGGCTCTTGCAAGTGATGATGCGGTTCCGGCCGGCATCGCCTGAGAGGATCTAGCCGATCCCCGGTTCGTCAAGCAAAGGGCCGTTTCGTCGGCCCTTTTCGCTTGGAATCTGGGGCATGCCATGACAGTTCAAATCATTGAACTGCCCGTCCTGACGCCATGCCTTAACGTGGCTGCGATGCCTTAGGCGGCACAGCCAAGGCCAGTCGACCGATTCGCGACCTGAGCGTCATTGCGGTCCGGCATTCTGGTGCCCTCGGATGGCTCAGCGTGACGTTGGAGCAGTCGCTCGGGCCGTATCCGTAGACTGCTGCAGATGTTCAGACGGTAGCCATGGTGTCCGGGCCGTCACCGGATGTCTCGCGCTTACTGACGTCGTTGTCGCATCGTTCGCCTGTGGGTGGTTCCTCCAAGTTCGGGCCATCCAGATGATTTTTTGACGGGACTCCTTTGATCACCAATTTGCTGGAGCTTTTCGGCCTGATCCTGATCGGCGTGGCCTGGCTGGTGACGGATCACTACCTGCCGTGGCTGTGCGCTTACAACGACAGCGTGGCGGCTGCGGCGCTGTTGTGTCTGCTGGCGCCAACCGTTGCGCGTGCGCGCTCACCGCAGCCGCGGCAGGTGCCCGCGGTGTTTTGGGTGCTGGTGGCGGTGGCCTGCATTCCCTGGCTGCAATGGGCGGGTGGCCGACTCGCGTTTTTTGACGATGCGATGCTCGGCAGCGTTTACGTCCTGGGTCTGGCGCTGGCCGTGCTTTGCGGCTTCGAGTGGGCTCGCCGGGACGGCCCCGGCTCGGCGATCCGGATGGCCAACGTCTTGTTGGTGGGCGCGGCCGTCTCCGCGGTCATTGCGCTGATGCAAGCGTTGGAGTTGGGTACGCTGGGCATTTGGACGTTGCCCCTCAATCCGGGCGGTCGAGCGGGCGCGAATCTGGCGCAACCCAACAACCTGGCCACCTTGCTGGGTCTGGGCGCGCTGGCGCTGTTGCTGCTAAGGGAGCGTGGCCACCTTGGCGTGTGGGCCAGTGGCTCGCTGCTGCTGCTGCTGCTCTTGGGTGCGGCCACCACGCAATCGCGCACCGCGATGCTGTTCAGCCCGGCCGTCGTGGTGGGCGTCTGGCTGGCGCGTCGCCGTGGCGTGCCCATGCGCACCGCCCCGTGGGTGATCGCTTTGGGCGGCGCCGCACACTGGCTCATGGTGTGGGCTTGGCCGCCACTACAGCAGGCCATGCTGCTTCAAGGAGGCGTGTCACTTGCAGATCGCCGGATGGATGCCGGTCGGCTGCATGCATGGGCCATGTTCTGGGATGCGTTATCCACATCGCCTTGGCTTGGATTCGGTTGGCTGCAAACGGCCAGCGCTCAGCTGGCTGTCGCGGAACACCATCCACCGCAGCACGCCGTCTGGCAACAAGCGCACAACGTGTTCCTCGAACTGCTGCTGTGGTGCGGCTACCCGCTCGGTTTGTTGTTGTGCGCGCTGATCGCCTATTGGTTCTCCAGCCGCCTGCGGCGAGCACCCTCGATCGAGGCGGTGACAGGCATGCTGATGGTGACGATCTTCGGTATCCACAGCCTGCTGGAGTTGCCCTACCACTATGCTTTTTTCCTGATCCCGGTGGGTTGGTGGGTCGGCCGGATTGAGCACGATGTGGGAGCCGGCTTCGTACGTGGCGCGAGTTGGCGCTGGCTGCCACTGGGGCTGGGTATGGCCATGGTGATCTGTCTCTTGAAGGACTATTCCAGCGTGGAAGAAAGTTACCGGCGGGCGCTGTTCGAGATCCAGCACATCGGCCCGCCTTATGCGGGCGAACTGGTGCCCGAGGCCCCATTCCTGCCCAGCATGACGACGACCTTGCATTGGGTCCGGGCCCCGGCCGTGGCGGGGATGTCCGCACAGGACATGGCATCGCTCGAGTCCAGCGTGAGGCGATTTCCCGATCCGGCTCCGATGACGAAGTTGGCTTACGCCTGGGCGCTCAATGGCCGCTTGCCGCAGGCCGTGCAGATGTTCGAGAAGATCTACTTTGTCCACGGCCTGCCCGCCTATCAGCGCGCATGGGCCGAGTTGCATGCGCGCGTGCAGGCCGGCGACACCGCATTGGCCGCGCTTGAGGCGGGTTGCCCCACTCAATGGGCACCACAGGAGCCTCACTAAACTGCGCCCCATGCGAACAAATCCGGCCCACGGGCTGCTCTGGCTGGCGGCTTGTGTGGCCGTGGTGCCTGCCGCGCTGCTGGCCGTGGGCCTGCCGCCATCGGCGACGTTTCTCAATCAGGCGGCAGCACTCAGCGGCTGGGGTGTGCTGGGCACGGTGCTCGCGCTCGGTCTGCCCCAATGCACCGATGCCAGCGCCCGGCTGGCGCTGCCACCCATCAACAGCGGGCTGACCGCGCTGCTGGCCGCGCTGGCGCTGCTGGTGGCGGCGTGCGTGGGTTCGTGGGCGTGGAACGGTCTTCCGTTGTCGATCACCGCATCGAATCTGGCCTTTGTGGCTGCGGCTGTCCTGGTGCTGCTGCTGGGTGCGGCCACCACGGTAGCCGGCGCAGACGGGCCGGCGTTCTGTGCGTTGTGCGTGGCGCTGCTGGTGGCGGGGCTGTTGAGCACGGCGGTTGGCACGGTGCAGGTGCTGGCGCCCGAATGGGCCGACGGTCACTGGATTGCGCTCACCGCGCTCGAGGGCCGCGCCTCGGGCAATTTGCGCCAGCCCAACCACCTGAGCAGCTTGCTGCTGTGGTCGCTGGTGGCCGGGGTGTGGTTGGCCGAGGCGGGCGGCGCGGCCGATGGCGAACCGTTCGCGCGGCCAGCGCGCTGGCGCTGGCCGTTGGCGTTGCTGGCGCTGGCCGTGCTCATCTTCGGGCTGGTGCTCAGCGCATCGCGCACCGGCACGGTCGGGGTGCTGGTGCTGGCGGTGTGGGGCGCGCTCGACCGCGGCCTGTCGCGCCGCGCACGCGCTTTGCTGCTGGCCATGCCGCTGCTGTATGCCGCTTGCTGGTGGGGCTTGAGCGACTGGGCCGAGGCCAGCGGCCACGTGTTTGGCGGCGCCGAACGGCTGCGCAGCGAGTCCGACATTTCCAGCTCGCGCTTTGGCATCTGGGCCAACACGCTCAGCCTGATCGCGCAGCACCCGTGGGCCGGCGTGGGCTGGGGCGAGTTCAATCTGGCGTGGTCGCTCACGCCGTTTCCCCACCGGCCGGTCGCGTTCTTCGATCACACCCACAACCTGCCGCTGCAACTGGTCGTTGAACTCGGCGTGCCGCTGGGTCTGGGTGTGACCGCGCTGTTGGTGGCTGCACTCTGGCGCGCCTGGCGTGCCACGCAGCGCACGGCGGCGCGTGACGGCGCGGCCCGCGCCACGCTGCTGCGATCGGCCTGGATGATGGTGCTGCTGGTGGCGCTGCACAGCTTGCTCGAGTACCCGCTGTGGTACGCCTACTTCCTGCTGCCGGCCGCCTTTGCCTGGGGGCTGTGTCTGGGAGCGGATCGGCGTGTTGACGCGGTCGCGGCGCCAGCGCGGCCGGGCTGGGCGCTGCTGTGCGGCTCGCTGATGCTGGCCGGGGGCGGCCTGTTTTCGGTGATCGACTACCTGCCGGTGGTAGCCATCTTCGAGCCGCGTGACGGGGCGGCCGCGCTGCCCGAGCGCATCGCCGTCGGCCAGCACAGCGTGTTCTTTGCGCACCATGCCGACTACGCCGCGGCCACCACCAGCGCCAAGCCGGCCGAGGTGCTGCAAGGCGTGCGCGGCGCGCGGCACTTTCTGCTCGACACGCGGCTGATGATGAGCTGGGCGCGCGCCCTGGCCGACAGCGGCGACATCGAGCGCGCCCGCCACATCGCGCAGCGCCTGCGCGAGTTTCGCAACCCGGCGTCCGCGTCGTTTTTCGAGCCCTGCGATGCAGCGCCTGCCGACATCACCGAGCCATTGCCGTTCCAATGCACGCCGCCAGCGCGGGCCTTCGGCTACGAGGATTTCCGGTGAGTGGTAGTGGGCCTGAATCTGTTGATGGATGAGGAGCTGAGCATGAAAACCCGCCGCCACTGGATGGGTGCCGCCGTGTGGCTGGCGACCTGCCTGATGTCCCCTGTCGCACTCGCCCAGTCGACGCCCGCCGGGGGCGAGCCGGCCAGCAGCCCGCCGCCTCCCAGCCTGTATGTGTTCAACATCAGCGGCCCGGTGCTGTTTGCCAGCAATCAGGACGTGACCGACAACGGCACCCTGATCGCAAGCCTGCCGCGGCTCACGCACACCGTGCTGGCCATCGCGCCCGGTGCGCACGAGTTCCGGTTTCAGGCCTTTCCCAAGGGCAATCGGGTGGCCACGCTGAGCGCCGAGCCCGGCCACACCTATTACCTCGTCGTGGGCTACAGCCCGGCCAAATCCTGGGCGTTTCCGCTCATGGGCGATTCGATGCTGATCAAGGTCGTCGAAGCCGCTGAGGCCGAGGCCTTGATCCGGGAAACCCGACGGGTTGACAGCCGCTGAGGCATGAAAAAGCCCCTGGGATCGCCAGGGGCCTCGGTCTCGCGCACCGGCCGCAACCGGCGCCGGTGATGGACAGACAGCTCGCCGCGTCAGACCGGCGGGTGAGCCTTGACCTCGATCCTGGTCGCCACGAAGACGCTGCAGGTCAAGCCCGCGCAGCAGCAAGCCGTGCCGGCATCACCGACAACCCTCGCAACCGCTCGTGCGCCGCGTCGTCCCACGCGATGGGCAACTGGTTCTTGGCTTGCAGATAGTGGTGGGTGAACACGTCCAGATAGGCCTCGAGCGTTTGCTCGGCCACGTGCTCGCCGGCCAGGCTCATGCACAAGGCAGCGACCTCGCTGGTGCAGAAGTGATCGTTGCGGCGCGAGCGGCGCAGCTTGTACTGAGAGATCTGGTCCGGGTTCAGGCTGAGCACCGGCAGGTGGTCGAGCCAGGGGCTCTTGCGGAACATCTTGCGCGCTTCAGACCAGGTGCCGTCGAGCAGGATGAACAGCGGGCGCCGCGCCGCCTCAGCCTGGCCAGGCTCAGGCAGCGCCACGGCGTGCACCACCCGTTCGGGCGCCGCATAGTCCTGCGGAAACACCACATACGGCTGCCACTGCGGGTCGCCCAGCAAGGTCAGCAGCGCGGGGTCGGTTTCGGTGCGCGCCCAGCCGAAGGCAAAGGTATCGGCCACGACATCGGCAATCAGCCAGCCCGTGTTGCTGGGCTTGAGCGTTTCGATGTCGGCCATCAGCAGACACACCCCCGAGCGCGTGGGCACCGACGGTCGCAAGGCGCACATGCAATGGCTGGGCAGCAACCGGCAGCCCGCACACCGCTCCTGCTTGAACCCACCACGGGCCATGAACGGCTTGGCGCTGCGCGCCAGACGGGCGGTGCGCAACAGGGAGACGGCGTGGGGAGCGCGCAGTTCAGAGGCGATCAAGAGTTTGCACTCACTCTCTCGCCACCCAATCCCCCGACTTGCCTCCGTGCTTTTCCAGCACGCGCACGTTGCCCATCACCATGCCGCGGTCGGCGGCCTTGCACATGTCGTAAATCGTGAGCAGGCCGATCTGCACGGCGGTGAGCGCTTCCATCTCGACGCCGGTGCGGCCGTGGGTTTCGACCTGGGCGGTGCAGATGACGCGGCTGGCCTCGCGGTCGATCGCGAAGTCGACCGCCACGCGGGTGATGGGCAGCGGGTGGCACAGCGGGATCAGCTCGGCGGTGCGCTTGGCGGCCTGGATGGCGGCGATGCGTGCCACGCCGAGCACATCGCCCTTGGCTGCGTGGCCGGCTTCGATCAGCGCGAGCGTGGCGCTCAGCATGCGGATCTCGCCGCTGGCGCGTGCGGTGCGGTGGGTCTCGGCCTTGGCCGACACGTCAACCATGTGCGCCTGGCCCGCACCGTCAAAGTGGGTGAGTGCTGAACCACCGGGCTCGCCGGGCAAGGCGTTGCGGTCTTTGGGTGCGGTCATGGCGGTGCGGACGGGCAAGTCCGGCGGCGGAAGTTGACTGGCATCATAGGCAGCGCCCCGGGCGACGCCGCCTGTCGTGGGCAAGACGCTTGAACTTGGGCGCGTGTCGGGAGTCACACCGTCCGTCTGTGTTGCGAAAGATTCCTCTTGATGCGTTTTTCCGTTTCCCGGCATGTCATCCGTCGACCGTTGGTCTGGCTGATCAGCGCGGCGCTGTGCGCCGGTACGCTGTCGCCGCCGGCCTACGCGCAGTCCAACCTGCCGGCGCTGGGTGACACCGCGTCCGAGGACTTCAACATCGGCGCCGAGCGGCGCCTGGGCGACGCGATCATGCGCGAGATCATGCGCGACCCCGATTACGTCGACGACCCGATCCTGCTCGAGTACCTGCAGTCGCTGTGGCAGCCGCTGGTGGCCGCGGCGCAGTCGCTGGGCGACCTGGACGCCGATATGAAACAGCGCTTCGCCTACGAGCCGTTTCTGGTGCGCGACCGCTCCGTCAACGCCTTCGCCTTGCCGGGTGGCTTTGTGGGCGTGCACCTCGGGTTGATGGCGATCACGCAAACGCGCGATGAACTGGCTTCGGTGCTGGCGCACGAGATGACGCACGTCAACCAGCGCCACATCGCCCGCGGCTTTGCCAACAGCAAGCGGCAAAGCCTCATCACCGCGGCCGCCATGATCCTCGGCGTGCTGGCGGCCACGCGCTCCGGCGGTGCCGACGCGGCCAACGCCATGATCATGGGCGGCCAGGCCGTGGGCATGCAGGGCCAGCTCAATTTCTCGCGCGACATGGAGCGCGAGGCCGACCGCATCGGCATGGCCATGATGAGCACCGCGGGCTTCCAGCCCTCGGGCATGGCCGCGATGTTCGAGCGGCTGCAGCAGGCCTCGCGGCTCAACGACTACGGCGGCTTTCCGTACCTGCGCAGCCACCCGTTGACCACCGAGCGCATCGGCGAGGCGCGCGCGCGGCTGGGCACCGTGGGCATCGGCTCGCCGGCCGCGCTGCAAAGCTCGCCGGCCACCGCGCTCGAGCACAGCGCCGCGCTGGCGCGAGCGCGTGTGCTGATGGACACGCGCGCCGACTCGCTGCGCCGCTGGCAGGCGCTCGACGGCGAAGGCTCCACCCCCGGCGCCACGCGCGGCGAGCGCTTTGCCGACGACTACTCGAGCGCGCTGGCCTCGAGCCTGCTGCGCGAGTGGTCCGCCGCCGACGCCTCGATACGCAAGGCCATGGTCCTGGTGCGCGGCACCTCGCCGCTGCTGCCGGACGTGCGCGCCGAGCGGGCGGTGCGCTTGCTGCAGGTGCAGTCGCTGATCGACCGTGGCGATGTGCGCGCCGCGCGTGCGGTGCTCGCGCCGCTGGCGCAGCCCGGCAACACCTCGCGCCCGGTGCTGTTGCTCAGCGCGCAGATCGCGCTGGTCATGGGCCGCACGGGCGATGTGCCCGCCGCACAGCAAAGCGCCGATCAGTTGCAGACCTGGGTCGCGCAGTACCCGCTCGACGCCGAGGCCTGGCTGTCGCTCAGCCGCGTGCGCACCCAGCTCGGGCAGGGCTTGCAGTCGCTGCGTGCCGATGCCGAGTCGCGCTACGCGCTGGGCGATCTGCCGGGCGCCATCGAGCGCTTGCGCGCCGGCCGGCGTCTGGCGGGCACGGCCAGCGGCGCGGCCGATTTCGTCGAGTTGTCGGTGATCGATGCGCGACTGCACGCGATCGAGGGGCAGCGCAAGCAGCAACTGCTCGACGCGAAGAACTTCTGATCGAGCGCGCCTTGAGGCGCGTCGCCGCAGGCTGAATCTCCGGTCGCTAGACTCGCCGCAAACTCGCGGTGGGGGCGTGATGAAACTCGCAATTCGGTGTGCAGCCTGGGCGCTGCTGGCGTTGTTGGTGAACCCGGCGCACGCCGCTTCCATCCGCAGCATGAGCCCGCAAGGCGAGGTGGCGCACATCGAGCAGGTGGCGATCGCCTTCTCCGAAGCGGTGGTGCCGTTCGGCGAGCCGCGTCTGGCCGATCCGGTGACGCTCACCTGCGTGGGCGCACCCCCGGCGCTCACCGCGCACAGCGGGCGCTGGACCAGCGAGCGCGATTGGGTCTACGACTTCGAGCAGGCGCTGCCGCCCGGCGTGCGCTGCAGCGTGCAGCTGCGCGCCGACTGGAAGCCGCTGGCCGCCGGCGTGCCGGCCACGCTCAGCGGCACCACCGCGTTCCAGTTCAGCACCGGCGGGCCAGCGGTGCTCGACACGCAGCCCTACGACGGCGCGACCATCGAGGAAGACCAGCACTTCGTCTTGACGCTCAACGGCGCGGCCACCGAGCACAGCGTGGCCGCCAACACCTGGTGCGAGGTCGATGGCATCGGCGAGCGCCTGCCGGTGCGCGTTGTGAGCGGTGCCGTGCGCGATCAGATCCTCAAGGCCATCGGCGCGCGTGCGCTGAAAGACGCCAAGCTCGAAGCCGAGCGTCAGGCCAAATTGCTGGTGCTGAGCTGCCCGCGCCCGCTGCCCGCCGACACGGCCGTGCGCGTGGTGTGGGGGCGCGGCATCGCCGCGGCGGCCAACCCGGGCGTGCTCACGCGCGCCGAGCGGCGCTTGTCGTTCAAGGTGCGCGCGAAGTTCAGCGCCGAGTTTTCCTGCGAGCGTGAGCGCGCCGGCGCGCCGTGCCTGCCGATCCGCCCGCTGGTGTTGCGCTTTTCGGCGCCGGTGGATCGCCAGCTCGCCGCGCAGGTGCGGCTGGTGCCCGCCGGCGGTGCGCCGATCGCGCCGCAGCCCGACCGCGACGACCGCGCCACCGAGGTCCAGTCGATCACGCTGGCCCAACGCGTGGCCGACAACACCGTGTTCACGCTCACGCTGCCGGCCAACCTGAAAGACAGCACCGGTCGGGCGCTGGCCAACGCCGGGGCGTTTCCGATGAAGGTCGCCACCGGCGATGCGCCGCCGATCGCCAAGTTCGCCGCCGCGCCGTTCGGCATCGTCGAGCGCTACGCCGAAGCGCCCGGCCCGGGTGCGGCGCCGGCGCTGCTGCCGGTCACGCTGCGCCACGTGCAAGGCGATTTGCGCCCAGCGGCCAGCGCCGGTGCGGTGCGCGTGCGCCGGCTGCAAACCGACGCCGACATCCTGGCCTGGTACGCCCGGCTGCGCCGCTATCACGAAGGTCATCTCAGCGCCAAGGACGCCGGCTTGCCGCGCGAGCAGTGGACCGAGACCGTCTCGCACGTGGACGAGCGCGGGCGCACCCAGCGCCAGACCATCGAGCGCTGGGTGGCCACGCGCACGCTGTCGCTGCTCAAGACCGATGCCGCCGCGCAGCGGCTCGAGCTGCCGCAATTGCAAGGCGGCGATCCGCGGCCGTTCGAGGTGGTGGGCATCCCGCTGACCACGCCCGGCTTCCATGTGGTCGAGATCGAATCGGCGCGGCTCGGCCAGGCGCTGCTCGACCCCGCCGCGCCGATGTACGTGCGCACCGGCGCGCTGGTCACCAACCTCGGCGTGCACATGAAGATCGGCCGCGAGAACAGCGCGGTGTGGGTCACCACGCTCGACCGCGCCAAGCCGGTGGACGGCGCCGACGTGGCGATCAGCGACTGCCGCGGCAAGCCGCTGTGGAGCGGGCGCACCGATGCGCAAGGCCTGGCCCGCGTGCCGCACGCGCTCGAGCCGCAGCCCGCCGAGTGCCTGGCCGATGGCGGGTACTTCGTGAGCGCGCGCAAGGCCGATGTCCAGGCGTCGGGTGCGGCCGCGGTCATCGACACCGCGTTCGCCTTCACGAGCTGGCAGCAAGGCATCGAGCCGTGGCGCTTCAACCTGCCCACCAGCAGCTCGAGCGAGCGCGATTCGGTGGCGCATACGGTGTTCGACCGCACGCTGCTGCGCGCCGGCGAGACGGTGTCGATGAAGCACTTCTTGCGCGCCGAAACACTCGGCGGCCTCGCGCCATGGCAAGCCGGCGAGCTGCCCGATCGGCTCAAGATCGTTCACCAGGGCAGCGGCCAGCAGATCGTGCAGCCGCTGGTGTGGAACGGCACGCGCCACGCGCTGTCGAGCTGGAACATCCCGCCGGCGGCCAAGCTGGGCACGTATGAAGTGGTGCTCGAGCGCACGGGCGCCAACGAACGCCAGCGCGCCAGCTGGGTGAGCGGCAGCTTCCGCGTCGAGGAGTTCCGCTTGCCGCTGGTCGATGCGCGCCTGAGTGCGCCCGCGCAAGTGCCGATCGCGCCGCGCGAGTTGCCGCTGGGCGTGCAGATGACCTACCTGTCGGGCGGCGCGATGGCACGCTCGCCGGCGCAGGTGTCGGCGGTGCTGCAGCCGCGTCTCGTTCAGTTTGCGGGTGTCGACGGCTACAGCTTCGAGCCGCCGCGCGAGCTGCCGGCGGCGGGCGCGCACGACGACGAAGAAAGCGCGCCGAGCGACACGCGGCTGGTCGCTGACAAGCTCGCGCTGGCCACCGATGCGCAAGGTGCGGCCACGGTGCTGCTCAAGAACTTGCCGCCCATCACCCGGGCGAGCGCGCTGCTCAGCGAGCTGACCTACGCCGACCCCAACGGCGAGACGCAAACCGTGAGCAGCCGCATCGACCTGTGGCCGAGCGCCGTGGTGCTGGGCATCCGCTCGAAGTCGTGGGCCAGCGAGCAAGGCCCGGTGCGCTTCAACGTGGTCGCGCTCGACACGCGCGGGCGGCCGCTGCGCAACCAGGCGGTGGCGGTGCGCGCGCGGCTGGCGCAAACGCTGAGCAGCCGCACGCGCATCGTGGGCGGCTTTTACGCCTACGACAACCGCACCGAAATCAAGGAGCTGGGCACGCTGTGCAGCGGCAACACCGACGAGCGCGGCACGCTGGCGTGCGAAGCGCAGATCGACACGCCCGGGCAGATCGAGCTGATCGCGCAGGCCAAGGACGCCGCGGGCCACCTCGCGCAGGCCGCCACCGGCGTGTGGGTGACGCGCCGCGGCGAGCTGTGGTTTGCGCAGGACAACGACGACCGCATCGACGTGCTGCCTGAAAAGCCGCGCTACGAACCCGGCGAGACCGCGCGGCTGCAGGTGCGCATGCCGTACCGCGAGGCGACCGCGCTGGTCAGCGTCGAGCGCGAAGGCCTCATCGACACCCGCGTGGTCACGCTGCGCGGCAACGACCCGACCATCGAGCTCAAGATCGACAAGGCGTGGGGCCCCAACGTGTACGTCAGCGTGCTCGCGCTGCGCGGGCGCATCCGCGAAGTGCCGTGGTATTCGTTTTTCACTTGGGGCTGGCGCGAGCCGCTGAGCTGGGCGCGCTCGTTCTGGTACGACGGCCGCGCGTACCAGGCACCCACCGCCATGGTCGATCTGTCCAAGCCGTCGTTCAAGTTCGGCGTGGCCGCGCTGCAAGTGGGCACCGCCGCGCATGAGCTGAGCGTCAAGGTGAGCACCGACCAGCCGCAGTACGCGGTGCGCCAGAAGGTGCAGGTGCTCGTTCAGGTGACGCAGCCGGTGGCCGGTGGCAAGGCCGCGGGCCTGCCACAAGCCGGCACCGAAGTGACGTTTGCCGCGGTCGACGAGAGCTTGCTCGAGCTGCGGCCCAACGAGTCGTGGGACTTGCTCAAGGCGATGATCCGCACGCGCGCCTGGGGCGTCGAGACCAGCACCGCGCACGGCGAAATCATCGGCCGGCGCCACTTCGGCCGCAAGGCGGTGCCGGCCGGCGGCGGGGGTGGTCGCGGCGGCACGCGTGAGCTGTTCGACACGCTGCTGCTGTGGAAGGCCACCGTCCCGCTCGACGCGAAGGGCGAGGCGCGCATCGAGGTGCCGCTCAACGATTCACTCACGCGGTTCCGGCTGGTGGCGATCGCCGACGGCCCGCCCGAGGCCGGGATCGCCACCTTCGGCACCGGCAGCACCACGGTGAGGGTGACGCAGGACTTGCAACTGCTGCCGGGCTTGCCGCCGCTGGTGCGCGGCGGCGACCAGTTCAACGCCACGCTCACGCTGCGCAACACCACGGCGCACGAGATGAAAGTGCGCGCCACGCTGGCCGGCACGGTCAACCGCGATGAGGCCGGCACCGCTGCGGCCGGTGCGCCGGCCATCGCCCGCTCGCCACTCGCCTTCGCACCGCAGGACGTGCTGCTCGCCGCCGGCGCCGCCCGGGAAATCGCCTGGCCGGTGAGCGTGCCGGTGGACGCTTTCAGCCTCAGCTGGGACGCTGCCGTCGAGGCCCTGCCTGCGGCGGGCGCGGCCGCGGCCAAGGACCGCGTCAAGCTCACGCAGCTGGTGGCCGAGGCGGTGCCCACACGCGTGATGCAAGCCACCCTCGCGCGGCTCGACGGCGCCTACGCGCTGCCGGTGGCCGCGCCCGCCGGCGCGCTGCCTGAGGCGGGACCGAAGCGCGGCGGCTTGCGCGTCGCGCTGCAGCCGAAGCTCGGCAGCGCGCTGCCGGGGTTGCGCCGCTACTTCGAGACCTACCCGTTCGGCTGCCTCGAGCAAAAGGCCGCGCAAGCACTCGGTCTGCGCGATGCGGCGCGCTGGGCCACGCTGCTCGAGGTGCTGCCCACGTACATCGATGCCGACGGGCTGGCCAACTACTTTCCGGTGCGCCCCGGCGAAGCACCGGCGGGCAGCGACCGCCTCACCGCCCAGCTGATCGCCACCGCGCAGGAAGCCGGCTACACGCTGCCCGACGGGCCGCGCAACGCCATGCTCGATGGCCTGGCGGCGTTCGTCGACGGCCGCATCGACCACCGGCCGTGGGCACCGGCTGCGGCTCAAACGCTCAACCTCACGGTGCGCAAGCTGGCCGCGCTCGATGCGCTGGCGCGCCACGGCCGCGCGCAGCCGCGCATGCTGGGCTCGATCGCGCTCACGCCCAATGCCTGGCCGACCGCGGCGGTGATCGACTGGCTGAACCTGCTGCGGCGCTTTCGTGCCCAGAACCAGGCCATGGGCGAACTGCCGCAGCGCATCGAGCAGGCGCAGCAGATCGTGCGCAGCCGCCTCGCGCTGGGTGGCACCACGCTGAAGTTCAACGACGAGGCCGGCGACCACTGGTGGTGGCTGATGGACAACGCCGACGCCAATGCGGCGCGCCTCATCCTGGCCGTGATCGACGAGCCCGCGTGGCGCGACGACCTGCCACGCATGGTCGTGGGCAGCCTGGGCCGCCAGCGCGAAGGCGCGTGGTCGACCACCACCGCGAACCTGTGGGGCGCCATCGCGCTCGACCGCTTTGCGGCGAAGTTCGAGTCGCAGCCGCCCACCGGCACGAGCGTGTTGCGGCTGGACGCGGGGGCTGCCACCGCATCGTCCAAGCCGCTGTCGCAGACCGCCTTCGACTGGGCGAAGCAGCCCGCCGGCGGCGCGCTCACGCTGGCATGGCCCGACACGGCCGCGACCTTGTCGGCGCAGCAGCAAGGCCGCGGCGCGCCATGGCTCACGGTGCAAAGCCTCGCCGCGGTGGCGCTCACGCAGCCGGTCAGCGCGGGCTACAGCGTCAAGCGCAGCGTGAGCGCGGTGTCGCGCAAGGACCCGTCGCGCTGGTCGCGCGGCGACGTGCTGCGCGTGCGGCTGGAGATCGACGCGCGCGCCGAGATGAGCTGGGTGGTGGTGAGCGATCCGGTGCCCGGCGGCGCCACGCTGCTGGGCTCGGGGCTGGGCCGCGACAGCGCGATCGCGGCGCAGGCGGCCACTGAGGGTGGCGAGGCGGATGCCGGCGTCGGTGCCAGCGCCGCCTACGACGAGCGCGGGTTCGAAGCCTTCAGGCGCTACTACGCGCAGCTGCCGCGCGGGCGCCACGTGCTCGAGTACACGCTGCGGCTCAACAGCGCCGGCCACTTCGCGCTGCCGCCGTCGCGCGTCGAGGCGATGTACGCGCCCGAGTCCTTCGGCGAGCTGCCCAACGCGGCGATCGACGTGGCGCCGTGACGCCGATCGCGGCTGCGTGGCGCAGGACGGGCGTACCGGCGGCGTTGAGCCGTGGCCGCGGATGCTCGTTGGTTTTGACGGGGGTTGTCGCGCGCGCGCTGGCGCTCGCCGCGCTGTTCGCGTGCACCGCGGCTTCGGCTGCGCTGCCGACCTTCGACGCGGTGCGGGCCGCGTACCGGCCGTCGGACACCACGCTGCTCGACCGCCACGGCACGCCGATCCAGACGCTGCGCACCGACATGACGGTACGCCGGCTGGCGTGGCTGCCGCTCACCGAGATGTCGCCGGCGCTGCTGCACGCCATCGTGCTCAGCGAAGACCGCGACTTTTACAGCCACAGCGGCGTCGACTGGGGCGCGCTCGCGCACAGCGCCTGGAGCAACGCCTGGAACTCGCGCACCCGCGGCGCCTCGACGCTGACCATGCAGCTCGCCGGCTTGCTCGACGACGACTTGCAGCGGCCCGCCGCCGGTCGCAGCCTGACGCAAAAGGTCGGCCAGATCGTCACCGCGCGCGAGCTCGAAGCGCACTGGAGCAAGACGCAGATCCTCGAGGCGTATCTGAACCGCGTGGGCTGGCGCGGCGAACTGGTGGGCATCAACGCGCTGGCGCAAACGCTGTTCGGCAAGCACGCCAGCGGGCTCGATGCGCTGGAAGCCGCGGTGGCTGCCGCGCTGGTGCGCGGCCCGAACGCCAGCGCGTCCGTGGTCACCCAACGCAGCTGCGGCGTGCTGCAAGCGCAAGGCCTGTCGTGCGTGGGCGTGGCCTCGCTGGTCGAAAGCGCGCTGACGCGGCGCGGCGGACCGCCGCTGGGCGAGCAGCTCGCGCCGCACTTCGCGCGCCAGGTGCTCGCCGGCGTGCCGCGGCCCGGTGCATCGGTCGCGACCACGCTTGATGCGCGCACCCAGCGCACCGCCAACGAAGCGCTGCGCCAGCAGCTCGCCGAGCTGAGCGGGCGCAACGTCGAAGACGGCGCGGTGCTCGTGCTCGACAACGCCAGTGGCGAGGTGCTGGCCTGGGTGGGATCGAGTGGTGAGCTGTCGGACGCGGCGCATGTCGACGGCGTGCTGGCGCGGCGCCAACCGGGCTCCACGCTCAAGCCGTTTGTCTACGGCCTGGCCTTCGAGCAGCGGCTGATCACGCCGGCCAGCCTGATCGACGACGCGCCCACGCAGCTGGCCACCGGCACCGGCCTCTACCTGCCGCAAAACTACGACCGCGGCTACAAGGGCTGGGTCAGCGCGCGCACCGCGCTGGGTGCCAGCCTCAACGTGCCGGCGGTGCGCGTGGGCGCGATGCTCGGTGCCGATGCGCTGTGGGCGCGGCTCAATGCGTTGGGATTCGAGCTGCCCGAAAGCGGCGGCTACTACGGCGATTCGCTCGCGCTGGGCAGCGCCGATGTCACCTTGCTGGCGCTGACCAACGCCTACCGCACGCTGGCCAACGGCGGCGTGCTGTCGCCGGTGAAGTGGCGCCGGGGCGCGCAGGGCGCAGCGGTTGCGCTCGCGGGCAAGCGCGTGGCCAGCGCCGCGGCCAGCTACCTCGTCACCGACATCCTGTCGGACAACAACGCGCGTGCGCTGACCTTCGGGCTCGACAGCTCGCTGGCGCTGCACGGCCCGGCGGCCGTGAAGACCGGCACCAGCAAGGACCTGCGCGACAACTGGTGCATCGGCTACACCGATCGCTACACGGTGGGCGTGTGGGTTGGCAACGCGAGCGGCGAGCCGATGCACGACGTGAGCGGCGTCAGCGGTGCTGCGCCGGTGTGGCGCACGCTGATGCAGCAGTTGCACGCCGCCGCGCCGTCCACCCGCGCGGCGCCACCGGCCGGCGTGGTGAGGTTTCGCGCGCGTTTCGAGGGCGAGCTGGAGCCGGCGCGCGACGAGTGGGCGCTCGCCGGAACCGAGCCCGCGCCGCGCGTGCCGCAGGCCGCGCTGACTCGCTCACGCCGTGAGCCATCCACCACATCGCCCGCAGCCGTCGTGCTGGCCGGCGGCACCTTCGGCATTCGCACACCGCGCAGCGGCAGCGTCTATGCGCTCGACCCCGACATGCCGCCGCACGCGCAGCAGATCACCTTCGAGGGCGAGGCCGGCCACTGGTGGCTCGATGGCAAGCGGCTGGGTCAGGGCACGCGCTGGCGCTGGGCACCGTGGCCCGGCCGGCATGAACTGGAGTTGCGCGATGGCGCCGGGCGCGTGCTGCAAGCGGTGCGCTTCGAGGTGCGCGGCGCGGGCCTCAAGGCTGCGGTGGCGGCGCGCTGAACCTCAGTCGCCTCGAGCGTGGCCGGCCGATCGGCAGCCGCAGAGCCTCAGATGCGCGGCGGGAACAGCCGTTCCATCGCCACGTCGATCACCATGCCGCACAGGCTGTACAGCAGCGAGCCGACCAGCGCCGCGCCGAAGTTGGCCACATGAAAGCCCTCCAGCAGGTGGGCCGCGAAGAAGAACATTAGCGCGTTGATCACGAACAGAAACAAGCCCAGCGTGATCAGCGTGACGGGCAGCGTCAGCAGCACCAGCACCGGGCGCAGCAGCGTGTTGAGCAAACCGAGCACGAACGCCGCGCCCATGGCTGCACCGAAACTGTCGAGCGACACCCCTTCGTAAAGGTAATCCACAAGCAGCAACGCGGCGGCAAGCAAGAGCCAGCGGACGAGCATTTTCATGGGGCAAGAATAACCGCCGTGCCTGTTGCGAGTGCTGCGTTCGCGCCCCGGCAAGCCGCCGCCGGGGCCATCGATCCCGCAAAAGCGCTTCCCAGGGCGCAAGAAAGCGGGTTTCTCCTATGAAACAGGCTTCTCAATGCCCTGCCCAGCAGGTACGATCGGCGGCGCACGAACGCTGAGATGACGAGGGTCCACGCGGTCTTCCACCAGCACGGCACATCAACCCCTTATTTGATGGAGAAAATTCAAATGGCAACTGCGAAAAAAGCCCCGGCCAAGGCGGCTGTGGCAACGAAAGCGGCACCCGCAAAGAAGGCCGCTGTGGCCGCCAAGGCACCAGCCAAGAAAGCTGCGGCCAAGACCGCTGCTCCGGCTGTCAAGCGCACGGCAAACGCCGCGTTCATGAAGCCCGTGACGCCGAGCCCTCAGCTCGCCGCCATCATCGGTGCCACTCCGATGCCCCGCACCGAAGTCACCAAGAAGCTGTGGGAGTACATCAAGGCCCACAAGCTGCAAGACGCGGCCAAGAAGACCAACATCAACGCTGACGCCAAGCTGAAGGAAATCTTCAAGAAGCCGCAAGTCACGATGTTCGAAATGACCAAGCTGGTCAGCGCCCACCTCAGCTGATTTGTGAGTTGAAGCGTGCAGCGCGCAAGCGCTGCCTCAAAGAAAAAGCCGGTGCATCGCATCGGCTTTTTTCATGGGCGCTCGGGTCGGTTCAGCGCGGCTGGAGCAGCGGCACCAGATAGCGCCCGGTGTGGCTGGCCGGGTTGGCGGCCACGTCTTCGGGCGTGCCCACGGCCACCACCTGGCCGCCGCCGGC
>CANFXR010000027.1 GCA_947451035.1 Burkholderiales bacterium
AGGTGATGCCCTTGGCGAAGGTCATCAGGTCGGGCCGAAAGCCCAGCGTTTCGCAGCCGAACCAGTGGCCGGTGCGCCCGAAGCCGCAGATGACTTCGTCGGACACCAGCAAGATGCCGTACTTGTCGCAGATGCGCTGGATCTCGGGCCAGTAGGTGGCCGGCGGCACGATCACCCCACCGGCGCCTTGCACCGGCTCGCCGATGAAGGCCGCCACCTTGTCGGCGCCGATCTCGAGGATCCTGGCCTCGAGCCAGCCGGCGGCTTCGAGACCGAAGCGGTCGCGGCTGGCTTGCTCGGCTTCGGGCGACAGCGGTTGGGGATGCGAACCACGGCCGAGGGCGAACCAGAACGGCTGCTCGATGTGCACGATGCCCGGGATCGGCAAGCCGCCTTGCGCGTGCATGTCGGCCATGCCGCCGAGCGAGGCGCCGGCCATGGTGGAGCCGTGATACGCGTTGTGGCGGCTGATGATGACGCTGCGCTGCGGCTGGCCGAGCACGTCCCAGTAGCGGCGCACCATGCGCACCACCGTGTCGTTGCCCTCGGAGCCCGAGACCGAGAAGAACACGTGCTGGAACTGCGGCGGCGTGACCTCGGCGAGCAGCTCGGCCAGCTCGATTGCCGGTGGCGTGGCGGTCTGGAAAAACGAGTTGTAAAAGGGCAGGGTGGTCATCTGCGCCGTGGCGGCATCGACCAGCGCTTGCTGGCCGTAGCCCACGTTGACGCACCACAGGCCGGACATCGCGTCGAAGATCTTGTGGCCCTCGCTGTCCCACAGGTAGATGTTGTCGGCGCGGGTGATGACGCGCGAACCCTTGGCGGCCAGCGCCTTGAAATCCGTGAACGGATGCAGGTAATGCGCGGCGTCGGCCGCCTGCCATTCGGCGGTGCTGCGCTTGCTGGCAGATGGATCGAGGTGCAAGGCGTTGGAGACGTCGTTCATGGGGTGAGGGTCCGGCGCGTCACACGTGCAGCAGCAGGTGCTCGCGCTCCCACGGCGAGATGACCTTCATGAACTCGTCGTGCTCGATCTCCTTGACCTCGGAGTACACGGTGATGAACGACTTGCCCAGCACGTCGTGCAGGTCTTTCTCGTCGGCCAGCCAGCCCAGCGCTTCGCTCAGCGAGCGCGGCAACTGGTATTCGGACAGGTAGGCGTCGCCCTTGCACTCGGCCGCCGGCTCGATGCGGTTCTTGATGCCCAGGTAGCCGCACGCCAGCGTGGCAGCGAGCGCCACATAGGGGTTGGCATCGGCGCCGATCACGCGGTTTTCGATGCGTCGGGCGGCCGGCGTGGCCACCGGCGAGCGGATGCCCACGGTGCGGTTGTCGGTGCCCCACTGGATGTTGATCGGTGCGGCGGTCGAGCGCGCGAGCCGGCGGTAGGAGTTGACGTAGGGCGCGAGCAGCGCCATCGCCGCCGGCGTGTACTTCTGCAGTCCGCCGATGTACCAGTAGAACTCCTTCGAAGGCGAGCCATCGGGGTTGCTGAAGATGTTGTGGCCGGTCTCCTTGTGCAGCACGCTTTGGTGCACGTGCATGGCGCTGCCGGGCTCGTTTGCCATCGGCTTGGCCATGAAGGTGGCGTACATCTCGTGGCGCAGCGCGGCTTCGCGGATGGTGCGCTTGAAGAAGAACACCTCGTCGGCCAGGCCCAGCGGATGGGCGTGGAAGAAGTTGATCTCCATCTGGCCCGCGCCCACTTCGTGGATCAGCGTGTCGACGTTGAGCTCCATCTTTTCGCAGTAGGCGTAGATGTCTTCGAACAGCGGGTCGAACTCGTTCACCGCGTCGATCGAGTACGCCTGGCGCGAGGTCTCGGCGCGGCCACTGCGGCCCTTGGGCGGGCGCAACGGCGTGTTGGGGTCGGCGTTGCGCTCGATCAGATAGAACTCGAGTTCGGGTGCGACCACCGGCGACCAGCCCTCGGCGTCGTACAGGTCACAGATGCGGCGCAGCACCGAGCGCGGGGCGAACGGGATCAGGTTGCCATGGCGATCGAAACAGTCGTGGATGACCTGCGCGGTGGGATCGACCGCCCACGGCACGATGCGCACCGTGGAGGCGTCGGGGCGCAGGTGCATGTCGCGGTCGGTCGCATGGATCACGTCGTAGTAAGGCCCTTCTTCGGGGAACTCACCGGTCACCCCGATGGCGACGATGGCCTCGGGCAGCCGCATGCCGCGGTCTTCGGTGAACTTCTCGCGCGGCAGGATCTTGCCGCGGGCCACGCCGGTCAGGTCGGGCACCAGGCACTCGATCTCGGTGACCCGGCGCTCGTTGAGCCAGTTCTCGAGATCGCTGAATGTGAAGTCTTTTCGAGCCACCATCTGAGTCACCTCATCGGGATCACGTGTGTCTGCGCGTTGGGGGGCACCTGGGTTGCTCGCACACGCAACGTCCGTGCCCGCTGGAATTGGGGGTGGCCGGTCGGATCCATGGTCAGCCGCCTGAACCCACACCTCGCCGCCCGTCACGATACTGTCGACAGGCCGCGCCGAAGGCCTCGAAGACACGGCTTGACACCGGGTTTTGGCGTGCTTGCCACTCGGGATGCCACTGCACGCCAAGCGCAAAACCCGCCGAACCGCTGGCCGAGAACGCCTCGATCAGCCCGTCGGGCGCGCGCGCCTCGACGCGCAGACCGGGGGCGAGCCGCTGCACGCCTTGCCCATGCACCGAATTGACTTCGATCGACTCGCGCTGTAGCAAGTCGGCCAGCAGGCCCCCGGGCGCCACCGCCAGCGTGTGGGCCGTGGCGTAAACCACCTCGGCCGGGGCGTTGTGGGCGCCGCGGTGGTCGCGGTGCCCCTCGAGTTCATGCACCGCCTGGAACAGGCTGCCCCCGAGCGCCACGTTGACTTCCTGAAAGCCGCGGCAAATGGCCAGCAGCGGAATGCCGCGCTCGATGGCCCGTGGAATCAGCGCCAGCGTGGCGCTGTCGCGCGCGGGATCGAGCGGCAAGCTGGTGTTGTGGACGGCCTCGCCGAAGTGGCTGGGGTGCACGTTGGAGGGCGAGCCGGTCAGCAGCAAGCCGTCGGCCATGTCGAGCAGGTCGTCGAGTTCGTCGGGGTGCTCGATGCCGGGGAACAGCAGCGGCATGCAACCCGCCAGCCGAACGACATCGGTGTACTTCTTGCCGACGACGTGGAAAGGATGCTCACCGAGCATCCGGTTGCAGGCAGGCACGAGAACGAGGGGGTGTCGCGTCATGGCGTCAGCTCTTCAAAGCAGGTCTTTCAACCGGTAGTAGGCCATGCCCGCCACCAGCGCAGGCGTGCGCAGCATGCGCCCGCCGGGGAACGCGCGGTGCTTGATGCGGCTGAAGGTGTCGAAGCGACTGGCATCGCCGTCGATGGCTTCGGCCACCAACCGGCCGGCCAGGCCGGTGAGCGCCAGGCCGTGGCCCGAAAAACCTTGCAGGTAAAACACGTTGGACAGGTGCGACCCGGCGCCGTTCATGCGGTCGGACAGCCGGCCGAAATCGGGCGCGCGGTTCATCGAGATGTCGACGAAGCCGCCCCAGGCGTATTCGACGCGCGTGTTCGCCAGCTGCGGGAACGTTTGGGCCATGCGCTGCTGCATGCCGGCTTCAAGGTCGCGCGGCGTGGCGGTGCTGTAGCTCACGCGCCCGCCGTAGAGCATGCGGTGATCGCTCGTGGTCGCCGCCGGACCCGAGGCACTCACGGCGTCGCTCACCGGCCGGAAGTAGTCGAGCACGAAGTTGGTGTCGCACACCGCCGCACCCGAGGGGATCAGCGACTGAGCGAGCGTGGGATCGATCGGCTCGGACGTCACGATGTAGGTGCCCACCGGCATGATGCGCGGCTCGAGCACCGGCGCCACGCCTTGCAAATAGACGTTGCCCGCGAGCAGCACCTGCGATGCGCGCACGCTGCCCTTCGCGGTGCGCAAGCGCACAGCGCTGCCGGGCAATGGGCCGGCAGCGAGCGCGCTGACGGGTGTGTCTTCGAACAGCCGCACACCCAGCTGCGCCGCACCGCGGGCCAGACCCAGCGTGTACTTCAACGGGTTCAGGTGGCCCGACACCGCATCGAACACGCCGCTGTGAAAGCGCGGGCTGGCGATCCACTGCGGCATTGCCGCCGGCGTGATCCAGGTGGTGTCGAAGCCGTAGTGCTGCTGCATGTGCGTCTGCCACGCCTGCAACTCACGCGCCTTGCGCTCGTTGACGGCCAGGCTCAGGTAGCCGGCGCGCCAGCCGCAATCGATGTGGAAGCGCTCGCAGCGCGCGGCGATCAGCGCCAGCGCCTCGAGCGTCATCGCCCACACGCGGCGGGCTTCGTCGAGGCCGAGTTGCGATTCAATGGTGTGCTGGTCGCACGCCAGTCCGGCCAGCGCCTGCCCGCCATTGCGACCCGAAGCCCCCCAGCCCAGTTGCCGGGCTTCGAGCAGCACGACGCGGTGGCCGCGATCGGCCAGTTCGATGGCGGCCGACAAGCCGGCCAGCCCGCCGCCGACGATGGCCACGTCGCACTCGATGTCGCCTTCGAGCGCCGCGCGGGGCGCTTCGCGCTCGACGGTCGCGTCGTAGTACGAGTGGCGCGCCAGATCGCGGTCGGTGTCGAGAAAGCTCATGCGTGGGGGCGTCTGAGTGATCGGTGCGCCTTGCGGTGTCGAGGCGCCTGGGCGCTCAGGCAGCGCGCGTGATGGCCTGGGCCAGCGTGCCGATGATCTGGTCGATGTGGTGCGGCTCGATGATCAGCGGCGGCGACAGCGCGATGGTGTCGCCGGTGTTGCGAACCAGCACGCCGCGCTCCCAGCAATCGAGGAACACCGCAAATGCACGCTTGCCGGGCTCGCCCGGAATCGGAGCGAGTTCGATGCCCCCGACCAGCCCCATGTTGCGCACATCAAGCACGTTGGGCAGCCCGGCCAGCGAGTGCACCGCGGCTTCGAAGGTGGCGGCCATGTCGCTTGCGCGGGTCAGCAGGCCTTCTTCGGCGTAGGTGTCGAGCGTGGCGAGCGCCGCGGCGCAGGCCAGCGGGTGGCCTGAATAGGTGTACCCGTGGAAGAACTCGATCAGGTGCTCGGGGCCGGTCATGAAGGCGTCGTGGATGAAGCGCTGCGCGAACACCGCGCCCATCGGCACGCAGCCGTTGGTCAGGCCCTTGGCCACGGTCATCAGGTCGGGCGTGACGCCGAGGTGGTTGGCCGCAAAGGGCGATCCCAGTCGGCCGAACCCGGTGATCACCTCGTCAAAGATGAGCAAGATGCCGTGCCGGTCGCATATCGATCGCAGCCGCTGCAAATAGCCCTTGGGCGGCACCAGCACGCCCGTCGATCCGGCCAGTGGCTCGACGATGACCGCCGCGATGGTCGATGCGTCGTGCAGCGCGACCAGCCGCTCGAGGTCGTCGGCGAGTTCGGCGCCGTGCTCGGGCTGGCCGCGGGTGAACGCGTTGCGCACCGGATCGTGGGTGTGGCGCAGGTGGTCCACGCCGCCGAGCATCGGGCCGAACATCTTGCGGTTGGCCACCATGCCACCCACCGAGATGCCGCCGAAATTGACGCCGTGGTAGCCGCGCTCGCGGCCGATCAAGCGGGTGCGCTGGCCTTCGCCGCGCACGCGGTGGTAGGCCAGCGCCATCTTGAGTGCGGTTTCCACCGACTCGGAACCCGAGTTGGTGAAGAAGACCTTGTCGAGGCCCGGTGGGGTCAGCTGGACCAGCCGCTCGGCCAGTTCGAACACCTTGGGGTGCGCCATCTGGAAGGGCGGCGCAAAGTCGAGTTCGGCCGCCTGCGCCTGGATGGCCTGCACGATGCGAGGCCGCGCATGGCCGGCATTCACGCACCACAAACCGGCCACGCCATCGAGCACCTGCCGGCCTTCGGGCGTGGTGAAGTGCATGCCCTGCGCTTTCGACACCAGCCTCGGCGCCGACTTGAACTGCCGGTTGGCGGTGAAAGGCATCCAGTAGGCGTCGAGGGGCGTTGTCATGGGCAAGGCTTTCGGTGGCGGATCGTTCGAGGTTATCCCAGCTTTTTCCGTGCCAGCTGGCCGCACAGATAGGTCCACACGAGCGTGGCGGCAGCGTTGCTGGTGAGTTCGGCGTGGTCGTAGGCCGGTGCAACTTCGCAGCAGTCCATGCCGACGAAGGGCAGGTCGGCGAGTTCTTCGAGCACGCTGAGCACCTGATTGGTGGTCAGACCGCCCGGCTCGGGCGTGCCGGTGCCCGGGGCGAAGGCCGGATCCAGGCAGTCGATGTCGATGCTCAGGTAGACCGGCGGGTTGCCGTGCGCGGCCAGCCGCTGCCGGATGCCGTCAGTCACCCCTTGCAGTTGCAGCGGGCTTTCCATGCCGCGCAGGTCGCGGGCGGTGTAGATCAGGCCGCCCTGGTCGCGCACGTATTCGCGCGCTGAGCGCTCGCCCGCTGAGCGGATGCCGATCTGCGTGACGCAAGGCGCCAGCACCAACCCTTCCTGGATGGCCTCGTAGACCCAGGTGCCGTGTCCGCTGGGCTCGCCGAAGTGGTCGGTCCAGGTGTCGCAGTGGGCATCGAAATGCAGCACGGCCAGCGGCTGGCCCAGCCACGCCCGGTAAGCGCGCAGCAGGGGCAGGGTGATCGAATGATCGCCGCCCAGCCACACCATGTGGTGCTCGCGGATGAGCGACTCCACCCGCGGCGCCATGGCCGAGCGCATGCGCTCGAGGCTGGTGTTGGGCAACGGCAGATCGCCGGCATCGGCCAGATGCCCGATGGGAGAGACATCGAAGTGCGGGTGGATGGCGTCGCACAGCATGTGGCTGGCCTGGCGGATGGCATTGGGACCCAGGCGTGCGCCGGAGCGGTGCGTGACCGAGCCATCCCAGGCGATGCCTGCCACAACGTAGGGCGCCGCATCGCGGGTCTGTGCGTCGAGGGCGGGCACCTTCAGGAAAGAACTGTTCGACAAGAACGCAAAGGAAGTCATGGATGTCGCCCGTCTGGGTTGCTGCACCGCATCAAAATTTACCGAATGGCAAAAACAGCCACCGCATCATGAAAAGAGGCGGTTAACTTGTTGTTTTCATTCGGATAAAAATTTAGTCTTATATAAGACATAAGTCTTTTCATTTGGCCCGCGGGAAAGTATCCTCTCGACTTCGGCCTGGCGCTTGCCCTTAGCCTGATTCTTGCTTCAACACCGATTTCATTGTTTCCAACGTCCTCACCGGAGCTTCCTACATGACCACACTGTCCCGCGAACAACAAGTTGCCGCCATCGAAAAAGACTGGGCCGAAAACCCACGCTGGAAGGGCATCAAGCGCAGCTACTCTGCTGCTGATGTCGTGCGCTTGCGCGGTTCGGTTCAAGTTGAGCACACCCTGGCCAAGCGCGGCGCCGTCAAGCTGTGGAGCCTGCTGCACAGCGAACCGTTCGTCAACACGCTGGGCGCGCTGACGGGCAACCAGGCCATGCAGCAAGTCAAGGCCGGCCTGAAGGCCATCTATCTGTCGGGCTGGCAAGTCGCTGGTGACGCCAACCTGGCCGGCGAGATGTACCCGGACCAGTCGCTGTACCCAGCGAACTCGGTGCCGATGGTCGTCAAGCGCATCAACAACACCTTCACCCGCGCCGACCAGATCCAATGGTCCGAAGGCAAGGGCGACACCGACTTCTTCGCACCGATCATTGCTGACGCTGAAGCCGGTTTCGGCGGCGTTTTGAATGCGTTCGAGCTGATGAAGTCGATGATCGATGCCGGCGCATCGGGCGTTCACTTCGAAGACCAGCTGGCTTCGGTCAAGAAATGCGGCCACATGGGCGGCAAGGTGCTGGTGCCAACGCGTGAAGCCGTGGCCAAGCTGCAAGCTGCTCGTCTGGCTGCCGACGTGTCGGGCACGACCACCTTGGTGATCGCACGCACCGACGCTGAAGCCGCCGACCTGGTGACCAGCGACGTGGACGACAACGACAAGCCTTTCATGACCGGTGAGCGCACCGTTGAAGGTTTCTACCGCAGCAAGGCCGGCCTCGACCAGGCGATCTCGCGCGGTCTGGCTTACGCCGAAGTGGCCGACATCGTGTGGTGCGAAACCGGCAAGCCTGACCTGGCTTATGCCAAGGCCTTCGCCGACGCGATCCACGCCAAGTTCCCGGGCAAGCTGCTGGCCTACAACTGCTCGCCCAGCTTCAACTGGAAGAAGAACCTCGACGACGCGACGATTGCCAAGTTCCAGCGCGAACTCGGCCTCATGGGTTACAAGTTCCAGTTCATCACGCTGGCGGGCTTCCACAGCCTGAACTACTCGATGTTCAACCTGGCCTACGGTTACGCTCGCAACAACATGACCGCTTTCGTCGAGTTGCAGCAAGCCGAATTCGCCGCCGCCGACCGTGGCTTCACCGCCGTCAAGCACCAGCGCGAAGTGGGCACCGGTTACTTCGACGCCGTCACCACGACGATCGAAGCCCAGGCCTCGACGGGCGCGCTGAAGGGCTCGACTGAAGACGAACAGTTCTTCGACAAGGACGAGCACTGATCGCTCAACCGCTGAACCGGCTGCCCCTCGGGGCAGTCCGCAGCCCGAAAGCCTCAGGCCTTCGGGCTGTTTTCATGGGCGCCACTGTGTGGCCAGCGCTGATCGTGCTGGCAGCCCTGGGGTGGGTGGGGCCCGCCATGGCGGGCGGCCCGCACCTCGAGGAAATGACCTGGCCTGAGGTGCGCGACGCTCTGCGTGCCGGAGCGACCACGGTGATCATTCCGGTGGGGGGGACCGAGCAAAACGGCCCCCACATGACGCTGGGCAAGCACAACGCGCGCGTGAAGGTGCTCGCCGAGCACATCGCCAACGAACTGGGCAACGCGCTCGTCGCGCCGGTGATCACCTATGTGCCCGATGGCAGGATCTCGCCGCCCACCGAGCACATGCGCTTTGCCGGCACGATCTCGATCCCGGACGACGCCTTCATGGCGATGATCGATGGCGCGGCGCGCAGTCTTGCGCAGCACGGTTTTACCGATGTGGTGCTGATCGGCGATCACGGCGGCTACCAGGACTTGCTGGCCGAGGTGGCCCAGAAATTCAACCACCGGGCCGCTGCATCGCCTGCGCGCGTGCATTTCATCTCCGTGTACTACAAGACCGGACGTGATCCTTACCGACAACTGCTGCGCAACAACGGTTTGACCGATGCCCAGATCGGCAACCATGCCGGCGCTGGCGACACCTCGGAAGAACTGGCCACAGCGCCAAACATGGTGCGCCCGAGCCAGTTGACCATCACCGCGGGCGCTGCCGGCTGGAATGCGCTCGGCGTGACCGGCGACCCGGGCCCGTCGACGGCGGCCTTGGGCAAATTGGGGGTCGACCTGATCGTCTCGCGCAGCGTGCAGGAGATTCGAAAGGCCGTGGACCGCGCTCATTGACAACCCCCGGGCGAGACGCCAGCCTTGATCGGCGCTTGATCTTTATCGCCTCGCGCACGGGCGTCTCGACGTATCGTCGCGCCTGACCGAAAAAACATCCCAGACACCACCTTGATGCCCAGCCAACTCCGTCGCCCCGTGGCGATCTGCCTTTTTGTGGCCATGACCGGCCTTGTCGCCCTCAATGCGCTGGGCCGCGGTGACCCGCCCTCAACGCCCAAGGCCACCACCCCTGTGGTGTCCGTGGAGCCTGACTTCCCGGGCATGCCGCCGGTCGTCGACCGCCACAACCTCTACAGCGAGACCGTCGCCGGTCGTTTGAGTCCTGCGGTGGCGCTCGCGCTCGAGCGCATCTACGTGCCCAACCGCGCGGCCAACTCGGTGTCGGTGATCGACCCGAACACGCTCAAGGTCGTCGACACCTTCAAGGTGGGCATGAATCCGCAGCACGTGGTGCCCGCGTGGGATCTGCGCACGCTGTGGGTGGCCAACAACGCCGAGCGCAGCGACAAGGGCAGCCTCACCCCCATCGACCCCATGACCGGCAAGCCCGGGCCATCGATCGCGGTGAACGACCCCTACAACATGTACTGGACGCCAGACGGTCGCTACGCGATCGTGGTGGCCGAGGCGTTCAAGCGACTCGACTTTCGTGATCCGCGCAGCATGGCGCTGCAGTATTCGATCGACACGCCCGATTGCGGCGGCATCAACCACGCCGACTTCTCGATCGACGGCCGCTACGCGTTTTTCACCTGCGAGTTCAACGGCGCGTTCAGTAAGATCGATCTGGTCAACCGCCGCGTGGTGGGCACCATCAAGCTGACGCCGTATTTCGCCCGCCCCGATGTGCTCGATTTGCTGGCCAAGCCCGGCAAGAAGCCGCGCAAGATCCCCGACCCCGCTCAACTGGGCGCCGAAATCTGCACCACGCCGGGCATGCCGCAAGACGTGCGTTCGTCGCCCGACGGCACGGTGCTGTTCGTGGCCGACATGATGGTCGATGGCTTGCACGTGGTGGACAGCGCCTCGTTCAAGCAGATTGGCTTCATCCCCACGGGCGTGGGCGCGCACGGTCTGTACCCGAGCCGCGACGGCACCCACCTCTATGTGGCCAACCGCGGCAGCAACAGCGTGCTGGGCACCCGAAAAGGCAAGGGCAGCGTGTCGGTGATGGACTTCGCCACGCGCCAGGTGGTGCAGACCTGGCCGGTGCCGGGCGGCGGCAGCCCGGACATGGGCAACGTCAGCGCCGATGGCAAGTTCCTGTGGCTGTCGGGCCGTTTCGACAACGTGGTCTACCGGTTCAACACCACCAGCGGCGCGGTCGACACGATCAAGGTCGGTCAGGAGCCGCACGGTCTGACCGTCTGGCCGCAGCCCGGTCGCTACAACCTGGGCCACACGGGCAACCTGCGCTGAGCGTTCAGCGCCGCGGGGCGGCCACCGGCTTGAGCAGGCTGCGAACGCGCGTGCGCTTGGGCAACGCAGGTTCGGTTGCCGAGGCCTCCTCGCCTGCGGATTCGGTCACCTCGGCTTCGGCCACGGGCAGGGCATCGGGCGCATCGGTGTACCGCGGTGGCCAGTTCTTGAGCGTCGTCTGGCGCAGCAATGAGACCGCCCCCGACGCGCTGAAGCTGCGCTCGAGCACGTGCGTGATGAGTCCGCGCCCCACGCGCTCGCTGATGACCAATGTCGAGCAGCGGGTGCCGTAACTGTTGTCGGGCGTGCGGATGAAGGCCGATGACAGTTGGCGCTCCACCTCCAGCGGCACCCCCGTGGACGGCAGATCGGCATCGTCGGCCAGGCCGCGGTCGGCGAGCGCGGCGAACAGATCCGAGACCAGGGCGTCGAGCGCGGTGGTCTCGTTCAGGCTGTGGGTCAGGCGGGCCTTCAGCCGTTCCGTCTTCGGCCACGACGAGTCGAGCAGCGCGTTCGAGACGCCGAAAACGCCACGCTCGAGTCGCCTCGGACCGGCGCTCAACGACGAGCCCCAGAAGCACTCGCCGCGCTTGAAGTCGGCCGCGATCAGGTTGAATCCGTTGTACCCCGACAGCATGGTGCGGGCCCAGAAACGGTCGGTGGCTTCCTGACCCGCCAACCACTGCGGCACGATCAGCCCGCGCGAGGGTGCCTGCGGATCCGCACGCGACGGGTCGCGCACGTTGGTGACCATGGCCAGCCGACCCGCCGCCGTCAGGCCCAGCCAGGTGCCGCCGGCCGCCAGATCGCGCCCGCCCAGGATCGCGGGCCCGTCACCGTCGCTCGTCCACCAACCGAGGCGGGCCGACGGCCGGGCGAAGTATTCATCGCGATTGGCCGCGATCACCAGCGGAAAGCGCCGGCACTGATCAATGGCCAGACCGATCAGGCACATGCTTCAAACACCTCGTGGTGGCGCGGTCCGTTGCGCAGTTCGGCCCAGCTTGCGGCACGCAACTCGATCAGCGCGGCGCAGCTGGCGTCGATGCCGGCGGGGTGGCTGATCGGGTCCAGCGCGTAGGTTTCCATCCAGGTGTGCTCGCCCGCGTCGTTCTCGAGCGGGCGGCGCAGCAAACGGGCGTGCAGTAGCGGCATCTCGGACCGCAAGGCGGCATGCATGCCACCCACCGCAGCGGTGATGGCGGCCGCCTGATGGGCAGCGGCGCGGTAGTAGACGAACAACTCGGTCGGCATGGCGAGCCGTGTCAGGGCGCAGCGCCGGTCTCGCCATCCACCGCCGTCGGGACCTCGTACGGCATGGGCAACCGCGTCAGCCGCTCGCCGTCGACCGCACCCAGATGCAGACTTGCGCCGTCCAGTGCCGACAGCTTGACTTCGACCAGCGCCACACACGATGCGGCCGCGCCAGCCACGCTGGGCCGCCCAGCCGCATTGACCACCATGCCCGCAGGCTGGCCGGCATCGGCGCTGTGAAACACCTCTTGCCCTGCCGCCGCGCTGGCGTCACAGGCGAACAAGAAGGAGCGCCGCTTCGCCGTGGCGCGGTACTGCGATCGGGCCACCACCTCCTGGCCCGGGTAGCAGCCCTTCTGGAAATTGACCGCACCGATCAGCTCGAAATTCAGCATTTGCGGCACGAACTGGTCGGCGGTGGCTGCCTCAATCACGGGAATGCCGCTCTCGACTTCGAGCTGCTGCCAGTGCGCAAGCGCAGTGGCATCCGGCGGGACCTGCAGCACTTGATAGCCTGCTCGCTCGGCCACTCGCCACGCACGCGCGGTGCCCGACGCATCGCTCAGGCGTATCCAGCTGATGCCCGCAGCCTCGCTGCGCTCCCAAGGCTGCAGCCCCGCGGTGGCCTGACTGGCGGCGTCGCCACAAACACCAAGCAGCTCGAATTCAGCCGTGGCATCGCTCAACTGGCATTTGGCGCGCATCACAAACATCGACAGGCGCTTCAAGGTGGCCGCCAGCACGCTGGCGTGACAGGCCAGCAACACCTCCTCGGCGCTGGGCTTCCACATCACAAAACTCGCGAGCAGGCGCCCCTTGGCCGAGCAGTACCCCGCCAGCCGGGCCTCGGCAGACCCGAGGTGCAGCACATCCTGGGTCAACTGGCCGTGCAGAAAGCTGGCTGCGTCGGCGCCGCGGGCACGGATCAAGCCCCAGTAGGGCAACGCGACGGCAGACGTTTCGGGCTGGTTCTTGGTCATCTGCCGATTATGATTTGCCCGCCCCGCAGCAGCCGTTCGAGCTGTCTCAGCGCGGTGCAACGCCGCACCGCGTGATCGCCAGGGGATACCGGTTGAGAACTTTGAAGTCCGCGTTGATCGCGAGCCTGCTGGCACTGCTGCTCGTCGCGGGTGCGACCTGGGTGTGGTTGCACCAGCCGTTGGCGATGTCGGCCCAGACGGTCGAGGTGTCGATCGAGTCCGGCACACCGCCGCGACGCATCGCCGAGGACTGGGTCACCGCCGGCGTTCAAACGCCCCCGTGGCTGCTGTACCAGTGGTTCCGCTGGTCGGGCGATGCCAAGCGCATCCGCGCGGGCAGTTACCAGATCGATCGGCCCACCACGCCCATCGGCCTGCTCGAGATGATGGTCAGCGGCAACGAAACCATGGCTTTCGTGCGGCTCACCGAAGGCTGGACCCTGAGCCAGGTGCGTGCCGAACTGGCGCGTGCCGAAGCCTTGAAGCCGCTCACCGCGACCATGTCCCACACCGAACTGATGGCTGCTCTGGGCGACGCTGCCACCCCCGCCGAGGGACGCTTCTTTCCGGACACCTACTCGTACAGCAAGGGCAGTTCCGATCTGGCCGTGCTGCGGCGTGCCCACCGCGCCATGAGACAGCGGCTGGCGGCCGCCTGGGCCGAGCGCTCGGCGGACACACCGCTGCGCAGCGCCGACGAGTTGCTCACGCTCGCGTCGATCATCGAGAAGGAAACGGGCAGCCCCGCCGACCGGGGCAAGGTGGCCGCCGTGTTCACCAACCGGCTGCGTCTGGGCATGCCGCTGCAGACCGATCCCAGCGTGATCTACGGCGTGGGCGAATCGTTCGACGGCAACTTGCGCCGCCGTGACCTGCAGAAAGACACGCCTTACAACACGTACACGCGCGCCGGCCTGCCGCCCACGCCGATCTCGATGCCGGGCAAGGCCTCGCTGCTGGCAGCGGTGCATCCGCTGCCGATCAAGGCGCTGTATTTCGTGGCGCGTGGCGACGGCTCGAGTGAATTCAGCGATGACCTCGCCGCCCATAATCGAGCGGTGAACAAGTACCAGCGCGGCCGTTAGGCCGGCCAGATCCCTCTCATGCAAGTCGTCGAGGCCGCCCAGCGCGGGCTGTTCATCACCTTCGAAGGCATCGATGGTGCGGGCAAGAGCAGCCACATCGACACCATGGCCGCGCACTTGCGCGCCGCGGGCCGCAGTGTCATGGTCACCCGGGAGCCGGGCGGCACGCCGCTGGCCGAACGGCTGCGTGGCGAGCTGCTCAACACGTCCATGGATGCGCTCACCGAGGTGCTGCTGGTGTTTGCCGCACGTCGCGATCACTTGACGCAGGCCATCGAGCCGGCGCTGGCCAGCGGCACCACGGTGCTGTGCGACCGATTCACCGATTCGACCTTTGCGTATCAAGGGGCAGGGCGGGGCTTTGATACAGGCGTTCTTCAACAGCTCGAATC
Organism: Burkholderiales bacterium; assembly: GCA_947451035.1. Lineage (GTDB taxonomy): Bacteria > Pseudomonadota > Gammaproteobacteria > Burkholderiales > Burkholderiaceae_C > PBB1. The sequence goes on from CANFXR010000027.1 coordinate 14,513, forward strand.
GTGGGTGCAGTCCGACTTGCAGCCCGACTTGACGCTGTGGTTCGACATCAGCCCCGAGCAAGCTGCGCAGCGCCTGAGCACGGCACGCTCGCCGGATCGCTTCGAGCAACTCGACACGGCGTTTTTCGATCGGGTGCGTCACGGCTACGAACAGCGCGCCGAGTCCCACGCGGGGCGTTTCGTGCGCATCGACGCGGGGCTTGACCGCGAGGCGGTCGCAGCCCAAGTCGCCGCCGCGCTGAAGGCTCGCGCGTGGTGATCGACGAGACTTCGGCGGCGCTGCCGTTGCGGCCCTGGCTGGGTGATCCGCTGCGCGCGGCGCTGGCCTCGCAACAGGCGCATGCCATCTGGCTGAACGGGCCGGTCGGGGTAGGACAGTTCGATCTGGCGCTGGCGCTGGCTCAGGCCTGGCTGTGCGAGGCCGCTGGCACCCGCGCCTCGCCCGAAGCGGCCTGCGGCCTGTGCGCGAGCTGCCGCCTGGTGCGTGCCCGCTCGCACCCCGACCTGATGGTGCTGGTGCCCGAGGCTCTGCGCGAGTCTCTGGGCTGGAATTCCAGCGACGAGGAGGAGGGCGGCGGCGCCTCTGAAGGCTCGTCCAAGCGCAAACCCAGCAAGGACATCCGCGTCGAGGAGGTCCGGCGCATCGTCAGTTTTGCGCAGACCACCGCGGCACGGGGACGCGGCAAGGTGGTGGTGCTGTATCCCGCCGAGCGGATGAACGCGATCTCGGCCAATGCGCTGCTCAAGACACTGGAAGAGCCGCCTGGCGAACTGCGGTTCGTGCTCGCCGGCGCCACGACCGACGCCTTGCTGCCCACCATACGCAGCCGCTGCCAGTCGCTGAGCCTGGGCGTGCCCGACACGCGGGTCGCCGCCGACTGGCTGGCGTCTCAGGGCGTGAGTCAGGCCGAAGTGCTGCTGGCCGCGGCCGGTGGCCAGCCCGAAGAAGCACTCGCCTGGTCCAAGGAGGGTCTGGACGCGCGGATCTGGCTGGCCTTGCCCGGGCAGCTCATGCGCGGCGAGGTGGGCGGCCTGACCGCGTGGCCGATCTCCCGTGTGGTCGATGTGCTGTTCAAGGTGTGCCACGACGCGATGCGCGTCGCAGCCGGCGCCGAACCGACCTATTTCACCGGATCCGAGCCGCGTTTCCATGCAGCCCCCGTCGCCCTGGCTCGGTGGTACGAGGAACTCGGCCGCGTGGCGCGGCATGCGGAACACCCGTGGCAAGCCGCCCTCACGGTCGAATGGCTGGTGCAGCAAGCACGATGTGCTCTGGCCGCGCCCGCTGGGCCGAGACGTTCGATAAACTGAGCCGATGAGCGATCACGAACCCACATCCCCCGCGCCGCTGACGTTGATGTCGCTGCAGCAACCGACCAACCGGCCGGCGGTGATCCAACTGGTGTTTCGTGAAAAGGGTGCTCTGTATGCGGCCTACATGCCGGTGCTGGCCGAGGGTGGCGTGTTTGTACCGACCACCCGCGACTATCGGCTCGGCGAAGACATCTACCTGTTGCTGACGCTGCCCGATGACCCGCAGCGCTACCCGGTGGCCGGCAAGGTGGTCTGGATCACGCCGGCCAATGCATCCGCAGGCCGAACCCAAGGGGTGGGGGTGCGTTTCCCGGCGGATGAGAAGACACGCGTCTTGCGTTTGAGGATCGAGGAAGTGCTGGGTACGTCGATTTCATCGTCGAAGCCCACGCAAACCATCTGACCGTGTTTGTTGACTCACATTGCCACCTGGGTTTTCCCGGGCTGATAGAGCATTTCGAAACGATCCGCGCCGACATGCGCGCGGCCGACGTCGGTGCTGCGTTGTGCATTTGCACCACGCTCGAGGAATTCGATCAGGTGCATGCGCTGGCGCTGGCTGACGAGAACTTCTGGGCGAGTGCCGGCGTGCATCCCGACAACGAGGGGGTGCGCGAGCCTTCGGTGGCCGACCTGCTGGCCTTGGCCGAGCGGCCCCGGGTGGTCGCGCTGGGCGAAACCGGTTTGGACTACTACCGCCTGAATGGGCGCACCGTGGCCGACATGGAATGGCAACGGGAGCGTTTCCGGGTGCATATCCAGGCCGCCCGACTCACCGGCTTGCCCCTGGTGATCCACACCCGAAGCGCGTCGAACGACACGGTGGAGGTGCTCACTGCCGCAGGCGAGCGTCAGGTGCGTGGCGTGTTTCATTGCTTCACCGAGACGCTCGAGGTCGCCCGTGCCGCGCTCGATCTCGGTTTTTACATCTCGTTTTCGGGGATCCTGACCTTCAAGACCGCTGAGGAGTTGAGGGCGGTGGCTCGGTTCGTTCCGCTGGACCGTTGCCTGATCGAAACCGACAGCCCCTACCTCGCTCCGGTGCCGCACCGCGGCAAGACCAACACCCCGGCTTTCGTGCCCTGGGTGGCCAAACAGCTGGCATTGACCAAGGATGTACCCGTTGAGGAAATCGCCGACGTCACCACGCGCAATTTCGAGTTGCTGTTCGGCGTGAGGTGCTCGGCCCCAGCATGAAAAACCTCATAAAGTACTTGAGGTATACGGCCTATCTATTTGTTTTAATTGGATTCCAAAGCGCTTGCGCGGGAACTTACGACGACTTCTTCACCGCCATCAAGCGGGACCACGGCAACACCGTTGAAGCGGTGTTGCGCGGTGGTTTTGATCCGAATACCGTCGACGAGCAGGGCAACCCGGCGTTGGTGCTGGCGCTGAGGATCGGGTCCTACGAAGCGGCTTTGGTGCTGCTTGATAGCCCGAGGCTGAACCCCGACGCCGCGAACCCGCTGGGTGAAAACGCCTTGATGATGGCGTGCCTGCGGGGCCAGCAATCCATGGCTGAGCGCTTGTTCAAGCGCGGGGCAGCCGTCAACCGGGACGGTTGGACACCGTTGCACTACGCAGCATCCGGAGAGGACGAGCGCATCGTCGCCTGGCTGCTTGATCGCGGCGCTGACATCGAGGCCACATCCGCAACCGGCAACACGCCGCTCATGATGGCAGCCCAGTACGGTGCCAGCGCGAGCGTCGATGCCTTGCTGACCAAAGGCGCTGATGTGAACCGGCTCAATCAGTTGAACCTGTCCGCTGCGGACGTCGCCGCCCAGGCCGGCCGGGATTCATTGGCGTTGCTGCTTCGCAGGCGTATGAAAAGGTAGCGTCGCGGGCACCTAGGCTGACAAACGTGTCAGGGCGTTTCTGACAGGGCAAATGGGCGCATGCCGACTGTAGTTTTGCAATCCGGGTCCTAGAGTCAAGTCACTGACCACAAGGAGACCCGCTCATGGAACTCAATCAGATTGTCCGCAACCCGTTCTCGCTGATGACCGATCCCGCTGCCGTCTTGCATGCCATGCAGCATTCGAACTCGCTGGCACGCTTGCGCGGTCAGGTGTTCCATCCGCTGGACAAGCCGTTGCTCTCAGCGGTGCCGGATGACGTCGCTGCCTACGATCGGCGCATAGACCGAGAGTTGAACGACTGATGGGTTGGCTCCAGTCGGGGTCGCCGGCTGGTGTTCAATAAGGTTGACTATTTGTATTATGTCAACCAGATAACGGATGCGTCTGAATGGTGGCCCTGGCCACGCGCCGAGACGCTCCTTCAGGGTGCCGGTGTGGCGGGCTCTGATCCGTGGCTGCGGCTTGCATCTGGCGCCGCCCCAACCTGAGATCCCCGCTGCGCCGGCGCAGCAAACCAGCGATCGGGTGGCACGACCTTGGGCTGTTCGCCGTCGGCCATGTAGTGCGGCGACATGATCTGCACGCCGTGCTCGTTGAACACGTCCTGCACGTTCGCATGCAGCGCGTTGAGCACCTCGGCGCGTAGCCTCGGCACTTCCGGGACGGCCTGACACACCAGTCGGTACACCGGATAGAAATCGGCCAGTGCGGTTTGAAAAACTTGCGGTGTCGGATCGTACAGGATGCCGTTGGTGCGCCGTGCCGCTTCAAGCAGCATCGCTTCCACCTGCCGCCAGGGCGTGTCGTAGCCGATGCTCACCGTGGTGTCAACGATGTAGCCCACGCCCTTGACCGCCCGCGAATAGTTCTTGGTGGGCGTGCCCAGGATCAGCGCGTTGGGCAGGTTCACCTCTTCACCCAGGCCGGTGCGGATCTTGGTCATGAACAGCCCCACTTCGGTGACCGTGCCCTCGTGATCTCCGATCCGCACGAATTCACCTCGTCGCAGCGAGCGCGAATACATCAGGATCAAGCCGCTCGCGCCCTGCCCCACGACGCTCGACGAGCCCAGCGAAATCATCAGACCGATCAGCACCGACACGCCCTTGAACGCCTCGGTTTGCGCGCCGGGCAGGTACGGGTAGGCCATCACCACCGCGAAAATCCAGATCAACGCTGACGCGATGCGCCGTGTGGGTGCCACCGTGTCGCGATCGAGCCAGCCCGCGCTGCCGCGACCGAGCTCGATGTTGTCGAAAACCGGCCGCAGCATCGCCACGACGGCACGCGCCAGCAAAAAGATCAGCACCGCAATCGCCAGGTTGGGGATGGCCTGCAAGATGGCTCCACCCACTTGCAGCAGCACGCCCCACATGTACCCCTGCAACTGCTCCCCCCACGGCCGCGTGAACGGAAAGACGCTCAGAGAAAAACTCAACCACTCGTAGGTCAGCGCCAGCGCCAGCAGCCAGTGCAGCGCCAGCGTGCCAACACGCATACCGGCCGCAAGCTGATCACGTCGAAGCAATTCGGCGCCGGCCAGACGCAAGCGATCGGCGCGGCGGTGCACCGCACTCGCCAGGGCCGAGCCAAAGGCACGGCGAGCCTTGGCAAACAGCAGCAGGCCGGCGATGAAAACGCCCGTGGCCCCCGCCGCTTTCAGTGCCCCGCGCAGCAAGGACGACACATCGCGGCTTTCGCGGGTCTCGTCGATCACCTGGCGCAGCCGCGCGACGGCGTCCTGGGTGGCTTGGTCCAGCGTCTCGGCTTCCACAGCGTCCACATCACCCGGCGTGACGATCAACGCCAGCGCGCCATCGAGCATCACGAAGTTGCCCAGGCTCTCGGCCCGCACCTCGAGCTTGCCCGGGCCGGCGCGGTCCAGCAGGCGATCCAGATTGGCCCGGGTGCGCCGGGCCCGATCGGGTGCCGACACGCCCAGCAACGGCACACGGAAGGTCATGATCGAACGGTTGAAGACGACCAGTTCGCCGGGCTCACGCGACGATGCCGCGGTGGTCTTTTCCGCCAGGTCACTGGCGGTCAGAACGGACAGGCCGATGGGGCTTGATGCCGGTGCTTCAGCCGCCAGAGCGCCCAGCGACCCAGCCGCTGACAGCACCAGCACGGCAGCGGCACACAGCGACCGGATCCACCACGCCGAACGCGTGCCAGCGGATGCGCACACGCGCGTGTCAGGCCGCTTCATGCGCCGGCCGACATGAGCGCCGGCGTGTAACCCGCCTCGGCAATCGCTGCGCCCAAGGCGACGGCATCGGCTGCGGCAGGGTGAATCTCGACGCGTTGCGCCGCCAGGTCGATGAGCACCGTGGCCGCGGGGTCCAGCAACAGGACCGCCCGCGTGATCGCGCCGCTGCAGTGGTTGCAAGTCATGTCCTTGACGCTGAAAACAATCATCGACGACGCCTCGAGGTTGAACGGCACGAGGATACGGTAGGCCCGCGTCGTTCGGGAGCGGGCATTCGCTCTGGCCGGGCCGCGAGCGCTGATGATTTGGGGCCCCTTCCAGGCGTACCCTATGCCCATGACGCCCGCCCAAACGACCCACAACGCGAGCCGCGAAACCACCTTGCAAGTCGGCGGCATGACCTGCGCGTCATGCTCCGCCAGGGTTGAAAAGGCCTTGCTGAAAGTGCCCGGCGTGTCGTCGGCCACGGTCAATCTGGCCACCGAACGCGCCAGCGTTCACGGCCTGATCACCGTGCCGCGTGAGGCGCTGGTGCAGGCGGTGGAGGCGGCGGGATACACCGTGTCGGATGCCGATGAGCCAGTCCAACCCCTCCCGAACCGCATCCCCGAGCCCTGGGCCATCGCAGCGGGCGCGGTGCTCACGGTGCCGCTGCTCGCCCCGATGCTGCTGTCCGGCCTGGGCATCCACTGGATGCTCGATGGCTGGATTCAGTGGGCACTGGCCACGCCGATCCAATTCGTGCTGGGCGCGCGCTTCTACCGCGAGGCTTTCAAGGCGCTGCGCGCGCGCAGCGGCAACATGGATCTGCTGGTCGCACTCGGAACCTCGGCCGCCTACGGCCTGTCGGTGTACCTGCTGTTCAGGCATGCCGATCATGGATCGCCGCACGTCTACTTCGAAGCCTCCGCCGCGGTGATCACGCTGGTGCGTCTGGGCAAGTGGCTCGAGGGCCGCGCCAAACGGCAAACCACCGAGGCCATTCGCGCGCTCAATGCGCTGCGCCCGGCCACCGCCCATCGGTTGCGTGAGGGCCAGGAGCAGCAGGTGCCGATCGACAGCCTGGTGGTCGGCGATGTGGTGCGTGTGCATCCGGGCGAGCGCGTGGCGGTCGACGGGCGCGTGACCGAGGGCACCAGCGATGTGGATGAATCACTGATCACCGGCGAGAGCCTGCCGGTGGCCAAGCATGTCGGCGATCGCGTGACGGCCGGCGCCGTCAATGGCGATGGCGTGCTGACCGTCGAAACCACGGCGGTCGGCGCCGAGACCACGCTGGCGCGCATCGTGCGGCTGGTCGAGTCGGCGCAGGCCGCCAAGGCGCCGATCCAGCGCACGGTGGATCGCGTCAGCGAGGTGTTCGTGCCGGTGGTTCTCGGCGTGGCGCTGCTGACCGCCTTGGCATGGCTCGGGTGGTCAGGCGACTGGGAGCAAGCCATCGTCAACGCGGTGGCGGTGCTCGTCATTGCCTGCCCCTGCGCGCTGGGCCTGGCCACGCCCACGGCCATCATGGTGGGCACCGGCGTGGCCGCGCGTCACGGCATCCTGATCAAGGACGCGCTGGCGCTGGAAATTGCCCACCGCGTCGACACCGTGGTGTTCGACAAGACGGGCACCTTGACGCAGGGGCGCCCTGCCCTGATCGACTTTCGTGCGGCCGGCGATGTGGAGCGCAACGAGGTGTTGCGCCTCGCAGCGGCACTGCAGCAAGGCAGCGACCACCCGCTGGCCCGGGCGGTGGGCCAGGCCGCGCGCGAGCGCGGTCTCGATTTGCCAACGTCCACCTCGCTGCGCGCCCTGCCCGGACGCGGCGTTTCGGGCATGGTGGATGGTGCCTTGCTGTCGCTCGGCAGCTCGCGGTTGATGCGCGAGTCGGGTGCGGAGGCGGGAACCCTTGGCGCGCTGGCTCATGCTCTTGAGGCCGAGGGGCGCACCGTGTCATGGCTGCTCAAGGGTGACTCGCCGACGGCCCGCGTGCTGGGCTTGCTGGCGTTCGGCGATCCGGTCAAGCCCGGGGCTGCGGCGGCCATCTCCCGATTGAAAACCCAAGGCGTTCGGGTCGTGATGCTCACCGGCGACAACCCGGGCAGCGCCATCGCCGTCGCTCGCGAATTGGGCATAGACGACTACACCGCCGAGGTGTTGCCGGGCGACAAGTCCGCGCTGGTGCAGCGGCTGCGCGCGCAAGGCCGGGTGGTGGCCATGGTGGGCGACGGCATCAACGACGCGCCCGCGCTGGCGGCTGCCGATGTGGGCATCGCCATGGCCACCGGCACCGACGTGGCCATGGAAACCGCAGGCATCACGCTGATGCGTGGCGAGCTGAGTCTGGTGGCCGATGCGCTGGACATCTCGCGGCGCACGTCGGCCACGCTGTGGCGCGGCCTTTTCTGGGCGTTTGTCTACAACGTCGTGGGCATGCCGTTGGCCGCTTTCGGGCTGCTCAACCCGGTCATCGCGGGCGCTGCCATGGCGCTGAGCAGCGTGAGCGTGGTCGGCAATGCCCTGCTCTTGAGGCGCTGGCGTCCGGGCAAAGCCGCTCGCGCATGACAAAGGCGGCCCTCAGGCCGCCTTTGCGTTTGGACCGCGGAGTCGAATTACTTCGACGCCACCTTCATCGCGGGTGCTTTATCCGCCGCCGGGGTTGATTCGATCGCCACCACATTGGGAGCCGATGCCGCGGCAGCCACCATGGCCGGATAGTCCTTGACCATGCTCTTGCCATACAGCGGCTTGTACGCACCCTGATGGCAGGTCAGGCAGTTGGCCTTGCCCACATCGCCGGTAGGCCCGAGCCGGTGTGCCGGGAACACGCCGGTCAACGGCGTCATGTAGTCGTTGTTGAGGTCGCGCACCATGCGGATGCCGTACCAGGCCGTCGCGCGCTGCGGCGGGCTGGTTTCCCACGACGCAAACGAACGGCTGTTGTGGCAGTAGGTGCAGTTCACGCCCAGCGATGTGGACATGTGCGACATCAGGCTGTAGGTCCACTCGGCCTGCTTGATCGAGTGCCGGTTGCCGGTGGGCAAGGCGGTCTCCCCGATGATGCGGATGTCCTTGGCTTCCAGCAGATAGGGCGTGAAAGGATCTTCGGGAAGTGACGAATACGCCCCCGCCACCGACACCGTGTTCTGCCCCGCCCTGTCGCCGATCATTCCGGCAGAGCGCGCCTCAGGCTTGGCCGTGAACCACACGTTCTTGGGGATGTTGTTGCCCCGGTGACAGGTGTAGCAGGTGACTCCCGTCTCGGCCACGTGCGACTTGTAGTCGGCGTTGATCTTGTGCGTCATCTGCAGCATCTTGCGAGCCACGACCTTGGTGTACTTCTCGTCGGAGGCGAAGTTCTGCGCGTTGTGGCAGTAGGTACAGCCCTGCTCAGGAGCCACCCACGCCGACATGGCAACCATGGTGCGTGAAAACTCGCCCACCGAGAGGTTGCCAAGCACCTTGACGTTTTGATACACCAGCGATGCCGCAGGACCGCCGGGTGTCGCAGCCGGCACCGGATCGGGAACCACGTTCAGAGGGATCGACGCCGCCACCGTGCGTGGGTTGTAGACCTGGACCATGCCGGTGCCCCGAAAGCCGTGTTGCACGGTCTCGATGGGCGGGCGCTCGCAACCGGCCAGCAGGGTCGCTGCCGACAGGGCCACCCAGGTCAGGAGGGTTCGTTGACTGAAGCTCATGGCTTGACTCCCTGGAGCAATGCGGGGTCGATCGTGGGGGTCCAGACCGCCGGGTACATCGGTGCCACGTGGTGCTTGACCGCCCACAGGTACCAGTTGTCGACCACGGTGCCGGTCAGCAAGATGCCGATGCCACCGGTCAGCGGCGTCAGCACCGCAAACCACCACGCCCAGCGGTGGATCGATTCCATCGTGGCGTTGAAGCCCATGGTCCAGCGCCAGAACAGAGCGGCTCGTTCCGAGGCGGTGCCGCGGTCGGTGATCTGCTCGATCTCGCGCTCACCGCCGAAGCGGCTGACCGCCAGGATCGTCGCGCCGTGCATCGCAAACAAAAGCGCCGAGCCGTACAGGAAGACGATCGACAGCATGTGGAACGGGTTGTAGAACAGGTTGCCGTAGCGGATCGAGAACGCTGCCGTCCAGTCGAGGTGCGGAAAGATCCCGAACGGCACCGCCTCGCCCCAGCTTCCCATGAGCACCGGGCGAATGAACCCGAGCACCAGATACAACCAGATCGCCGACAGGAACGCCCAGGCGATGTGCGTGCCCATGCCGAGTTCGCGGGCACGGCGGTAGGTGCGCGCCACCCACAGGAACAGCGATGTCGTGAGCAAGGCGCCCGCCAGCATCCACCATCCACCTTGATTCATGGCCGGCCAGTGCAGGCCGTTTTGTGGCGGCGGCGGCTCCAGAGCCAGCCAGAACAACTGGCGGACGAACTGGATCGGATCCCAGTTGACCTGCGCCAGCATGTTCAAGCCGATGATGTTGAAGGCCAACATCCCGCAGATGATCGAGGCCAAACCCAGCCCGCCGAGGTAGATCGGGCCCAGCTGAGCGTTGCCGATCCATCCGAGGAGGTGGACGATCTTGGGTTCGCCCGTGCGCGGGCTGTTGCCATGACCGAGCTCGACGCCGTGGTGCACGGGTCCCACCGCCTGCACGGTGGTGAAGAGGTTCTGATATTCAAACATGTGTTGTCTCCTTGAGCATCAGCCGGTTCACGACCAGATCGGAAGGTTCAGCCACCAGCCCCACCACTCGGGCCAGCCGCGGGTCCAGAAAGGTCCGCTGATCACGATGCACACGGCGCTCCAGAACACTGCCGACAGCGCCAGGAACAGGCCCAGGCGGTGTATGCCCAAGGTGCCTATGGAGTAGCCGATGATGTCGCGGAAGAACGTGTCTTCATGCTCTGGTGAGCGCACGGTCTGGCCGCTCGCCGGGTTGGTCGACGACAGCACCAGCGCGCCGTGCAGCGACAGCGCAAAGGTGGTGGTGAAGAAGAAACTCACGGCCAGCATGTGGGCCGGGTTGTAGTGAAAGTGCAGGTATTGATACCCGGTGTTGGATACCCAGTCGAGGTGGCTCAAGATGCCGTATGGAAAGCCATGTGCCCAGGCGCCCATCAATACGGGGCGAATCACCACCAGCGTGAAATACGCAAATACCGCAACGCAGTAGGCGAAAGGCACATGCAGCCCCATGCCGAGTTTTCTGCAGATTTCGACTTCGCGCAGCGCCCAGCTGCCGAATGCGCCCAAAGCGCACACGGTAATCACCTGCCACAGGCCGCCGTCGCGCAGCGGCGCAAATCCGAGCCCATATTTGATGTCTGGTGGAGCAATGCTGATTTGCCACACGTTCCAGGTGCTCCCGAGGCTCGCGCCCCAGAGAATCATGGCCGTGCCCAGCGCAGCAAAGAAAATCGTGGTGACTCCGAAGAAGCCCACGTAAAACGGACCGATCCAGAAGTCGAAGAGATCCCCCCCGACCAGAGTTCCGCCGCGAACGCGGTACTTTCTTTCAAAACTGAGCGTGGCCATCGGCTACTCCTCGACATCGCTGGCGGTACTGCACCGCCAGTATCTTTAAATTCTTGGTAGCGCGAGGCCGGGCGCTAGCCCGGGCCTCGCTGAGCGCAAGGTAAAACCCGGCGCTGTTACTTCGTTGCCGTGGCGGGTGAAGCCACTGCAGTTGGCAACGCCTTGTTCTGGTCGATCTTTGCGCGAGCATTCACGCCGTCGAACCAGTTGTAGGTCGTCGTGCTCAGCAGTATCAAATGGATCATGGCTGCCAAGCCAAACAGGAAAACACCTTGCACAACCATCGCGCGCAGCGGATCGTACAAACGCCAAATTCTCCACATGGTCAATCTCCTAAATTAAATTCGACATGAAGGTATAAACCGCACCCTTGACGCCGCCAATCAATGATTTCTCTGCCTCTGCTCCCGGCAACCAGGAACGCCATTGCAACGTCATGACTTGTGAAGTCATGGCGATCAGCAAAAACACACAGAAGCTCACTGCAAAGATTGCCAAATAAAATTTGGAATCGTTTTTCAGAATCTGTTGCAAAGAGCCGTTTGTCGTATTAGCCATAGCATTCCCCTTGTTCGGGATTTAGAGAATCAGAGCCAAGGGCGCCATGCCCAAACCAGAAAGTGGGCTACGACCGCAACGGCGACGAAGCCGATCGTTCCCTGCACCCAGAATTTGTGAAACTCCTGAGCCTCTTCATCGGACAAGCCCGATATGGAGCCTTTTCTTTCAGCCATAGGATTACTCCTCAAGGACGGCCATTCGGCCGGTATCGCGCAGAGCCCGCGCGATCGAGGCAGCCGCAGCACTGCGCCACGACATTCGGTGTGTTCAGCTCAGCTGAACGAATACTTTTCAGGCCACCAGCGGCGCGGCTCATGCCGGCTCTCCCTGGCGCATGGCATCTCGTGAGGCGGACACGCGCTGGGCCGTGATGCGCTCCTCGCCAGCCTTGCGGGCATCGCGCTCGGCGCGGTCGCGCAGCCGCTTGGCGGCCGAGATCTGCACCAGCACAGGCTCGTTGCTCACGATGTCGTCGAGCAGCTCCTGCGCGTCCATGTCCCATGGCGTTGAAGACTGCGGCTCGAGGCGCGCCGGCGTGGCGTCGATCCGGTCGAGATCGGTGCCCAGCGGCAGGATGTGGAACAACGCATCGAACAGCGCGTTGCAGAACTCCTGAATGATGTAAGTCGCCCCCGAGTAGCCCATGAACGGCGTGCCGGTGTGGCGCCGGATGATGGGCAGCGGGAACGACGCCGGGATGAAGCTGGCCTTCATCATCGATCCGCCGCCGCACTCGGCCAGGTAGATGCGTTCGTTGTAGCTGCCGTACATCACCAGCGGGGTCTTTTCGGCCACCAGCTTGCGCACTTCGGCGTTGTCGGTCTTGGCACCGGGCAAGCGCGAAATCGCGAAGTTGCACGGCAGCCCCATCTCGTCTTCGAGGAAGTGCCGGATGCCGCGCGTGTAGGTGTCGTTGGCCACCACCGCAAAGCTGGCGGTGCCGAAGAAGTCTTGGGTGACCGAGCGCCACAGGTCCCAGATCGGCTTGATCGTGGTGTGCTTCTCGCGCTCAATGAAAGGCTCAGGGTCCAGGCCCAGCATCTCGCCGAGCTTGCGCAAGAACTTGGTCGTGCTGTGCAGACCGATGGGCGCTTGCAGGTAAGGCCGGTCAAGCGCTTCGCACAGCATGCGACCGAACTCGCGGTACATGCAGATGTTGACGTCGGCCTCGACCAGCCGCGACACATCAGCCAGGTGGCTTCCCAGCGGAAACGCCATGTTCACGTCGGCGCCGATGCCTTGCACCAGACGGCGAATCTCGGCCAGATCGCTCGGGCAGTTGAAGGTGCCGTAGCACGGGCCGATGATGTTGACGCGCGGCTTTTCGCCGGCAGGTCGCTCGGCAAACGGCTTGCGGGCCGGCACTTTCTTCATGCCGTATTCGCTCCACAGCCAGAACATCGCGCGGTTGGCGCATTGCCACTGGTCTTCGTCGATGGTGCGTGGCAAGAAGCGCTGAATGTTGGTGCCCGACGGCGTGACGCCGCCGCCGATCATCTCGGCGATGGAGCCGGTGACCACCACCGAAGGCAGGTCCGGGTCGAGCGCAGCATGTGCGCGGCGCATTGAGCCTTCGGTGCCTTCGCGGCCGAGTTGTTCTTCAGCCAGGCCCGTGACGACGATGGGCAACTCGTGCGGTGGCAGCGCGTCGGTGTAATGCAGCACCGAGGTCACGGGCAGGTTCTCGCAACCCACCGGGCCGTCGATCACCACCTGCAAGCCCTTGATCGCGGTGAAAACGTACACCGCGCCCCAGTAGCCGCCCGCGCGATCGTGGTCAAGGACGAGGCTCATATCATTTCCTCGGCCTTGCGCTTCTTGGCCAGCTTCTCGGCCTGGCGGCGCTGATCGGCCTTGAAGTCGGGACGGTCGGTGGGCACGCCGTTGGCCGGCTCCCACACGCCTGAGGCGTGACCTTCGCCGACCGAGCCGAAGAAGTCCTTCATGTGCTCGAAGCGGGCCTTGTTGCCGATCGCCGCGTTGATCACCGTGGCGAGCGAGCCCGCGCCGGCCGGGCCCATCAGCGGACGCGCCGAGATCAGGTTGGTGAAGTACAGCGACGGAATGCTTTGCGCCTTGGCCGCTTGCACGACCGGCGTGGTGCCAATCGCCAGGTCGGGTGAGAACTCGGCGATGGCGGCCAGGTCTTGTTCGAGTGAGGCGCGGAACTGGACCTGCACGCCCTTCGACTCCAGCCACTGCAAGTCGGCTTCGTTCCACACGGTGCGTGGGCAGGCGCTACCGACGTAGCGCAGGTCGGCGCCGCTCTCGACGAGCAGGCGGCCCACCAGCAGTTCCGAGCCTTCGTAGCCGCTGAGCGTGATGCGACCCTTGATCGGCGTCTTGGCCAGCGCACCGCGTATGGCCGGCAACATGCGGTTCTTGGCTGCGTCGATCAGGGCCTGCGGCGTGTTGGTGACGTTGCCGATGGCCTGCAACCAGGCCTCGGTGCCGTCGTAGCCGACCGGAGCCGAACCGACGACGGTGCGCCCGGCCGCTTCGAATTCACGAACGCTGGCCGTGTAGAACGGGTGGATCGCGGCCACTGCGGCGCAGTCAAGTGCGGCATACAGCTCGCGCCACTCGCGGGTGGGCACCACCGGACCGGCAGCCAGCCCCATGGGCTCGAGCATCATGCCGATGATCACGGGGTCGGCCGGGAACATTTCGCCGAGCAGCGCGATGGTCGGCTTGTCGGAGCGCCCTGCCCGCGGTGCTTGCACCGGGCCGGCCATGACCTCGCCGCGTGCGTACTTCAGCATCGCACCGGCCAGCACGTCCTTGGCTTCAGCGTGGGTCGGAACGCCAAAGCCCGGCACGTCGATGCCGATGATGCGCACGCCGTTGATGTCCTTGGGCAGGATCTGCAGCGGCACGCCGCTGGCGGTGGGCACGCACAGGTTGATGATGATGATCGCGTCGTACTTGGCCGGGTCGGCCTCCTTGTGGACCGCCTCGCGGATGTCTTCGAACAGCTTGCCGGTCACCAGTGACTCGGAGTTGAACGGCACGTAGCCCACGCTGCGCTTGGCACCGTAGAAGTGCGAGGTGAAGGTCAGCCCGTAAACGCAGCACGCCGATCCGGACAGGATGGTCGCCGTGCGGCGCATGCGCAGACCCACCCGCAAGGATCCGAAGGCCGGGCACATGCTTTGTGGCTGGTCGTGCGGGCCGGCTTTCGGGTTCTTCGGGTAGTCCTTGGCGTACTGCTCGAGCACCTCGGACTTGCCGGCCGACTTGGCCGCGGCAAGCAACTGGTCGCCGCCGGCGTGGCAGCCCATGCCGTCGCCTTCGAGCGTTGTGGACGAGACACCCGGTGCCACAGGCGCTGCCTGTTGGCTGCCGGAGGCTGCCGCGACGATGGGGATGGTCTTGCTCATGGTGTGCGGCCGTTCAGACTTCGTCGTACACGACTTCGAGCGTTTGCTTGGTGCTCTCGGTCTTGCCGCACATGTCGAACTGCGTGGCCGGCTCGAGCACCACATTGCGCCCGACGGTGTCGGCCGAGAACAGGCCGAGCAACTGGTCTTGCGTCATGGGTTTCGGACGGATCGGCTGCGAATTGCCGACGTTTTCGGCGAGTTCGGCAAACATCGGGCCCCACACCGAATCCGGCCGGCCGATGATTTCGTAGCTCGCGCTCTTGCGGCGAATGTCGTCGTTGGCCGGGATCACCGACAGCACCGGAATTCCGACCTGCTCGGCAAAGGCCACAGCCTCGCCGGTGCCGTCGTCGCGGTTGATCACCATGCCTGCCACACCGACGTTGCCGCCGAGCTTGCGGAAGTACTCGACCGCGCTGCACACGTTGTTGGCGACGTACAGCGACTGCAGGTCGTTGCTGGCGACGACGATGACCTTCTGGCACATGTCGCGCGCGATCGGCAGGCCGAAGCCGCCGCAGACCACGTCGCCGAGGAAGTCGAGCAGCACGTAGTCGAAGCCCCAGTCGTGGAA
>CANFXR010000028.1 GCA_947451035.1 Burkholderiales bacterium
ACGGCGATCAGCGGATCGGATTCGGTCATCACGTTGTCGAAGCCGGCGGCGCCGAATGCGCGCCTCAAGCGGGCCAGCGTGGGGCGGTTGTCATCGACGATGCAGATCGAACTCATGGTGTGATGGCTCGGGTAACGGATATGGGTCAAGTGGCCTGGCGGCAGGCGAGTTCCTGAAGCATCATGTTCAGCTCGGTTTCGATGGCCTGGATCGCCGGCAAGATGTCGACCCGCTGCGATTGGCGCAAGATGATTTCGACCGCGCGCGTCAACAGCGCACAGCGCTGCGCACCGACCATGGCGCAGTTGTTGGCGACCTCATGCAGGGCCTCAGCCAGAACAAAACGGCCCGCTATGGGCGCCTCGCGCAGCCAGCGTCGCATGGCATCGCCCTCGAACAGGACCATCTCGGCAACCTCGTCGTAGCCCTCGATGTCGCCGCCGAATTCGGCGATGCGTGCCTGTGCGTCGAGTACCGGCAACGAATCGAAGCCGTCGCCGCACAGGGCCAAGGTCACCGTGGTGTGAGTTGACTGAGTGCTTTGCAACATGCGGGTCTTCGATCGGGTCGGCAGGAGTCAGTTCGGCAGCGGCACCAGTGGCGCGAACGCCTCGTCGCCGTCGTAGTGCGCCTTGATGGTGTGCAACCTGTTCAGGCTGGAGGTGAAGGCGCTGACCACGTCGGGGTCGAAGTGCGTACCCGAGTCCTGGACGATCTGCTCGACGGCCTGTTCGACCAGCCACGCCGGCTTGTAGGGCCGCACCGTGGTGAGCGCGTCGAACACATCGGCCAGCGCCACGATGCGCCCCGACAGCGGTATGTCGGCCCCGCGCAGACCCAGCGGATAGCCCGTGCCGTCCCAGCGCTCGTGGTGCGACAGCGCGATCTCGGCGCCCAGTTGCAAGATCGGCGAGGCCTGATCGCGCAGCAGTTCGTAGCCGATGGTGGTGTGGCGGCGCATCACGTCCCACTCCTCGCGCGACAGCGCCCCGGCCTTGCCGAGCACCGAATCCGGAATCCCGATCTTGCCCAGATCGTGCAGCGGCGCGGCTTCACGCAGGAGCTGGCACTGCGCCGTGGACCAGCCCAGGGTGGCCGCGATCGCCCTGGCATAACGCGCCATGCGCTCGGTGTGCTTGCCGGTGTTTTCATCGCGCAAGGCCGCCAGGCGACCGAGGATGTCCACCGTGGAGCGCTGCACATCGCCACCGCGCTCAGCACCCAGGGCCAGCAGATCGCGAACTGACGCCGAGCCTGCAGCCGGCTCGGCGGCCGGTGGCAGCGCGGCCATGCGTATCAGGTTGCGCAGACGCAGCGCCATCTCCTGGCCAGTGATCGACTTGGGCAGCACCTCCATCACGCCGGCCTGCCACGCCTGCAGTTTGATGGGCTCGGTCAACGAGGCGGCCACCAGCGCCACGGGCGTACGCGCCGGCACACCGGTGGCATGCAGCGCCGTCAGCAACTCGATGCCGTTCATGCCTGGCATGAGGTAATCGACCAGCAGAACATCAGGGTGCCTGTCACGCAGGCTGGTCAGCGCCTCGAGCGGGTGACGGTAAGACACCACGTCGCCGAGATCTGCCTCTTCGATCAGCCGGCCCAGCCTGGCCAGCCAGGTGGCGTTGTCGTCAACGATGCAGATTTGTGTGCGGCCCATGCACGCATTGTGAATTACTTGTTTAAGCCATGTAAATGGATTGCTCTAAACGCGTGAATCAAATTGAGCATTATTTGTTGATTTCAGGCCGCACTGCGTCGCTGCACCAGCGCATCGATGTAGCCGTTCAGGCGCGGAAATGACAACGGCTTGAAATAACACAGCGTGGCGTCGTCCAGCCCGCCGCGCGCCGCAATGTCTTCGCCTGACAGCCCCGTCACCACCAGAACGCGGGTGTCCAGCAGGTCTTTTGAGCCGCGCAGCGTGCGGATCAGGTGAAACCCATCGAAGGGCTCCATGGACAGGTCGGTGATGACAACGTCGGGACGCCTCTGGGCGATGGCGAGCAACGCGGTCGCGCCGTCACCGGCATAACTGACCGACACCCGCTGGCCCCAATCGGCCACCGCCTTGCCATAGGCCTTGAGCTGCACCGGGTTGTCCTCGACGATCAGAACCGCCAGCGGCCCGAGCTTCGAGTCGCGCGACGGACTGGCGAGCCCGGTGCGCTTCATGGCGGCCACATCGCGCTCGGCCACCCGACGGTGTCCGCCCTGGGTCTTCCAGGCCCGCAGCGTTCCCGCCTCGACCATTTTCTGGATGGTGCTGACCGACACGCCCAGCAAGGCAGCGGCTTCCTTGGTGCCGAGAAACGGCTCGGCGGCGGCGCTGATCTCGTCAGCACGTGACTTGGGTCTGGCCAAAGTGGACTCCTCACGAATGTGAGGTGAAAGGGTAGCCCGAAAACCCGGTAATTCCTAGTGATTTAAGCGATTTATTCGGTGGCAGGGCGCCACGCCGGTTCCGCTCGCCCCCTGGCCGGTCTCATCACGAAAGTCACCGGGCATCAAAAAATAGTCTCGACAACCTCGGAGGGCTCGCCTGATTTTTCAAAGTATTCGTGATCTTTCTCACGGTCGCCAGTGCACCCCCCCCTAAATGAGGGGGTGGCGTTACGGGCGGGTGGCACCCAGACTTTCAGCTGTCAGATTTTTCTTGAGCAGCAGGGGGTTACACCTGACTGGCTGGCAATTTTTCTCAACCCGTGGCGCACCCACCGCCGAAGGAGCCAGTCATGAAGTCCCACCCATCCGCCTCGCATCACCAGCCGCTCGCCCTGGCCCTCGCCGGCGCCGCCGCGCTGGCCGCCCCCGCTGCGCAAGCGGTCGTCGTCAGCAACACCGACGCTTACCCCATCTTCGCGTCTCCCAACTACCCGGACATCGGCGGCATGTCGGGTGTCAGCGTTCTCAATAGCAAACAAAATGCAGGTGATGGTGCGACCGTCGGGGTGTACGGGACCCAGTTCACCCTGTCGTCGGTGGTGGCCGGCAGCGCCATCGGCGCCGGGTCCACCTTCGCAGACCACGTCACGCTGGCAGAAGGCCTGAAGAGCGGCGCCGACACCACGGCACCAGCGCCCGGGATTTACGGGGTCCATTTCGACAATGGCCCGGGCACCCAGTACGGCTGGGTGAGCGTCGACATTCCAGTCAGGCAGCTGGTCTGCCCGCCTGGGTGCCTGGTGCAGGACGGCTGCAGCACGGCGTTGGAAATCGCACACCAGTACACGGTCACCGTGCGCGGCTGGGGCTACGAAACCGAAGTCGGCGCGGACATCGCCGCCGGTGCCGTCTCGCCGGTGCCCGAACCCACCTCGCTCGCGCTCATGGCCGTCGGCCTGATCGGCGTGGGCGCCGCGCGCCGCCGCGCCAGCCGCGCGGCCCGCGCTCACTGATCCAGCGCACCCATGAGCGACTCGTCCCGGCCGCTGGCCGGGCTCGGGTACAGCGTGAACGCAGCGGCCGTCGATCAGACGGCCGCTGTCTTTGCGCTGCTGCCTGAACTGCTGCACGCCACCTCGCTGCCGCCGCGCTTCATCGTCGCCCACGTGGCGGGCGATGTCTCGCGGCTGCTCGGGGCGGCCGCGTTCGTGCCGCAGGTGCAAAACGCCGACTCGCCCGGCTTTCTGACCCAGTGCCGGGTGTTGCCGGCGTTTCAGCGCCAAGGCATCGGCCGCGCGCTGCTGAGCCGGCTGGCCGACGAGGCGCGCGCGTGGGACGTGCCGCATTTGCACGCCTGGGCGGCGCATGACGACACCAGCGAGCCGCTGGGCTTCTTGCGCGCGGTGGGCTTTCGGCCGGGCACGGCGATGCATCACTTCATTCTGGAGACCGCGCTGATGCGTCCGGCGTCGATGCGCTTCCAGCAGGGCTTGCGCTCGCGCGGTCGGGTGCCGGCCGACGCGGTGCCGGTGCCGCTGGCGCGCGTGCCCATCGAGCCGGTGGTGGCGCTGTTTTGCGCCGAGTTCGGCGGCTCGCCGGCGCAGGCGCGCGCGCGCATCGAGCGCACGCTGGCCCACCCCATGGGCCAGGCGCTGTCGTCGGCGCTGTGGGACGGCGCCATGCTGTCGGGCTTTTTGCTGGCCGGCGCCAGCGACACCGATGGCAGCCCCGAGGTGTCCTTCCGGGCCAGCGACCGGCGCTGTCGCCACGGCTGGCCGGCGGCCGTGCTGCTCGATGAGTTCACCCGCGCGATGGAGGCCGGCGGCCACGCGCAGGCCCGCTACTACTGCAACGACCGCAACCGCGCCACGCTGAACCTGGTGCGCCGCACGGGCGCGCGGCTCGAGCGCATCCGCATCCACCAGGTGCTCGACCTGAGCCCGCCGCCATGACCGACGCCGCGATCTCCACCCTCCCCGACGCGCCACGCGTGCTGCTGCTGGCCATCGACGGCCTGGACTGGCCGCTGCTGCAGACGATGGTCGACGCCGGGCTGATGCCGTTTTGCGCGCAACTGCTGGCCGGCGGCGCGCACGGGCGCATGGGAGTGCCGCCCGCGCACACGAGCGCCGCGCACTGGACCACCGTGGCCACCGGCGTGATGTCCGATCGCCACGGCATCTGCCACGACCTGGGCATTCGCGCTGACGGGCTCACGCTGCAAGCGGCCAGCGCCGACGCGCTGCGATGCGAGCCGTTGTGGCAACAGGCCATGGGCGCCGGCCTCGTGGCGCGCGTGGCGGGCTGGCCGGCGATGCTGCCGGCGCGGCTGCCACCGGGCGCGCCGGCCGGTTGTGCGCTGGTGGCCGACGGCTTCCAGAACCCGGAAAACGGCGCCGACGTGTGCTGGCCGCTGTCGCCCGAGGCGGTGGCGCCGCCCGAACTGCGCCACACGGTGCAAGAAGCGCGCATGCACCCGTGCGACCTCGACCTGGCGGGCCTGGCACCGCTGCTGGGCAAGCCGCGCGGTGCGGCCGAAGGCGCGCTGCTGGCCGCGGCGCGCCAACTGATGGCGCGCTGGTCCAGCATGCACAACCTGGGCGTGCACTGGGCCGCGCAGCCCGGCTGGCAGTTGATGGCGCTGCGCTTTGACAGCCTGCCCGGCTGGCTGGCCACCTTGCAGCGCCACGGCATCGCACCCGACGATGGTCTGGCGCCGTGGTACCGCTACATCGACCTGATGCTGGGCCGCTACATGGGGCTGCTGGGGCGTCAGGCGCACCTCGTGCTGCTGTCGAACCACGGCCTGCCGCCCACTGAGGGCTGCGCCGGCAGCACCACGGTCGATCGCCTGATGGGCGTGGGCAGCGCCGGCGGCATCGCACTGGCCGGCCCGGGCGTGGCCGAAGACAGCTTGCTCAGCGGCGTGTCGGCGCTTGACGTCGCGCCCACCGTGCTCGCGCTGCTCGGCCTGAGCGCTGGGCCCGGCATGCCGGGGCGCGACCTGCTGGCGCCACCGCGCCGCGCCGGCCGCGACAGCGCAGCGGTGCCGCCGCCGACCATCGCCCGCATGGACTGGACCGAGCTGAGCGCGCCGCCCGCCTGCGACGACGCCGCGCTGGCCTGGCTGAGCGACAACGGTCTGGCCGCGCCCGACACCCGCGCGATGCAAGCGATGGTGCGATCGGTGCGCGCCGAATCGCTGGCCGGCTGGGCGGCTGCGCGCGCGGCCAGCGGCGATGTGACTGCTGCGATCGCCGCGCTGCAGCAAGCGCTCGCGCTGAACCCGGCGCATCTGGGGCATCGGCTGGCGCTGGGCCAGTGGCTGCTCGATGCCGGCCGGGCCGACGAATGCCAGCACCTGGTGGCCAGGCTGCCCGACGCCGCGCGCGGGGGCGACTGGCCCGATGTGGTGGCCAGCCTGATCGCCTTTGGCGCGAAGGACTGGGCCGCGGCCGAGCAGCCGCTGCTGCGGCTGGCCGCGCTGCCCGCCGCACCGATCAACGCCGCCGCCTGGCTGGGCCGGCTGCATCTGGCGCAAGAGCACTGGGCCGATGCCGAGCCGTGGTTGCGCCGCGCCACCACACTGGCCGGCGGCGAGTTGGTGTGGGACGGTCTGGGGCTGGCCTGCCTGAAGCTGGGCCAGGCCGACGAAGCGATCAGCGCGCTGACCCAGGCCATTGCCGCGCAACCGGCCAACGCCCGGCTGCACCTGCTGCGCGCCATCGCCTGCCAGCAAGCCGGCCAGCTCGACCGCGCGCAAGACGGGCTGTGGCGCGCGCTGGCGATCGATCCGTCGCTCGGCGAAGCACGCCGCCGGCTCGGCGAAATCGCCCGCGCGCAAGCAGACAACAAAAAGCCCCCAGGTCCTTGAAGCACCTGAGGGCTCGTGTCTTGCGCAATCAATTTGGTAGGCCGTGCTGGGCTCGAACCAGCGACCAAAGGATTATGCGTACCACTTCGGCTTTCGCCGCCCGTTTCCGGTTCGTGGTCTGGACTCTGTCTTGCCTTTCGGCCTTCCCGTCGAGTCTCTACACGTTCTCCTTGAAGGAGCTTCGCTCGGCGTTGGCATCGCAGGCTTGCACCTGCCTTAGCGTTCACCGAATTTGAGAAGTTCTACCTCGGGGCACCTTGCGGTACCCCGGGCAACCCGTTTGAAACCACCCGTGTGCCGCGAAGCATTTAGGGTGTTTCTTCAAGTCCTCTGCTCTAACCAACTGAGCTAACGGCCCACGCGGCGAATTTTCGCACGCACAGGCTGTGCGGCGGCGCGCGGGCTACTTGTTGCTCAGCGCGTTGCTGACCAGCCGCGAGGTGATGTCGACGATCTGGATCATGCGGTCGTAGGCCATGCGCGTGGGGCCGATGACGCCCAGGGTGCCCACGATGATGCCGTCGACCACGTAGGGCGCCGACACCACCGAGAGTTCTTCGTAGGGCACCACGCGGCTTTCGCCGCCGATGTAGATGCGCACGCCTTCGGCGCGGCTGCTCACATCAAGCAAGCGCATGAGCTGGGTCTTTTGCTCGAACAGATCGAACAGCTTGCGCAGCGAACCCATGTCGCTGGAGAAGTCCTGCACGGTGAGCAAGTTGCGCTCGCCGGAAATCACCACCTGGTCCTGGCTGTCGGCCATGGCCTCGGTGCCGGCTTGCACCGCGGCTTGCATCAAGGTGGTGATCTCGCCGCGCAGCGCGTCGACTTCGGTCTTGAGCCGCTCGCGGATGGCGTCGAGCGTGAGCCCGGCGTAGTGCGCGGTGAGGTAGTTGCTGGCTTCGAGCAACTGCGTGGGGGTGTAGTCCTGGGCGGTGAAGATGACGCGGTTTTGCACATCGCCATCGGGCGCCACCAGGATGACGAGCACGCGGCGCTCGCTCAGCCGCATGAACTCGATGTGGTGGAACACGCTGGCCTTGCGCGGCGCAGTGACCACGCCCACGAAGCTCGACAGGCTGGACAGCAAATGCGCCGCATTGGCGATCACGCGCTGCGGCTGATCGGCGGGCAGCTGCGTGGCGTCGAGGCCGGCCGCGTCGCCCAGACTCAGCGGCTGCGCGGTCATCATGGTGTCGACGAACATGCGGTAGCCGCGCGCCGTGGGGATGCGCCCGGCGCTGGTGTGCGGGCTGACGATCAGGCCGAGGTCTTCGAGATCGGCCATCACGTTGCGGATGGTGGCGGGCGACAGCTCGAGTCCGCAGGCCTTGGACAGCGTGCGCGAACCCACCGGCTGGCCGTCGGCGATGTAGCGCTCGACCAGGGTCTTGAGCAGGGATCTGGCGCGTTCGTCCATGGTTTTTCGATTGTAGGTTGGGGGGTTTTCGCTGCGCGTTGGCTCAAGGTGCTGTGGTGTAATTTCCCCATGAAAAACCGGTTCCGTCACGCAGCGTTGGTGGGCAAGTACAACGTGCTGGGCAGCCGCAAAGTGCTCGACGAAGTGGCGCGTTTTCTCATCGCGCAAGGCCTCGAGGTGTCGATGGAGCGGCAGACCGCCCTCAACACCGGCCTGACCGATTACGGCGCCCTGACGCCGGCCGAACTGGGCAAGACCTGCGACATCGCGGTGGTGGTGGGCGGCGACGGCACCATGCTGGGCATGGCGCGCCAGATGGCGCGCTTTGGCATCCCGCTGGTGGGCATCAACCAGGGGCGAATGGGCTTCATCACCGATGTGCCCATCGGTGAATTCGCCGCCGCGCTGGCACCCATGATTGCCGGCACCTTCGAAGAAGAGCACCGCACCATGCTCGAAGGCAGCGTGTGGCGCGACGGCGAGGCGATCTTCGAGGCGTTCGCGCTCAACGATGTGGTGGTCAGCCGCGGCGCCACCTCAAGCATGGTCGAGCTCAAGATCGACATCGGCAACGAAAGCGTGACCAACCTGCGCGCCGATGGCTTGATCATCGCGTCGCCCACCGGATCGACCGCCTACGCGCTGTCGGCGGGCGGGCCGATCCTGCACCACAGCATCGCGGGATTCGTGCTGGTGCCCATTGCGCCGCACGACCTGTCGAACCGGCCCATCGTGCTGCCCGACTCGGGCGAGATCAGCATCGAGATCGTGGCCGGGCGCGACGCCAGCGTGAACTTCGACATGCAAGGTCTGGCCAGCTTGCTGCACGGTGATCGCATCACGGTGCGCCGCGCGCCCTACCAGGCGACGTTCCTGCACCCGCCGGGCTGGAGCTACTACGCCACCTTGCGCCGCAAGCTGCACTGGAACTCGGGAACCCCCTGATGCTGCGGCGCCTGGCCCTGCGTGACTTCGTCATCGTCGCCACGCTCGACGTCGAGCTGGCCGCCGGCTTTTCGGTGCTGACGGGCGAAACGGGCGCGGGCAAATCCATCCTGGTCGATGCGCTGCAACTGGCGCTGGGCGGCCGCGGCGATGTGGGCGTGGTGCGCGAAGGCTGCGCACGCTGTGACATCAGCGCCGAGTTCGACACGCCGGCTTCGCTGCTCGGCTGGCTCGATGAGGCCGGCTTCGACGCCGCCGACAGCTTGCTGCTGCGTCGAACGATCGACACCCAGGGCAAGAGCCGCTCTTGGATCAACGGCAGCGCGGCCACCATCGCCCAGTTGCGCGAGGCGGCCGATCACCTGGTCGACATCCACGGCCAGCACGCCTGGCAAAGCCTCACGCGCGGAGCTCCCGTGCGCGCGCTGCTCGACGATTACGCGGGGCTCGACACCCGCGCACTCGGCGCCGCCTGGACCGAGCTGCGAGGCGCCACCGAGGCACTCGAACGCGTCCAGACGCAGCAAGCCGATCTGGAGCGCGAGCGCGAACGGCTGGCCTGGCAGATCGCCGAAGTCGACAAGCTCGCACCGGCTGACGGCGAGTGGGATGAGCTCAACGCCGAGCACACCAAGCTCGCCAATGTGCAAACGCTGCTCGAGTCGGCCCGCGATGCGCTGGACGCGATCAGCGACAGGGACGACAGCGCCGACGCGCTGACCGGCCGCGCCATCGGCCGGCTGCACGAAGCCGCCGCCATCGACCCCGAGCTCGCTGCCGTGGTCGAGGTGCTGCAAGGCGCGCAGGCCCAGTTGCACGATGCGGCGCACAGTTTGTCGGGCTTTCTGGGTGGCACCGACGTCGACCCGGCACGGCTGGCTGAACTTGACGAGCGCTTGTCGGCCTGGATGAGCCTGGCGCGCCGCTACCGCCGCCCGCCCTCGGAGCTTGCCGCCTTGCTCTCGCAGTGGAAGGACGAGCTGCGCGCGCTGGAAGCCGCCGCCGATCTGGACGGGCAACGCCAGCGCCTGAAGCACGCGCGTGCGGCCTACGACGCCGAGGCCGTGCGCGTGTCGGCGCTGCGCCACGCGGCGGCGCCCCAGCTGGCCGGTGCCATCACGCTGGCCATGCAGCAGCTCGGCATGACGGGCGGGCGCTTCGAGGTGGCTTTGCTGGCGCAGGAGTCGGCGCAATCGTTCGGTCAGGAATCGGCCGAATTCCTGGTGGCCGGCCACGCGGGTTCGACGCCGCGCGCGCTGGCCAAGGTGGCTTCGGGCGGCGAGCTGTCGCGCATTGCACTGGCCATCGCGGTGACCACCAGCCAGTTGCGCCGCGGCGACGCGAGCGCAGCCACGCTGATCTTCGACGAGATCGACGCCGGCGTGGGTGGCGCGGTGGCCGAGACCGTGGGCCGGCTGATGAAGCAGCTCGGCGCCGAGCGCCAGGTGCTGGCGGTCACACACCTGCCGCAGGTGGCGGCCTGCGCCGATCACCACCACGTGGTGTCCAAGTCCACCGTCAACGGCCAAGCGCGCAGCGACGTGCAGCCGGTGAGCGGCGAGGCCCGCGTGGCCGAGATCGCGCGCATGCTGGCCGGCGAGCGCCTGTCGGGCACCAGCCTCGCGCACGCCCAGGAAATGCTGTCGGTGGGCGCCGGCGCCTCCACCGCCAGCCCGCGGCGATGAGCCCGACCGACACCCTGCCCTCGCCGTCGCCCGGTGGCACCGGCCACGCGGCCGCCCTGCGCGAAGTGGTGCTGGTCACCGGCATCTCGGGTTCGGGCAAGTCGGTCGCACTCAATGCGCTGGAAGACGCGGGTTTTTTCTGCATCGACAACCTGCCGCCCGAGTTGCTGCGCGATTTCCTGCGCCTCGAGGATCAGGGCCGTGACCGCCGCGTGGCCGTGGCCGTGGACGTGCGCAGCGCGGGCTCGCTGCCGCACCTGCTGCCGCTGCTCGAGCAACTGCGCGCCGAAGGCGTGTCGGTGCGCTCGGTGTTTCTCGACGCGAGCACCGACGCGCTGGTGCAGCGCTTTTCCGAAACCCGCCGCCCGCATCCGCTGTCTCAATCGACCACGCCTGGCGCGGCACCGGTGCCAGGAGTCGGTGGCGCGGAAGGCCACCGCGCGCTGATCGACGCGATCGAACTCGAACGCGAGCTGCTGTCGGGGCTGCGCGAGGTGTCGACGGTGATCGACTCGAGCCAGCTGCGTCCCGCGCAGCTGCGCATCTGGATGCGCGACCTGATGCGCGCCGGTGCCAACCAGCTCACGCTGGTGTTCGAGTCATTCGCTTTCAAGCACGGCGTGCCGCGCGATGCCGATTACGTGTTCGACGTGCGCGTGCTGCCCAACCCGCACTACATCCGCGAGCTGCGCCCGCAAGACGGCCGCGACGCCGGGGTGGTGAGCTATCTCGAGGCGCAACCCGAGGTGAGCGAGATGCTCGATCAGATCGACGCCTTTCTGGCGCGCTGGCTGCCCGCGTTCGAGCACGATCAGCGCAGCTACCTCACGGTGGCCATCGGCTGCACCGGTGGGCAGCACCGCTCGGTGTACATGGCCGAGGTGCTGGCGCGGCGCTTTGCCGGCCGCTCGGTCACGCTGATACGCCACCGCGAGCTCGACGCGCGCGGCTGATCCGGCCGCTCAGGCCAGCAGCAGCTTGCGCAGCGGCGCGGGCAACCCGGCGGCCCGTGCCTCGTTGAGGCTGAACCAGCGGCCTTCGGGAAACGCAGCGGTGCAAGCTGCTGCCTGTGCGTCATCAGACGCAGCGGGCAGCGTCCAGCGCACCGGGTGCAGCGTCCAGTCCAGGTGCGTCAAGGTGTGCGTGAAGCTCGGCAGCGTCTCGAAGTGGCCGGGCCACGCCAGCGCGGCGCGGTACACCTCGTCATGCGTGGCCAATTCGGGCAGGCTCCACAGCCCGGCCCACACGCCGCTGTCGGGACGCTTGACCAGCCACACCGCGTCGCGCCACGCCAGCCACAGCCAAGCGTGTTCGCGCGTGCTGCGCTTGAGTTTTCGGGTCTTGACCGGATAGGCCTGCGGGTTGCCGTCGCGAGCCGCCACGCACAGGCCTTGCACCGGACACAGCAGGCACTGCGGCGAGCGCGCGCTGCACAGCGTGGCGCCCAGGTCCATCAAGCCCTGCGTGTAGGGCTCGATGCCGGTGTCGGGCAACACCTGGGTGGCCGCGGCCCACAGCTGTCGCTCGCTCACGGCCTGAGCCAGATCGCCGTCAAAGCCCAGCACGCGCGTGAGCACGCGCTTGACGTTGCCGTCGAGGATGGCCACGCGCTCGCCAAAGCAGAACGCGGCCACCGCGGCGGCGGTCGAGCGGCCGATGCCGGGCAGCCCTTGCAGTTGCGCGCTGCTGCCGGGAAAGCACCCGCCGTGATCGGTCATCACCGCCTGCGCGCAGCGGTGCAGGTTGCGTGCGCGGCTGTAGTAGCCCAGCCCGCTCCACAGACCAAGCACGTCGTCGATGGGTGCAGCCGCCAGCGCGGCCACATCGGGAAAGCGCTGCAGGAAACGCTCGTAGTAGCCCAGCACGGTGCTGACCTGGGTTTGCTGCAGCATGATTTCGGACAGCCACACGCGATAGGGATCGCGCGTGTGCTGCCACGGCAAGCCATGGCGGCCATGGCTGCGTTGCCAGCCAATGACGGCCGAAGAAAAGCCTACGTGCGTCATTCAGGCCCGGGCTCGCCGGACATCGACATCGCCCAAGGGCAGTTCCACATCGACAGCGCCCGACGCCGAGCGCAGCAGCGAGCGCGTGATCGCACCCAGCTGCTCGAGTTGCTGGCGCAGTTGCCGGTCTTGCTGCTCGATTTCGCCTATGCGCGATTCGAGTTGATCGGCAGCACCGCGGATGCGTGTGAGCGATTCAGCACGCTTTTGAAAGCCCCGGCGGCGCTCGATCAACTGCGTGTCGATGTGCGAGGTCACCTCGCGATTCCAGCCCTCGATCGCATTGCGCGAGCCGTCCCACACCACGCTGATGCGCTCGACGAGCATGCGCCGCAACTGCGCCGTGAAGCGTGGCCGGGCCAGCCGCAGCACGTCGCCCAGGCCGAGGTACTGCGAGTAGAGCCGCTCGATCAGGCTGATCTCCTCGACGAAGCGCGTCATGTTGGGGCCCGTCTTGAGCGCCAGACCAAAACCGTACTCGGCATTCAGCACGCCGAACGTGCCGCCGAGCATGTCCTGGGTGTCGTGCAGCTGCACCTGCACGCGCAAGAGCCGCTCGCGCAGCCGCTCGCACAGCGCCGCAAAGGCCTTGCGCGCACCGAGCTTGAGCAAGCTCGAGCGGATCTCGGCGAGCATGCGGTCGATCTCGAGCTCGAGGTCGTCGTACGCCAGCTCCGAGCGCGCCTGGTCACCTTGCCTCGCGTGCACCGCGCGCAGCGCCGTCAGCCGGGTGTGGCATTGCTCGAATTCCATCGCCTCGCCGCTCACGCGCTGGACCAGCAGGTTCAAGCGGCCGCTGCTTTGTCCACGCAGGCCGCGCAGCTCAAGCAGCTGCTCGGCCTGCTGCCGGAGCGCCTCGCCGATGTGGCGCGCGGCCCGCTTTTGAATCTGGCCGGCGGCGTCTTCGGTCAGCCGCCCCAGCAGTTGCCGGCGCTGCGGCAGCAGCGACACCGACAGCGCGGCTTCAAACTCGATCAGCCGGCTTTGCGCCAACCCCTTCGCATCGCCATCGATGCGCGCCACCAGCGCCTGGCGCGCCGACAACGCGAACACCCGCTCGGGCGGAACACCCAGGATGTGCGCAGTCGATCGTCGCTGCGCCTCGATCTGTGCATCGACCTGCGCCGGCGTGGCCAGCGGATCGCGCAACGCATCGATCTTGTTGAGCACCACGAAGGCCAGCCCCTGACGCGCGCCGAGGTGGTCGCGCCAGATGGCCAGATCGGATTGGGTCACACCGGTATCGGCGCCCACGATGAACACGGTGGCGTGGGCCGAGGGCAGCAAACCCAGCGTGAGCTCGGGCTCGGCACCCAACGCGTTCAGACCCGGCGTGTCGAGCACGACCAGACCCTGCCTGAGCAGCGGGTGCGGGTGGTTGATCAGCGCGTGGCGCCACACCGGCACCTCGACCCGCCCGGCCTCGTCGGCCAGCGGGCTGTTGTCGGGGTTCGAGGCATGCCACAGGCCCAGGGCCTGCGCCTCGTCGATCGTCACCCGTCGCGTGGACATCACCTGGCGCAAGGCCACGGACAAGGCCTCGGGCTGCGACTTGTCGAACGGCAGGTGCGTCCAGCCATCACGGCGTTGCCGCCACTGCGCGAGCGACACGTCGTCGAGCCGCGTGGCAATCGGCAGCAGCGACAGGCCCTCAGGCTCGCTCGCATCCCAGGCCAGTTCGACCGGGCACATGGTGGTGCGCCCCGGCGTGGCGGGCAGCACCCGGGTGCCGGCGTCGGCAAAGAAGATGGCGTTGATCAGCTCGGACTTGCCGCGCGAAAACTCGGCCACGAACGCGACGATGAGCTTGTCGCCGTCCACACGCTCACGCAGCGCCGCGAGCAGCGCGCCGGCCGGCCGGTCGTCCAAGCCGATGTCGACCAGACAGGCGGACAACTCATCGAGCCGCTCGCCCAGGGCGGCACGCCAGTGGCTGAAGTCGTCGAAGCGGCCGGCAAAGGCAGACGTCATGGATCGGGTTTCCAGCGGGTGGGTGCTCGGGAGGCGACGGCAGGTCAGGTGCCCGCCAGCTGAGGCCATCCTAAGTCAGCACCGGCAGCGACGATCGCCGGAAACGACGGTGGACTTGCCCACATTTGTCCGGCCAGCGCACCACGGCTCGGGCAGCGCGGGCGTCAGCGCTTCTGGCAGGTCGGGCAAAAGAAGGTCGAGCGCTGGCCCTGCACGATGCGCCGCACCTTCGTGGCACACACGCGGCACGGTTCGCCGGCGCGCCCGTACACATCGGCGCTCAGCTGGAACTGACCGGCCATGCCGTGCGCATCACGGAAATCGCGCAAGGTGGAGCCGCCCAGCGCCAACGCCGTCTCGAGCGTGCGGCGGATGGCCTGCGCCAGACGCTGACAACGCGGTCCGCTCAGGCGGTCGCTGCGGGTGCGCGGGTCAATGCCGGCGGTGAACAGCGCTTCGCACGCATAGATGTTGCCGGCGCCCACGACGATGTCGCCACCGAGCAGCGCGAGCTTGACCGCGACACGGCGGCGCTTGAGCGCGGCGTGCAGGTAGGGCCCGTCAAACACCGCATCGAGCGGCTCGACGCCCAGCGTCGACAGCAGCTTGCCCGCCATGCCCACACCCTGCGCTTCGGACCACACCACCGCGCCGAAGCGGCGCGGGTCGGTCAGTCGCAGCGTGCCGCGGTCGGTGACCAGATCGAAGTGGTCGTGCGCGCCGGGCAGACCGGGCTGCGCGACGAAGGCCAGCGAGCCCGACATGCCCAGGTGCATCAGCAAGCCCGACGCATGGGCGGGCGCGACTGCCGCAGCAGACGTGCCGTGCAAGGGCAGCCACAGGTATTTGCCGCGCCGGGTCACCTCACCCACGCGCTGCCCGCGCAGACTGGCGGGCTCGACCCCCAGCGGCCAGCGCAGCGGTTTGCCCAGGCGCACGTCGGTGACCACCGCATCGGCAATGCGGGGGGCGAAACTTTGTCGGGTGACCTCGACTTCGGGTAATTCAGGCATGCAGGGAATTATCGGGACGCAACCCGGTCAGATGCCCTGAGCTGCGATCGCACCTCAGCACTCTAGAATCTTTTTTCGCACCCAGGAGTCGTCGATGCCAGCACGTTTTTCCACAGCGCCAGCCGCTTGTGCGCTTGTCATCGCGCTGTGTTCCGGGATGCTGCCAGCCGCGGCGCAATCGCCCGCTGCGGCCACCCCGCCCCAGGCCGCAGCGCCGTTCGATAACTCGGGGCTCGACGCTGCGCTGTTCTACCAGTTGCTGATCGGCGAACTCGAATTGAGCGCCAATGACCCCGGCTCGGCTTATTCGGTGCTGCTCGATGCGGCGCGCAAGAGCAAGAACGAACAGGTCTTCAGGCGCGCGACCGAGATCGCGTTGCAAGCGAGGTCTGGCGATCTGGCGCTCAAGGCTGCGCAGGCCTGGAAAGCCTCGCTGCCCGATTCGCTCGAGGCCAGCCGCTATGTCGTGCAGTTGCTGGTCGCGCTGAACCGCTCGGCAGAAGCCGCCGAGCCGCTGCGCTCGATGATTGCGCTGACCCCGCCCGAGCAGCGAGCCGCGCTCATCACCAGCCTGCCGCGATTTTTCGAGCGGGCGGGCGACCGCCAGCGCACGCCGGAATTGCTTGAAAAGGCGCTGCAGCCCTACGTCGATCAACCCGAGACGCGGATCGCAGCGCTGGTGGCCATCGGCCGGGCAGCGCAAAGCGCCGGCGACAACCCGCGCGCGCTCGCACTCGCCCAGCGCGCCTACGCGGTCGACCCGTCGGCACCGGCACCGGTGCTGCTGGCGCTCGACTTGCTGCCCGGGACGACCGAAGCCGAGGCGATCGTCGTGGGCCATTTGCAGATCCGCCCGCAAGCCAATGCGATCCGGCTGTTCTACGCCCGCGCGCTGGCGGTGTCGCAGCGTCACGCCGAGGCGATGGCCCAGATCGAACAGGTCACGCAAAGCGCGCCGGAGCTGGCCGCACCGTGGCTCACGCTGGGCGCGCTGCGCCTGGAACTGCATCAGCCGCAAGGCGCCACGGCGGCACTTGAAACCTATCTGAAACTCGTGAAGTCCAGGTCGTCGCTGGCAGCCAGAGCCCAGAGCGGCACAGCGGCCCATGGCCCGGCCGACACCACGGAGATCGAAGACGACGAGGCGGCGCAAGGTCCCGACCGCGGCATGGCGCAAGCCCTGTTGATGCTGGCGCAAGCGGCCGAACAGACGGGCGACCTCAAGGCCGCTGAAAGCTGGCTCAATCAGGTCGAAAGCCCGCAGCGCGCGCTCGAAGTCCAGTTGCGCCGCGCCTCGCTGCTGACACGGCAGGGGCGTCTGGCCGAGGCGCTGGAACTCGTGCGCAACGCGCCCGAGACCAACGAGGATGAGGCGCGCTCGAAAGTGCTCGCCGAAGTGCAGTTGCTGCGCGAAAACAAGCTGTGGCAACAAGCCGATCGGGCGCTGGACAAGGCCAACCTGCGCTTCGTCAACGACACCGATCTGCTCTACGAGCAGGCCATGATGGCCGAGAAGCTCGACCGCATCGACGACATGGAGCGGCTGCTGCGGCGCGTGATCGCCTTGCGTCCCGACTACTACCATGCGCACAACGCACTGGGCTATTCGCTGGCCGATCGCGGCTTGCGCCTGCCCGAGGCGAAGGCGCTGATCGAACGCGCGCTCGAGCTGGCGCCGGGCGAGCCGTTCATCACCGACAGCCTCGGCTGGGTCGAATACCGCATGGGCGACCGCGCGTCGGCGATCAAGCACCTCACGCGGGCCTACCAGTCGCGCCCCGACGCCGAGATCGCGGCCCACCTTGGCGAAGTGCTGTGGGTGGATGGCCAGCGCGACGAGGCGCGACGTGTGCTGGCCGAAGGCAAGGCGCGCGATGCCAGCAGCGAGGCCTTGCGCGAAACCTTGACCCGGCTGAAGGTCGACTTGTGATCTTGCGGCGCGCCGCTGGCGGCGCCTTGCTGGCTTTGATGCTGGCCGGCTGCGCCACCCGGCCGGCGGCCGTCGATCCGCTGATGTCGGGTGAGCGGTTTTCGGGCCGCCTGTCGGTTCAGATCGAAGCACTCGACGCCGAGCCCGCGCGCAGCACGAGCGGTGCTTTCGAACTGATGGGCAACGCGCAGCGCGGCCGCCTCGATCTGAGCACACCCATCGGCAGCACCGTGGCGCGCGCTCGCTGGGAACCCGCCGGCGTCTTTCTTGAAACGCCGCAGGGGAACAGCCGACACCCCACGCTGATGGACATGACCCGCACGATGCTGGGCGAAGAGCTTCCGGTCACGGCGATGTTCGACTGGCTGCGCGGGCGCCCCTGGCCCGGCGCCGACAGCGTCGCAGCATCATCGGGTGAGCCTGCAGGGTTTCACCAGCTCGGATGGGCGGTGGACTTGTCGAAGTTTGATCAGGCCCGCATCGTGGCCAGACGCAGCGCGCCACCGGTGGTGATCGTGCAGGTGAGGTTGGATCGACCATGACACTCCAATCGTTTTTCGATGTGCCCGCACCGGCCAAGCTCAATTTGTTCTTGCACGTGGTCGGCAGGCGTGCTGATGGCCATCACCTGCTGCAGTCGGTGTTCGTGCCGATCGACTGGGCCGACACGCTGCACTTCGAGCGGCGCAGCGATGGGCGAGTGGTCCGCCACGACCTGAGCGCACCGCTGCCCCCCGACGATCTGTGCCTGAGGGCTGCGCGCAGCCTGCAAGCCGCCAGCGCAACGTCGCTCGGAGCCGACATCTCGATCGACAAGCAAGTGCCCTGGGGCGCCGGGTTGGGCGGCGGCAGTTCGGATGCCGCCACGACGCTGATCGCACTCAACCGCCTGTGGGGCCTGAACTGGCCGCGCGCAAAGCTGCTGGAAATCGGCTTGTCGCTGGGTGCCGATGTGCCTTTTTTCATAGGCGGCACGCCGGCCTGGGTCGAAGGCATTGGCGAGCAACTCACCGAAATCGAGGTGCCCAGCCAGAATTTCGCCTTGATCAAACCGCGCGAATCGCTGGAAACAGCGAAGATCTTCGCTCACCCCCAGTTGGCTCGCGACTCGGTCCGCATTACACTAGCGGGCTTCGGTGCAGACGGGATTTCCCGCATCGCATCTCCGCAAGGGGATGGATGGGGAAGAAACGACTTGCAGCCGGTGGCTGAGTTGCTGTGCCCTGCGGTACGCGAGGCGGCTGACGAATTGAAGTTCCGGTTTGGCAACAGCCGGATGAGCGGTTCAGGCAGTACCGTCTTTGCCCGGTTGGGCGAGGGTGACGCATCAGATTGTTTGGCTGCCATCAACGTGCAGTCTGGCTGGACCAGCCGGATTTGCCGTAGTTTGCAGAGGCACCCTTTGTACGATTGGGTGCCGCACAGAGATTGAAGGTTGTGGTTGATCGGCAAGAGCCGTTCGTCCGCTGTAGGGGAGTCGCCAAGTTGGTCAAGGCATCGGATTTTGATTCCGACATGCGAGGGTTCGAGTCCTTCCTCCCCTGCCAGATTCATAGGATTCCCGGAATGTCCTGACTGCAGGCCTGGGCTGGACTGAAAGGAAGCAACATGCTTCCGCAGAGCCTCGTCGGAGGGAATGTGCTTTTCAATACCGTGCTGTTCACAGGCAACGCCAATCCGGTGCTTGCCCAGGAAATCGCCACCCATCTCGGGGTTGAACTCGGGAAGGCGTCGGTGGGTCGCTTCTCTGACAGCGAAGTGGCTGTCGAGATCGAGCAAAACGTTCGGGCTCGAGATGTGTTCGTGGTGCAGTCGACCTGCACACCGACCAACGAAAACCTGATGGAACTGTGCATCATGGTCGACGCCCTCAAGCGCGCCAGTGCACGTCGAATCACCGCGGTCATCCCGTACTTCGGCTATGCCCGCCAGGATCGACGCCCGCGCTCCACGCGCGTGCCGATCAGCGCCAAGGTGGTCGCCAACATGCTCGAAGCCGTGGGCGTCGAGCGACTGCTGACGATGGACCTGCACGCCGATCAGATCCAGGGGTTTTTCAACATCCCGGTCGACAACATCTACGCCTCGCCGGTGCTGTTGTCGGACCTGCAGTCCAAGCGCTACGAAGACCTGGTCGTGGTGTCTCCCGACATCGGCGGCGTTGTTCGCGCACGCGCGCTGGCCAAGCAACTCAACTGCGATCTGGCCATCATCGACAAGCGGCGCCCCAAGGCCAACGTGTCCGAAGTGATGAACGTCATCGGCGAGACCGACGGGCGCAACTGCGTGATCATGGACGACATGATCGACACGGCCGGCACGCTGGTGAAGGCCGCCGACGTGCTCAAGGCGCGTGGAGCCAAGAGCGTCTATGCGTACTGCACGCACGCGGTGTTCTCGGGTCCCGCGATCGAGCGCATTCGCGCCTCGCAGCTCGATGAGGTCGTCATCACCAACACCATTCCGATGACCGACAGCGCCAAGATGTGCCCCAAGGTGCGTCAGTTGTCGGTCGCGCTCCTGTTTGCCGAAACGATCCGTCGCATTTCCGACGGCGAGTCGGTCACGTCTTTGTTCGCCGAACAGAACAGCAATTTCTGAGCGGCGGGCCAAGCGACCAGCCTGCGGGCCGGTCGTCCACCTGGGCTGAAAGGCCTTTTTTGAAGCACCTGGTCGCGGGGCTTCACCACTATTGGAGTCAACATGAAATTCGCCGCTTATGAGCGTACGCTGCAGGGGACCGGAGCGAGCCGCCGCCTGCGCAACGCCGACAAGGTTCCAGGGATCGTCTATGGCGCGGGCAGCACGCCGGCCATGATCGAACTCGATCACAACGCCCTGTTTTTCGCCCTCAAGAAGGAAGCCTTCCACTCGTCCATCCTCGAGATGGAACTGGCCGGCAAGAGCGAACAGGTGCTGTTGCGTGATTACCAACTCCACCCCTTCCGCCCGATCGTGCTGCACATCGACTTCCAGCGCGTCGATGCCACCACCAAGGTCACCAAGAAGGTTCCGCTGCACTTCATCAAGGAAGACGAATCTCCTGCGGTGAAGGTCGACAAGTGCGTGGTCAACCACGTCGTGACCGAACTGCGCATCCAGTGCCTGGCCTCCGAGCTGCCTGAGTTCCTGACGGTGAATCTGGGCGAGCTGGCTCGCGGCCAATCGCTGCACGTCAATGACATCGCGCTGCCAAGCGGCATCAAGGTCATGACCCAGGGCAAGACCAACCCCGTGATCGTGTCGGTGTCGGCTCTGTCGGCCGAGGAAGAAGCCGTTCCGGTCGTGGTGGCAGCGCCTGCCGCCGCCGCCGGCAAGGGCAAGAAGACCGAGAAGCAAAACAAGAAGTAAATCGGGCGGGATGTCCATCCCCCCATCGGAGCCCCACCTTGGTGGGGCTTTTTTTTGGCCGCTGCACTTCGATAATCCACCCATGATTCGACTGATGGTGGGCCTGGGCAATCCCGGGGCGGAATACGACGGCACCCGGCACAACGCCGGGTTCTGGTTCATCGACGAGGTGGCGCGCCAGTTGAAGGCGCCGCTCGCGCCCGACCGCGCCTACTTCGGCATGGCCGCGCGGGCCAACCGCCCGAACGGGCCGCTGTGGCTGCTCGAGCCGATGACCTTCATGAACCTGTCGGGCAAGTCGGTGTCAGCGCTCGCGCGCTTTTTCAAGATCGCCCCCGACGAGATCGTGGTGGCCCACGATGACCTGGATCTGGCGCCCGGCCACATGAAGATGAAGTTCGGCGGCAGCCACGCGGGCCACAACGGGCTGCGCGACATCCAGGCGCAACTGGGCACGGGCGACTTCTGGCGCCTGCGCCTGGGCATCGGGCACCCAGGAATCAAGTCCGAGGTGTCGGCGTATGTCTTGCGCAGGCCGCCCGTGAGCGAACGCATGGCCGTCGACGAATGCATCACGCAGGCGCTGGGCGTGCTCGATTTGCTGATCGACGGCCCGATGGACCGCGCCATGATGAAGATCCACGCGCGGCCGGCGCCGCCCAAGCCAGCCGCCGCTCAGCGGCCACCCGCGTTGTCGGCGGTGGCCTCGGCGATCGCCCAGGTGCCGGGACTGCCACAAGCCCCCAATGCCACGTCGGGCGCATCGGGCGCCGTCGTCCCGCCCACCGGCAAACCGACCCCCTGAACCTCGAGGAGATCCACCATGCGCACGCTTGCACTGCGGACCTGGCTGCTGTTGGTGCCTCTGGTGTGTGACGTCAGCGCGGCAGCCACGCTGTACCGCTGCGGGCCGGTGGGCAACGCGTATTCGCAAACGCCCTGCCCTGACGGGCAGCGCATGGATGTCGACGACGCCCGCACCCCCGAGCAGCACAGGCAAGCACACCTGCTGGCAGCGCAGACCCGAGATCAGGCCCTCGCGCTGGAACGCGACCGCCTGGTCCAGGAGGCCGCCTTTCGCGCGCCACGTGCGGGCAGCCTGAGCTCACCCGTGACGGCGCAGTTCAGCGAAACCCCGCTGCACACCAAGGTTCACCGGGTCAAGAAAAAGCGTTCGGCTCGCGCGCCGAGTGCGCCACCCGTCGTGTTGCGCAACGAACCACCGCACGCAGCGCGCTCCAGCGCGCAGTGATGCGGCTCAGGCGGCCGTGACGCCCGCCTTCGCCGCCGCCTGCAGCCGCTGGTACTTCACCCACAGCGAGTCCTTGGACTCGACATGCTCCGGGTGGATCGGGATGCAGCTCACGGGACACACCTGCACGCATTGCGGCTCATCGAAGTGGCCGACGCACTCGGTGCACTTGGACGGATTGATCTCGTAGATCTCGATGCCCATGAAGATGGCGTCGTTCGGGCACTCCGGCTCGCACACATCGCAGTTGATGCATTCGCTGGTGATCATCAGTGCCATGGGATCCTCGCCTGCGCTTCAGGTGTCAGGGCGCGTCACCCGAGACCTCAGACGCTCGAGCACCGAGGGCGACACAAACTTCGACACATCGCCGCCCAGGGTGGCAATCTCGCGCACGAAGGTTC
The DNA here is from genome assembly GCA_947451035.1 of Burkholderiales bacterium. Lineage (GTDB taxonomy): Bacteria > Pseudomonadota > Gammaproteobacteria > Burkholderiales > Burkholderiaceae_C > PBB1. The sequence goes on from CANFXR010000028.1 coordinate 22,237, forward strand.
CCGAGACAAACTGGTACTGATCGCTGGGGGTGAGAAACACGGTTTCGACTTCGGGCATCAGCTGGCGGTTCATGCCCGCCATCTGGAACTCGTACTCGAAGTCGCTGACCGCGCGCAGGCCGCGCACCACCACCTTGCCGCCGATGTCGACCACGAAATCGCGCAGCAGGCCGCGAAAGGCGATCACCTCGACGTTGGGGTATTTGGCCGCGAGTTCCTGGGCGATTTCAAGCCGCTCGTCGATGGTGAACATCGTGCGCTTGTGGTGTCCGGCCGCCACCGCCACCACCAGCCGCTCGAACAACCGGCTGGCCCGACGCATCAAATCCTCGTGGCCCAACGTCATCGGGTCGAACGTGCCAGGGTAGATGGCGGTGAGCTTGGTCACGGAAGTCATCGGGTTCTCCCTAGCTTTCGGGTTGAAGTTCAGTGTAGCCCTCGCCCCTGAGCATCAGCAGATGCGCGTGGACATGGCCGGCACGCAAGTGCCGGTGCAGCTTCAAACCGAATGGCGCCAGCGTGTCGTCGGTCTGGGCGCTGGCGGCTTCGAGGTAGATGAACCCGTCGGGCACCAGCAGCCGTGTGGCCGCGCGCAAGGCGGGTTCGAGCAGGCTGCTGTCAAACGGCGGATCGATGAAGATCAGCTCGAACGACTGCGCCGGCCCGCGTCCCATCCACGACAGCGCATCGGCGGCTTCCACGCGCAGCGCGTCCGCCTTCAATCGCAGCTTCGACTCGACCAGACTGCGCACCTGCCGGTGTTCACGCTCGAGCAGGATCACCGAGCTCGCGCCGCGCGATGCCGCCTCGAAGCCCAGTGCGCCGCTGCCGGCGAAGGCATCCAGACAGCGCCAGCCGCTCATGTCGGCGCCCAGCCAGTTGAACACCGTCTCGCGCACCCGATCGGGCGTCGGACGCAGGCCGGGCATCAACGCCACCGGCAACTTGCTGCGCTTCCACGCGCCGCCGATGATGCGCACCTCGCGCGGCAGGGCCGCATCCGGCGTGACCGCTGACTTCTTGCCCGCCGTCTTGCGCTGCGGTGGCTCGGCGAATGCGCGGCTGCCGAACTGGGGCGCGTCCTTGGTCTTCACAGGCGAACCGCAATGCCGTCGCGCGCCATCAGCGCCTTGGCCTGGCCCACGGTGAACTCGCCGTAGTGGAAGATGCTCGCGGCCAGCACCGCATCGGCACCACCGATGCGTATGCCTTCGGACAGGTGCTCTAGCGCGCCCACACCGCCCGAGGCGATCACCGGCACGCTGACCGCGTCGCTCACGGCGCGCGTGAGCTTCAGGTCGAAGCCGATCTTGGTGCCGTCGCGGTCCATGCTGGTCAGCAAGATCTCACCCGCACCGTGCGCGGTCATTTGCTGCGCCCAGGCCACCGCGTCGAGTCCGGTGTTCTTGCGCCCGCCGTGGGTGTAGACGTCCCAGCCCTCGCCGCGCGCGGCCAGGTCGTCGCCGACGCGGCGCTTGGCGTCGATCGCCACCACGATGCACTGCGCGCCGTAGCGCTGCGAAGCGTCGCGGATGAGCTGCGGGTTGGCCACCGCCGCCGAATTGAAGCTGACCTTGTCGGCCCCGGCGTTGAGCAGCCGGCGCACGTCTTCGACGCTGCGCACGCCGCCGCCCACCGTCAGCGGGATGAACACCTGCGAGGCCACCGCCTCGATGATGTGCAAGATCAGGTCGCGCCCGTCGCTGGTGGCGGTGATGTCGAGAAAGGTCAGTTCGTCGGCGCCCTGGTCGTTGTAGCGCGCTGCGATTTCCACCGGATCGCCGGCGTCGCGCAACTCGACGAAATTGACGCCCTTGACCACGCGACCGCCGGTCACATCGAGGCAGGGAATGATTCTCTTGGCAAGCATGGGTGGGGGCGCCGGCTGCGGTCGCAGGGCGTCAGGGCGAGGGAAAAGGAGCGGCGATCAAAGACCGCCGTTGAGGATGTCCGCCCGCGCTTGCGCCACGGCGAAGTCGAGGTCGCCAGAGTAGATGGCGCGGCCGCAGATCACGCCGTCGATGCCCTCGAACTCCACCGCGCACAGCCGCTCGATGTCGGCGATGTTGCTCAGACCGCCCGAGGCGATCACCGGAATGGTCAGCGCCTGCGCCAGCTTGACGGTGGCTTCGATGTTGATGCCGCTGAGCATGCCGTCGCGGCCGATGTCGGTGTAGATCACGCCTTCGACGCCGTAGTCCTCGAACTTCTTGGCCAGATCGACCACCTCGTGGCCGGTCAGCTTGCTCCAGCCGTCGGTGGCCACCTTGCCGTCCTTGGCGTCGAGCCCGACGATGATGTGACCGCCAAACGCACTGCACGCATCGCGCAGGAAACCCGGGTTCTTGACCGCCGCCGTGCCGATGATGATGTAACTCAGGCCGTCGTCGAGGTAGCGCTCGATGGTGTCGAGGTCGCGGATGCCGCCGCCCAACTGCACCGGGATCTCATCGCCCACTTCGGCCAGGATGGCCTTGATGGCCGACTCGTTGACCGGCTTGCCGGCAAACGCGCCATTGAGGTCAACCAGGTGCAGCCTCCGCGCGCCCGCGGTGACCCAGCGTCGGGCCATGGCGGCAGGGTCTTCGCCGAAGGTGGTCGAGTCGTTCATGTCGCCTTGCTTGAGGCGCACGCACATACCGTCTTTGAGGTCGATCGCAGGAATCAGCAGCATGGCCGGGACGAACAGTTGAAAGGTGAAGACCCGCTCAGTGAGTCGGGGTCGGAAACGAGCAGCGGACGGGGGTGACGCACCAACATCGCCGTGCTCACGGCTTCCAGCCCAGAAAGTTGCGGTACACGGTCAACCCGTGCAGAGCGCTCTTTTCAGGGTGGAACTGGGTCGCAAAAATGTTATCCCGCGCCACGGCCGAGGTAAAGCGCTGGCCGTAGTCGGTTTCACCCACGCTGTGCGATGAATCCGCCGGGCGGGCGTGGAAACTGTGCACGAAGTAGAAGCTCGCGCCATCGGGAACCCCGGCCCACAAGGGGTGGGGTCGCACCTGGTGCACCTGGTTCCATCCCATTTGCGGCACCTTGTAGCGGCTGCCGTCAGGCTGCAACTGGCCCTCGAGCCGGAAGCGGATCACCTCGCCGGGGATCAGGTTCAGCCCTGGCGTGCCGGTGCCGGGCGGGCCTTCTTCGCTGTGCGACAGCAGCATTTGCATGCCCACGCACACGCCGAGCAGCGGCTTGTGCGCCGCCGCGTGCAGCACGGCCGGCAGCAAGCCGGAGTCGCTCAGCTCGCGCATGCAATCGGGCATGGCACCCTGCCCGGGCAGCACGATGCGCTCGGCGGCGTAGACGACGTCGGGGTCGGATGTGACGACCACGCCGTAGCCCGAGCCCTGAGCCACGTGGATCACCGCCTGCGACACCGAGCGCAGATTGCCCATGCCGTAATCGACCACGGCCACCGTTTTGCTCACAGGCTGCCCTTGGTCGAGGGAATGGTGCTGCCCATGCGCGGGTCGATCTCGACCGCAAAGCGCAGCGCACGAGCGAACGCCTTGAACACCGTCTCGCACTGGTGGTGGGCGTTGCTGCCGCGCAGGTTGTCGATGTGCAGCGTCACGCCCGCGTGGTTCACGAAGCCATGAAAGAACTCGTAGACCAGCTGCGTGTCCAGATCACCGAGCATGCCGCTGGTGAAAGGCACTTCCATCGTGAGCCCGGGCCGGCCTGAGAAGTCGATCACCACGCGCGACAGCGCCTCGTCGAGCGGCACGTAGGCGTGGCCGTAGCGGCGCAGGCCACGCTTGTCGCCCAACGCCTTGGCCACCGCCTGGCCCAGGGTGATGCCGATGTCTTCGACCGTGTGGTGGCCGTCGATGTGCAAATCGCCCTTGGCCTCGATCTCGAGGTCGATCAGCCCGTGGCGGGCGATCTGGTCGATCATGTGATCCAGAAATCCGATGCCGGTGGCAAGCTTGGCAACGCCGGTGCCGTCAAGGTCGACAGCCACGCGGATCTGCGTTTCGCTGGTGTTGCGGGTCACCTCGGCGCGGCGGGGTGATGACGTGGGGGCTGATGTGCTCATCGCAGGCTCACTTCAGGGTGGGAGTTGATGCAGCGTCGAGTGCTGCGAGCAGCGCGTCGGTCTGCGCCTCGGTGCCCACGCTGATGCGCAGGAAGGGCGCAATGCGTTCGGGCTTGGGAAAATGGCGCACCAGCACCTTGCGTTCGCGCAGACCGGCAGCCAGGGCCGCGCCATCGCTGCCCGGCCGGCGTGCAAAGACGAAGTTGGCGGCCGACGGGAGCACCTCGAAGCCTCGAGCCTGCAGCCCGGCCACCATGCGCTCGCGCGTGGCGACGACCTTCTGGCAAGTGGCGCGAAACCAGTCGTCGTCTTCCATGGCCGCCACTGCACCCGCCAGGGCCAGACGGTCCAGCGGATAGGAGTTGAAGCTGTCCTTGATGCGGCCCAGCGCCTCGATCAGATCCGCGTGGCCCACGGCGTAGCCCACGCGCAGACCCGCCAGCGCGCGCGATTTCGACAGGGTGTGCACGACCAGCAACTGCGGAAACTCGCGCACCAGCGACACCGCCGATTCGCCACCGAAATCCACGTAGGCCTCATCGACCACCACCACCGAGTCCGGGTTGCCGATCAGCAGTCGGCGCACCTCGGAAAGCGGCAAGGCCACGCCGGTCGGGGCATTCGGGTTGGGAAAGATGATGCCGCCGTTGGGGCCGGCCTGCAGGTAATCATCGACCCGCAGCGAGAAGTCCGCGGCCAGCGCGATCTCGCGCGCCTGAATGCCATAGAGCCTGGCGTAGACCGGGTAGAAGCTGTAGCTGATGTCCGGGTAAAGCAAGGGCGCGTCGTGCTTGAGCAGGCCCAGGAACACGTGCGCGAGCACCTCGTCCGAGCCGTTGCCGACGAAGACTTCTTTGGCGTCCAGTCCGTGGTGGCGGGCAATCGCTTCTTTCAGCGCGCCAGCCTGCGGGTCGGGGTACAGGCGCAACGGATCGCCGCTGGCCGCGGCAATGGCGGCCAGCACCCGCTCGCTCGGGCCGTACGGGCACTCGTTGGTGTTGAGCTTGACCAGCCCGTCGATCCGCGGCTGCTCGCCCGGCACATACGGTGTCAGGGTGTGGACGATGTCACTCCAGAAACGGCTCACGGCTTGTGTCCCCTCAGCCCCGGCTCTTGAGCCGCATCTCGGCAGCGCGGGCGTGGGCCTGCAGGCCTTCGCCGTAGGCCAGTTCGGCGGCGATCACGCCCAGCGACTGAGCACCCGCTTCGCTGACTTCGATCAGGCTGCTGCGCTTTTGGAAATCGTAGACGCCCAGCGGCGACGAGAAGCGCGCGGTGCCCGACGTGGGCAGCACATGGTTGGGCCCGGCGCAGTAGTCGCCCAGGCTTTCGCTGGTGTACGCGCCCAGGAAGATCGCGCCGGCGTGGCGCAGCAGCGGCTCCCAGCGGTGCGGCTCGCTGGAGCTGACCTCGAGGTGCTCGGGCGCGATGCGGTTGCTGATCTCGCAGGCCTCTTCCATGCTGCGCGTGAGGATCAGCGCGCCGCGGCCTTCGAGCGAGGCGCGAATGACGTCGCGCCGCGGCATGGCGTCGATCAGGCGGTCGATCTCGATCTGCACGCGCGCGATGTAGCCGGCGTCGGGGCTGAGCAGGATGCTTTGCGCGAGTTCATCGTGCTCGGCCTGGCTGAACAGGTCCATCGCCACCCAGTCGGGCGGCGTGCTGCCATCGGCCAGCACCAGGATTTCGCTCGGGCCGGCGATCATGTCGATGCCCACCTTGCCGAACACGCGTCGCTTGGCGCTGGCCACGTAGGCATTGCCCGGACCGGTGATCTTGTCGACGGCGGGCACCGTGGCCGTGCCGTAGGCCAGTGCGGCCACCGCCTGCGCGCCACCGATCGCGAACACCCGGCTCACGCCCGACACCGCCGCGGCCGCCAGCACCAGCGGGTTGCGCTCACCACGGGCAGACTCGGGCGAACCATCGCGGCGCGCCGGGGTGGGCACCACCATCACGATCTCGCCCACGCCAGCCACCTGCGCGGGTACCGCGTTCATCAGCACGCTCGACGGATAGGCCGCCTTGCCTCCGGGCACGTAGATGCCCACGCGGTCGAGCGGCGTGACCTTCTGGCCCAGCAAGGTGCCGTCGGCATCGCGGTAGATCCAGGAGCGCCCGCAGGCCTCGAGCTGGCGCTGGTGGTAGCTGCGCACGCGGTCGGCGGCGGCTTGCAGCGCCGAGCGCTGGGCCGGCGTGATGGCGAGCAGCGCGGCTTGCAGCTCGTCTTGGCCGATCTCCAAAGCGGCGACCGAAGCGGCCTCGACGCCGTCAAAGCGCTGCGTGTATTCGAGCACCGCGGCATCGCCACGCGTGCGCACATCGGCCACGATGGCGGCCACCCGCGTCTCGATCGCATCGTCGGTTTCAGCCGACCAATGCAGCACGCGCTCGAAGTCGGCCGCAAAGCCGGCGTCACGGGTGTCGAGGTGGCGGATGCGAACGGTCATGACGGTATGGCGCTGGCGAAGGCGTCGATGATGGCGCGGATCGGCTCGCGCTTGAGCTTGAGCGCGGCCTGGTTGACGACGAGGCGCGCCGAGATCTGCATGATCTCCTCGACCTCGACGAGGTGGTTGGCCTTGAGCGTGTTGCCGCTGGACACCAGATCAACGATGGCATCGGCCAGGCCGGTCAGCGGCGCCAGTTCCATCGAGCCGTAGAGCTTGATCACGTCGACATGCACGCCCTTGTCGGCGAAGTGCTGGCGCGCGGTCAGCGTGTACTTGGTGGCCACGCGGATGCGCGAGCCCTGCTTCACCGCGTTCGCGTAGTCGAAGTCGGCGCGCGTGGCCACGCTCATGCGGCACTTGGCGATCTTCAAGTCGAGCGGCTGGTACAAGCCCGAGCCGCCGTGCTCGATGAGCGTGTCCTTGCCGGTCACGCCGAGATCGGCGCCACCGTACTGCACGTAGGTCGGCACGTCGCTGGCGCGTACCAGCACCACACGCACATCAGGGCGGTTGGTGCCGATGATCAACTTGCGGGACTTTTCCGGATCCTCCGAGACCTCGATGCCGGCTGCCCTGAGCAGCGGCAAGGTCTCTTCAAAGATGCGTCCCTTGGACAGCGCGAGGGTGATCACGGCAGTGCTTTCATGTGAGTGGGGCGGATTGGACGCGCTCGATGTCGGCGCCGATGGCGCGCAGCTTGGCTTCCATCTGGTCGTAACCGCGGTCCAGGTGATAGATGCGATCGACCACCGTCTGGCCGTCGGCCACCAGTCCGGCAATCACCAGACTGGCCGAGGCGCGCAAGTCGGTGGCCATCACGGTGGCGCCCGACAAGCGGGGCACGCCATGCACCACCGCCACCGGGCCATTGACATCGATGCGCGCGCCGAGGCGCACCAGTTCGTTCACGTGCATGTAGCGATTCTCGAAGATGGTCTCGGTCACCGTGGCGGTGCCCTCGGCGATGCAGTCGAGCACCATGAACTGCGCTTGCATGTCGGTCGGGAACAAGGGGTATTCG
>CANFXR010000029.1 GCA_947451035.1 Burkholderiales bacterium
CCGGCCGAGGACCCAGTTCTCGGCAGGTAATCCATGCGCGCGCTCAGCACGCGCAGCGTGCCGTTCACCAGCTCGGCCGGCCGCGCGCGCGTCAAGCCGTGGCGCGACATGTAATGCATGGAACCATTGAAGCCGGCGGCCAACCAAGCCTGCAGGCCAGGCTCGGCGCTGCCGAGGTCGATGTCGGCCACCCCGATCTGGGAAAATCCGAGTTCAGTGGCCCACTGCTGTACCCGAGGCCACAACGCCGACGCCTCCAGCCCCGTTTGCCCCTCATCCGCAGCGACCATGCAACCTTCCACCCGACCCGAACGACCGGCATGCCGATCTTAGAAGCCCGCACCGTGCGCTGGCCCGACGAGGCCGGGTGCGCCAGCACGGCGCAGGCTTTGGCCGCGCAGCCGGGCATCGCTCGCGCTTTCATCGAGTTGCACGGCACGCTGGGCGCGGGCAAGACCACCTTCGTGCGGCACCTGCTGCGCGCACTGGGCGTCACCGGCCACGTCAAGAGCCCCACCTACGCGGTGGTCGAGCCCTACTCGACGGCGGGCTTCGAGGTCTGGCACTTCGATTTCTATCGCTTCGAAGACCCGCAGGAATTCGAAGACGCGGGCTTTCGCGACCTCTTCGCCAGCCCCGGCCTGAAGCTCGCCGAATGGCCCGAGCGCGCCGCCGGGCTGCTGCCGCCGTGCGACCTGCGCATCGACATCGCCTTGCTGGATGGCGACGCTGCCGACGACAGCCGCGATGCGTGCCGCGAAGTGCGATTGCAGGCGTTCACGCCGCTCGGCGCTTCGCTGCTGAGCTGACCATGACGCGGCCGATCCCATCGCTTCTGGCCGCACGGCGCCGCGCGCTGGGTCGCATGGGTCTGCTGGTGCTCACGCTGGGCGCCACCGAGCTGGCGCGCGGCGCGGCCATCGTTGCGGTGCGCGTGTGGCCGGCGGCCGACTACACGCGCGTGACCATCGAGTCCGACAGCGCGCTGTCGGCGCGCCACTTCATCGCCGAGAACCCCGCGCGGCTGGTCATCGACGTCGACGGGCTGGATCTGAGCGCCGAGCTGCGCGAACTCGTCGGCAAGGTGCGCGCCGACGACCCGTTCATCGCCGGCGTGCGCATCGGCCAGTACCAGCCGCGCGTGGTGCGCATGGTCATCGACCTCAAGCAATCGACCAAGCCGCAGCTGTTTTCGCTGCTGCCGGTGGCGGCCTATCGGCACCGCATGGTGTTCGACCTGTACCCCACCGAAGAGCGCGATCCGCTGCTCGCGCTCATTCAGGGCCGCGACCAGCCCAGCCAGCAAGCCGCGCAGGCGGTGCGCGATGCGCTGGGCGAGTTCATCGGCCAGGTCGACCGCCCCGGCGCGGCAGCACCCGACAAGCCCGCCAGCGGCAGCGCAGCGTCCAAGGCGGGCGGTGCTGCCGCCTCAGCCAGCGCGGCCACGCCACCCGAGCCGGGCGCGTCAGCCGCCGGACGCGTCAACCGGCTGGTGATCGTCGCGCTCGATCCCGGTCACGGCGGCGAAGACCCCGGCGCCGTGGGCCCAAGCGGCCTGCGCGAAAAAGACGTCGTGCTGGCCGTGGCGCTGCAGCTGCGCGACCGCCTCAACGACGTGCCCGGCATGCGCGCCATGCTCACGCGCGACGCCGACTTCTTCGTGCCGCTGCAAGACCGCGTGCGCAAGGCGCGCCGGGTGCAGGCTGATCTGTTCGTGTCGATACACGCCGATGCCTTCTTCACGCCCGAGGCGCGCGGCGCCTCGGTCTTCGCGCTCAGCTCGGGCGCGGCCACCAGCGCCACCGCGCGCTGGATGGCCAACCGCGAAAACGCCGCCGATCTGGTGGGCGGCATCAACGTGCAGACCAAGGACGCCGAAGTGATGCACGCCTTGCTCGACATGAGCACCACCGCGCAGATCAAGGACAGCTTGCGGCTGGGCGGCGAAGTCCTCGGGCAGATCGGCCGCCTGGGCAAGTTGCACAAGGGCAGCGTCGAACAAGCCGGCTTCGCCGTGCTCAAGGCGCCCGACATCCCGTCGATACTGGTCGAAACCGCCTTCATCTCGAACCCCGAGGAAGAAGCCAAGCTGCGCGATGAGCGCTATCAGGCCCAGCTGGTGGAGGCGTTGACGGTGGGGATCAAGCGGTATTTCGCGAGGAATCCGGCGTTGGCGCGGGCCAGGGGGACCTGAGGGGGTCTGCCCTCGTGGCCGGGAAGGGGTTTCGCTTCCCGCGGGGTTGTTTCTCTGGGCGAGAGCCCGCTGCTCTTGGTTGCTGCAGGGCTGGTTCCCTGCGGGAGAGCCCGCCGGGTCTCGGCCCGGCTTCCGAGTAACTTTCATTTGCTGGCCCAAATGAAAGTCACCAAAGCAAAGGGCCCCAACACCAGCCCATTTGGCCTGCTCGCTTCGGCTACAGGCGGACTTCCGAGTACGCCCCATGGGTAAGGCCACTGAGGACCCGAGAGGCTGGGTGGCGACGGGCGTTGCCCTGGCCACGGGACGGGTGGTGACAGGCGGACCACCGCTGCATGGGCCGACGCCGTGGACCCGCAGGGTCGAGGCGAAACGAACTTGAGCGGCTGAGCCTTAGCGAGGAAACCGAGGCAGTAGCTCGCTGAATGTTCTCGTGCCAGAGCCTTCGAAGTAGGTGTGTAGCCGAAGCGAGCCACTCAAATGGGCTGGTGTTCAGGCCCTTTGCTTTGGTGACTTTCATTTGGGCCAGCAAATGAAAGTTACCCGCCAGCCGGGGCGGAACCCGGCGCGGTCCCCGCAGGGAGCCAGCGCTGCAGCAAGCAAGACGGGCGGGCTCTCGCCCAGAGAACACCCCCTCGCGGGAAGCGAAACACCCCCCCGCGCGGGCAGCGCCAACCACCCCCGTCACTTCATCAACAAATGCGGCAACCACAACGTCAACCCCGGCCAGTACGTCACCACCGCCAGGAAGCCCAGCATCGTCAGCAGCCACGGCAACACCGCCACCGTGAGCTCGCTGATGCCCATCTTGGTGATGCCTGAGGCCACGTAGAGGTTGAGTCCCACGGGCGGGTGGCACATGCCGACTTCCATGTTGACCACGATCAGGATGCCGAAGTGGATCGGGTCGATGCCCAGCTTGATGGCCACCGGGAACAAGATGGGTGCCAAGATCAGGATGATCGAGCTGGGCTCCATCACGTTGCCCGCGAGCAGCAGCAGCACGTTGACCACCAGCAGGAACACCACCGGCCCGAAGCCCTGGTTGATCATCCAGTCGGCCATGGCCTGGGGGATGTTTTCGCTGGTCATCAGGAAGCTGAACAGCACCGCGTTGGTGATGATGTACAGCAGCATCGCGCTCATGCTGGCCGAATCGAGCAGCACCTTGGGGATACGCTTGAGCGGCATGTCCTTGTAGACAAAGACGGCCACGATGAAGGCATAGACCGCAGCCATGGCGGCGGCTTCGGTGGGCGTGAAGATGCCGCTGTAGATGCCGCCCATCACCACCACGATGAGCAGCAGTCCCCACACGCTTTCGCGAAACGCCTGCCAGCGCTCGGCCGCGCCGGCCTTGGGCATGCGCGGGTAGTTGTTCTTGCGCGCGATGTTCCAGGTGGTGAAGCCCAGCAAGATGGCCAGCACGATGCCGGGCACGATGCCGGCGATGAACATGGCGCCGACCGACACATTGGTCGACACCGAATACATCACCATCGCGATCGACGGCGGGATCAGGATGCCCAGCGAGCCAGACGTGGTGAGGATGCCCGCGCCGAACCGGGCCGGGAACCCTTGCTTGAGCATCGCCGGCAGGATGACCGAGCCGATGGCCACCACGGTGGCCGGCGATGAGCCCGACACGGCTGCGAACAGCGCACAGGCCATCACGCCGGCCAGCCCCAGCCCGCCGTGCCAGTGGCCGATCATGCTGCTGGCAAAGCGGATCATCCGGCGGGCCACGCCGCCGTGGGTCAGGAAGTTGCCGGCCAGGATGAAGAACGGGATCGCCATGATCTCGAACTTCTCGATGCCGGTGAACAGCTTGAGCGCGACCGACTGCACCGGCACATCCGTCATGGTGAACAGGAACGTCAGCACCGTCAGGCCGAGCGAAATGCTGATCGGCATGCCCGTGAGCATGAGCACGATGAGCAGCACGAAGATGATGGCGGAGTTCATGCGCGACCTGCCTTGGCGGCGCCGGCCACAGCCGCCGATTCGTCAACCTGGAAGTCGTCCACGCCCTCCACATGACCGTGGTCGTGGTGCGGCAGTTCGGCGCCGTGCGCGAAGGCCCAGGCCACCTGAAGGAAGCGCAAGCACATGAGCGACGAGCCCAGCGGCACGCACAGGTAGACCCACCACATCGGCACTTCGAGGTCGGCCGAGGTCTGCTCGGTCTGGCTCATGTGCCACACGAAGTTTGCACCCAGGCTGGCCACGGTGCCCGTGAACAAGGCTCCGGCCAGCAAGCCGAACAGGATCAGCGCGCGCTGCGGCTTGCCCGTGAGCTTGCGCACGATCACGTCCACGCCCACGTGGATGCCGGTGCGCACCCCGTAGGCCGCGCCGAACTTGGCCATCCACACGAACATGAAGATGCACAGCTCCTGGGCCCAGCTCACGTTCAGGCGCACCGTGTAATCCTGGATCCAGGGCACGCCGCACAGGAAGCGGTGCACCACCGCCGCAAAGATGACCAGGGTGGCCGCACCGATGAGGAAGGCAATCAACCACTCTTCCAGGTGGTTGAGGATGCGATTGATCACGCCTGGTTCTCCTTCAGCGCGGGTGCCGGATCACTTGGGCGCCACGAAGCCGGCCGCCTTGTAGGCCGCGTCGATGGTGGCCTTGCCCAGGCGGGCTTCCATGTCCTTGTGCACCGGCATGAGGGTCTTCTTCCACTCCAGCAGTTCGGCCTCGGTGGGGACGTAGACCGTCGACTTGCCGCTGGCCTTGATCTTGTCGAGCGACATCGCGTTTTCGGTGGCGGCGATGGCGTTGGCGTAAAGGGTGGCATCGCGCATGGCGCTGTCGAACACGCTGCGGATGTCGGCCGGCAGACCTTCGTAGAACTTCTTGTTGATGACCACCGCGTACGCCAGGTGACCGTGGTTCGACAGCGTGATGTGCTTTTGCACCTCGAAGATCTTCTGGGTGTAGTAGTTCGACGGCGTGCCTTCGGTGCCGTCGACCACGCCCGATTGCAGCGCCTGATACAGCTCCGAGAAGGCCATGACCTGCGGAATCGCCCCGAGCGCGCGCATCTCGGCATCGAGCACCTTGGACGACTGGATGCGCATCTTCAGCCCCTTGAAGTCAGCCACGGTGTGCAGTGGCTTGTTCGCGCTCATGACGTGGAAACCGTTGTCCCAGTAGGACAGGCCGGTGATGCCCTTGGAATCGAGCTTCTTGAACAGCTCCAGGCCCAGCGTGGCCGTGGTGTTGCGAAACGCTGCGTCGTCCTTGAAGAGGAACGGCAGGTCGAACACCTCGAACTCCTTGGCCCCGAGCGGACCGAACTTGGCCAGCGAGGGCGCGAGCATTTGCACCGAGCCGAGCTGCAGCGCTTCGAGCTCTTCCTTGTCCTTGTAGAGCTGGCTGTTCGGGTAGACCTCGACCTTGACGCGGCCCTTGCTGCGCTCTTCAAGCAGTTCCTTGAAGCGCTGGGCGCCCTTGCCCTTGGGGGTGTCGGGCGACACCACGTGGCTGAACTTGATGACGATGGGCGACTGGGCCTGCGCTGCCAGCGGCAGGCTGATGGCCAGGGCGGTTCCCAGAAGCAGACGGCGGGCGATGAGCAGCATGGTGGGTCTCCGTTTCGAATTGAAGGGTCGGTCTGAAAGAACGTGCGCCCAGCATCCAGGCGCTCAGGCCGCAGGATGAGGGAGGGTATGCCTGGCTTGGACGAAGTCCATCAGCGCAAGCCCCATCCTCTCACCCCCGCAGTCTGCGTCCCGCGCGCCACACCCCGAGCAGCACCAGCGCGCCCGGAATGAACAGCGCCGACCAGATGATCAAGTCGAAATGCGACTTCACCCAAGGGACGTTGCCGAACAGGTAGCCCGCCGTCATGACGATGCCCACCCACAGCACCGCGCCGCTCACGTCATAGAAGGTGAACTTGGTGCGCGACATCTGCGCGACACCGGCCACGAACGGCGCGAAGGTGCGCACGAAGGGCATGAAGCGTGCGGCGATCAGGGTGATGCCGCCGTACTTTTCGTAGAAGCCGTGCGCCTGCTCGAAGGCGCGCTTGTTGAACCAGCGCGAGTTCTCCCACTGGAACACGCGCGCCCCGAAATAGCTGCCCGCGGTGTAGTTGGTCTGGTTGCCCAGGATGGCCGCGGCGATCAGCAGCGTCATCGCCAGCGGCAGGTTCATCAGGCCCGCGCCGCACAGCGCGCCCACCACGAACAGCATCGAATCGCCGGGCAGCAGGGGCATGACCACCAGCCCGGTTTCAATGAACACGATGACAAACAGCAGCGCGTAGACCCACGCGCCATAGGCCTGCACGAAGTTGGCCAGATGCACGTCGACGTGCAAGATGAAGTCGATCAGTGAGGCAGCGATTTCCATGGGCGAGAATTATGGTCGCCGCCCTGTGACAGGGCGTTTCTACAATCAGTCGATGAACGCCCGTGGGCCCCACACAGCACGCCGCCCGATCCGGGAACTGCCCGATGAACTGATCAGCCAGATCGCCGCCGGCGAGGTGGTCGAACGTCCGGCGTCGGTCGTGCGCGAACTGCTCGACAACGCGCTCGACGCGGGAGCTGGCGAGATCGTCGTCAAGCTGATCGGCGGGGGCATCCGCGCGGTGCTGGTCGAAGACGACGGCCACGGCGTGCCGGCGGGCGAATTGCCGCTGGCGCTGCGCCGTCACGCCACCAGCAAGATCGGCTCGCTGGTCGATCTGGAAGGCGTGTCCACCATGGGTTTTCGCGGCGAGGCGCTGGCCGCCATCGCCTCGGTGGCCGAGGTCTCGATCGCCAGCCGCACCGCCGACGCGCCCCATGCGCAGCGGCTCGATGCGCGCTCGGGCGAGCTGTCGCCGGCCGCACGCGCCGTGGGCACCAGCGTCGAGGTGCGCGAGCTGTTCTTCAGCACGCCGGCGCGGCGCAAGTTCCTCAAGACCGAATCGACCGAGCTCGCCCACTGCGTCGAGGCCGTGCGCCGCCATGCGCTCACGCGCCCCGACGTGGGCTTTGCGGTGTGGCACGAAGGCAAGCTGGTGCAGCAGTGGCGCCGCGCCGAACCCGACGCGCGGCTGGCCGATGTGCTGGGCGCTGACTTCATGGCCGACAGCCGCGCGGTGGCGTTCGACCTCGGCGTGCTGCGCGTGAGCGGGCGCGCCGGCACACCCGCCTCGGCGCGCAGCCGCGCCGACCAGCAGTACGTCTACGTCAACGGCCGCTTCGTGCGCGACAAGCTGATCGCCCACGGCGTGCGCAGCGCCTACGAAGACGTGCTGCACGGCGGACGTCAGCCGGCCTATGTGCTGTTCATCGACATCACGCCCGACCGGGTCGACGTGAACGTGCACCCGACCAAGATCGAGGTGCGCTTTCGCGACTCGCGCGAGGTGCATCAGGCGGTGCGCCGCGCGGTCGAGGCCTCGCTGGCTGGGGCGCTTGGCGCGCCGGAGGCACAAGCGCCGGATGCCGCGGGTGCGCTACCCGATGCCTTCGGGCGCTGGCCTGAATCGAATGCGACCGCGGCATCCAGCGGCTTGGGGACATCGCAAGCCCCTGCGGGCTGGCGCGGCGGCGTGGCCACGGCCGCGCAGGTCAACCTCAGCCTGCACGAAACCGCCGTGCTCTACGCGCAGGAGTCCACCGCGCCGTGGGCCACGGCCGGCCTGCGCGCGGGCGACGCCGCCGGCGAATCACCCGCGCCCGACACCGGCGGCTGGCCGCTGGGCCAGGCGATCGCGCAGGTGGCCGGCATCTACGTGCTGGCCGAAAACGCGCAGGGGCTGGTCATCGTCGACATGCACGCCGCGCACGAGCGCGTGGTCTACGAGCGGCTCAAGGCGGGCCTGGCCACCTCGCGCATCGAATCGCAACCGCTGCTGATTCCGGCCACCTTCGCGGCCACGCCGGCCGAGATCGCCACCGCCGAGGCGCACGCCGACACGCTGCGCACGCTGGGGCTGGACCTGTCACCGCTGTCGCCCACGGTGCTGGCGGTGCGCTCGCAGCCCGCCGCACTGGCCGGCGGCGACGTGATCGAGCTCGCGCGCAGCGTGCTGGGCGAGCTGGCAGAACACAATGCGAGCAGCGTGGTGCAACGCGCGCAGCACGAGGTGCTGTCGACGATGGCGTGCCACGGCGCGGTGCGCGCCAACCGAACTCTCACACTCGACGAGATGAACGCGCTGCTGCGCGACATGGAGCGCACCGAGCGCGCCGACCAATGCAACCATGGCCGCCCGACCTGGCGGCAGATCACACGGCGCGAACTCGACGCGCTGTTCTGGCGCGGACGTTGACCCGACGTTCGCGCCCCGCACAAGCACACACACCGACTGGACCCGATGGCCACACTGAAGCTCAAACCCAAACGCCCCGGCACGCCGGCGTCGCAGCGCGCCTCGCGCCCCCCCATTCGAGGCATGGGAGCCGGCGTGAGCAAGCGGCCCACGATGGCAGGCAAGCAGTCCGAGCGGGCCCAGCGCGATGCGCGCCCGGTGAGCTCGACCGAGCGCCGCCCGAACCGGCCCGGTGAATGGCCGGGCGCCCGTCCGCAGCAACGCAGCGACCGGCGCGACGGGCCCCGCCCGAATGGCGAGCGCCGCGACCCGAACGAGCGGTCGCAGGAGCGATCGCAACAGCGCGGGCCGCAAGCGTCCTACGGTCGGCCCAACGACCGCCAGGACCACCGGCCGCCGCAAGGCCGCCCGGGCCCACGCCCGTACGAATCGCAAAACGACCGTCCGCAAGGCGACCGCCCGCCCAGCCGGCCCTACCAGGGACAGGACAACCGTCCGCAGGGTCGCCCGTACCCGGGCCACAGCGACCGGCCTCAGGGCCGTCCCGACGATCGCCGCAACGAGCGCCACGACGCGCGGCCGAATGACCGCCAGGACCGCCAGGACCGCCAGGCTCGTCCGGGCCCGCGTCCGTACGAGGGGGGTCACAACGACCGGCCGCAGGCCCGCCCGTACCAGGGACAAGGTGGCGACCGACCGCAAAACCGCCCCTATCAGGGGCAAGACAACCGCCCGCAGAACCGTCCGTACCAGGGCCACAACGACCGCGATCAGGGCCGCCCCGACGATCGCCGCAACGAGTGGCAGTCCGGCCGTCCGAACGACCGTGGCCAGGACCGAAACGACGCCCGGCCCGACGACCGGCAGCGCGAACAGCAAGGTGCCCGTCCGTTCGACCGCCCGCCCATCATCGCCACGCCGCGTCCCGGCTCGGCCACGGTGAGCCCGGCCGAGCGGCAGCCCTACGTCCCGGCGCAGCGCGCACCCGAGCCGCGTCGCCCGGTCGCGCAGCGTCCGGCCCCGAACCGCGGCCGTCACCACGACGACGATGACGATGACGACGACTTCAACGAACCCGCACCGCACGCGCCGGGCAGCGTGCGCTTGTCCAAGCGCATGAGTGAACTCGGCATGGCCTCGCGCCGCGAAGCCGACGAGTGGATCGACAAGGGCTGGGTGCGCGTGGACGACCACATCGTCAAGGAACTCGGCTCGCGGGTGCAGCCCGAGCAGCGCATCACCATCGATGCGCGCGCCAAGTTCGCGCAGGCGCAAAAGGTCACCGTGATCATCAACAAGCCGATCGGCTACGTCAGCGGTCAGGCCGAAGACGGCTACGAGCCGGCGATGGTGCTGGTGCTGCCCGAAAACCAGTGGAGCGAAGACCACTCCGGCACGCGCTTCCTGCGCGAGCACCTGCGCAGCCTGGTGCCCGCCGGACGGCTTGACATCGACTCGATCGGCCTGCTGGTGCTCACGCAGGACGGGCGCATCGCCAAGCAGCTGATCGGCGAAGACAGCGCCATTGAAAAGGAATACCTGGTGCGCGTGACCGGCCCGAACGGCGACGGCCCGGCGTGCCGCGAGCTGTCGGAAGAAGGCCTCGCGCTGCTGCGCCACGGGCTCGAACTTGATGGCGAGGCGCTCAAGCCCGCCACCGTG
Source organism: Burkholderiales bacterium (assembly GCA_947451035.1). Classification (GTDB taxonomy): domain Bacteria; phylum Pseudomonadota; class Gammaproteobacteria; order Burkholderiales; family Burkholderiaceae_C; genus PBB1. The sequence goes on from CANFXR010000029.1 coordinate 10,140, forward strand.
GAGTGGCTCAACGACGACCAGCTGCGCTTCGTGCTGCAAGAAGGCAAGAAGCGCCAGATCCGCCGCATGTGCGAAGCCGTCGGTCTCAAGGTGATCGGCCTCAAGCGCGTGCGCATCGGCAGCGTGATGCTGGGTGACCTGCCGGTCGGTCAGTGGCGCTACCTGCGTGGCGACGAGGTGTTCGGTTGAGCGGCATGTCGATCACCGGCGTGCTGTGCCTGGCCGGTCCCACCGCGTCGGGCAAGACCGCAGCCGCGCTGGCGATTGCCACGGCGCTGGCCGAACAGCCCACCCCGCGTGGCGTGGAGATCATCAGCGTCGATTCGGCGCTGGTCTACCGCGGCATGGACATCGGCACGGCCAAGCCGAGTGCGGCTGAACTCGCGCAGGTGCCGCATCACCTGATCGACGTCATCGATCCGGCCGAGTCGTACTCGGCGGCGCGCTTCGTGGGCGACGCGCAGCGGCTGGCCGGCGAGATCCGCGCGCGCGGCCACCTGCCGCTGCTGGTGGGCGGCACGATGCTGTACTTCAAGGCGCTGTTCGAGGGGCTCGACGCGATGCCGGCGGCCGACCGCGCGGTGCGTGCCGCGCTCGACGAGCAGTGCGAGCGAGAAGGCCTTTATTCGCTTTACCGCGAGCTGCAGCGCGTCGACCCGGTCACCGCAGCGCGCTTGCCGCCAGCCGACCGCCAGCGCATCGGCCGCGCGCTCGAGGTCTACCGCGTGAGCGGGCAGCCGCTGTCGTCCTTCCACCACGAGAAGGCCGCGGTCGAAACACCGCCGCTGATCTCGCTGGAGCCCGCCGATCGCGCCTGGCTGCACGTGCGCATCGAAGAGCGCTTCGGGCAGATGCTCGACGCGGGGCTGGTCGACGAGGTCGAAACGCTGATGAAGCGCGGCGACCTGCACGCCGACATGCCGTCGATGCGCTGCGTGGGCTACCGGCAGATCTGGGAAGCCCTCGAGGCCGACGACCTGTCCGAAATGCCCGAGCGCGGCATCGCGGCCACGCGGCAGCTCGCCAAGCGCCAGCTCACCTGGCTGCGCAGCATGCCGCAGCGCCACGTGGTGGCGTGCGATGCCAGCGATGCGCAAGCGCAGGTGGTGACGCTGGCGCAGCAACTGATCGCCGGCATCGCGCAGTGAACGCGGTGCTGCCGGCCGGTGCCGCACCGCCGCTGCTGTCGGTGCGCGCTTTGTGCAAGGACTACGGCGGCGAGCGTGTGTTTGCGCATGTCGATCTGCACGTCGCGCGCGGTGAATTCGTGGCGATCCTGGGCGAGTCGGGCGTGGGCAAGTCCACGCTGCTCAACTGCATCGCCGGGCTCGACACCGCACAGGCCGGCTCGGTGCACATCGACGGCACCGACATCACCGCGCTGGCCGAGCCGGCGCAAGCGCTGTTCCGGCGCGCGCACCTGGGCTTCGTGTTCCAGGCCTTTCATGTGCTGCCGCACCTGAGCGTGGCGCACAACGTGGGCCTGCCGCTGCTGCTGCAACAGCGACCCGACGATGAGCGCGTGCGCGAGGTGCTCGACGCGGTCGGCCTGCAAGCGCTGGCCGACCGGCTGCCGCAAACGCTGTCGGGCGGCCAGTTGCAGCGCGTGGCCATTGCGCGCGCGCTGGTGCACCGACCGCAACTCATCCTGGCCGATGAACCCACCGGCAACCTCGACCCGGCCACCGCCGAGCGCGTGATGGACCTGCTGTCAGCGCAGGTGCGCCGCCACGGCGCGGCGTGCGTGCTGGTGACGCATTCGCGCGCCGCCGCAGCCCGTGCCGACCGCGTGCTCACGCTCACCTCCACCGGCATGGCCACGCTGCCGGACGCAGCGCCGCGCGCCGGCGACTGAGCCGCCCGATGCTCGCGCTGCTGCGCCACCTGAGCTGGCCCGAGTGGCGGCACCACCCGTGGCGGCAGCTGGCCGCGCTGCTGGCGATCATGCTGGGCGTGGCGCTCGCGTTTTCGGTGCACCTGATCAACCAGTCGGCGCTCGGCGAGTTCAGCGCCGCGGTGCGCTCCATCAACGGCCAGCCCGACTTCGAACTGCGTGGCCAGCGCGGCGGCTTTGACGAAGCGCTCTACGAGCGCGTGGCGAAGCACCCCGACATCGCGCTGGCCAGCCCGGTGATCGAAGCCGAGACGCAGGCCATCGTGGTCGATGCACTCGGCGCCACACGCCGCGTGCCACTGCGCGTGCTGGGCATCGACGCGCTGGTGGCCGCACCGCTGTCGCCGGCGCTGTGGCCGCAGTTGGCCAAGCCCCAAGCGGCCACGGCTGAAGCGCCTTCGGCCGAGCCAGCCCAAGCCACGTCCGGCACCCGCACGGCCGACGCCAACGAGCCCGACCGCTTCGGCCTGTTCGACCCGGGCGCGCTGTCGCTCAACGCCGCAGCACGCCTCAAGCTGGGCGAGGCCGACACGCTGCAGCTGCTCACGCCCGGCGGCAGCGTGCGCCTGCGCGTGCAAGGCAGCGTGGCCGCCGGCGGGCCGCCGCTGGCGGTGATGGACATCGCCGGCGCGCAAGCTCAGTTCGCCATGCTGGGCCGGCTCAGCCGCATCGACGTGCGCTTGAAGCCCGGCGCCGAGCGCGACGCGGTGATTGCCTCGCTGCGGCTGGCCGACTACGCCGGGCAAGGCGTGCGCGCGAGTTCGCCCGACGAGGCCGAGCAGCGCGTGTCGAACATGTCGCGCGCCTACCGCATCAACCTCACGGTGCTGGCGCTGGTGGCGCTGTTCACCGGGGCGTTTCTGGTGTTTTCCATCCTGTCGCTGTCGGTCGCGCAGCGCCAGCCGCAGCTCGCGCTGCTCGGCGTGCTGGGGCTGGGCGCGCGCGAGCGGCTGCAACTGGTGCTGGCCGAATCGGCGCTGCTGGGCGTGGCGGGCAGCGCGCTCGGGCTGACTCTCGGCACCGCGCTGGCGGCGGCGGCCTTGCAACTGCTGGCCGGCGACTTGGGCGGCGGCTACTTTCCCGGCGTGGCGCCGAGCCTGCATTTCAGCGTGCCGGCCGCGCTGGTCTATGGCGCGCTGGGTGTGGTCGCCGCGCTGATCGGCGGCTGGCTGCCCGCGCGCGAGGCGCAGCGGCTGGCGCCCGCGCAGGCGCTGAAGGGTCTGGGCGACGCCAGCGCATCAGCCGCCTCGCCGTGGTGGGGGCCGGCGCTGATCGGCGTGGCGCTCGCGCTGCTGGCGGTGCCGCCCGTGCTGTGCATGCCGCTGGCGGCCTATGTGTCGGTGGCCTTGTTGCTGCTGGGCGGCATCGTGGCGGTGCCCGCGGGCGTGGGGCTGCTGCTGCGCCGCGTGGCACCGCCGCGTCAGGCGCTGGCGCTGCTGGCCGTCGAGCGCGCGCGCCACCAGCGGCGCACCGCCACCGTGGCGGTCGCCGGCGTGGTGGCCAGCCTGGCGCTGTCGGTGGCGCTCACGGTGATGGTGGCGAGCTTTCGCGACTCGATCACCGTGTGGCTCGACAGCGTGCTGCCGGCCGACCTGTATGCGCGCGCCGCCCCCTCATCGAGCAGCGGCGACGTGGTCACGCTCGATGCCGGCTGGTTGCAAGCGGCGGCTGCGCTGCCCAGCGTGGCGCGGCTGGAAACGCTGCGCGTCACCTCGGTGCAGATCGACCCCGCCCAGCCCGCCGTGGCGCTGATCGCCCGGCCGCTCGACCAGCCGGTGCGCACGCTGCCGCTGGTGGGCGATCTGGTGGCGCTGCCCGCGGGCGACACCGCCGCCTACGTGAGCGAGGCGATGGTGATGCTGTACGGCGCCGAGCCCGGCAGCCACCTCACGCTGCCGCTGCCTGACGGGCGGCACACCCGCGTGTTCGTGCGCGGCGTGTGGCGCGACTACGCACGCCAGCACGGCGCGGTGGTGCTGGCCACCGCCGACTGGCAGCGCCTGACCGGCGACACACGCATCAACGATGCGGCGCTGTGGCTGCAACCCGGCGCCGATGCGGCCGCGGTGCAGCGCGCCTTGCGCGAGCTGGCCGACCGGCACGGCATGAATGGCGAGCTGCTCGAGCTGGCCTCGCCGGGCGAGATCCGCGCGCTGTCACTGCGCATCTTCGACCGCAGCTTTGCGGTCACCTACTGGTTGCAAGGCGTGGCCATCGCGATCGGCCTGTTCGGCATCGCGGCGAGCTTTTCAGCGCAGGTGCTGGCGCGGCGCAAGGAGTTCGGCCTGCTCGCCCACCTGGGGCTCACGCGGCGTCAGGTGCTCACGGTGGTGAGCGCCGAGGGCGCCGTGTGGACGGCCGCCGGGGCGCTGCTCGGTCTGGGGCTGGGCATCGCGGTCAGCGTGGTGCTCGTGAAGGTGGTCAACCCGCAAAGCTTTCACTGGACCATGGAGCTGCTGCTGCCGTGGCCGCGGCTGGCCGCGCTGTGTGCGGCGGTGATCGCCGCCGGCACGCTCACCGCCGGTCTGGCGACGCGCCGTGCGGCCGGGCGCGACATGGCGCTGGCCGTCAAGGAAGACTGGTAACGCTCAGGCCCCCGGCGGCGCGGTGAACAGCTTGGCCGCGCGGCCCTTCAACTCGAGCAGCTCGCTGGGCGTGACCGAGTACTTGCCGCTCAGCGGGTCGACATCGACGCGAAACTCGATCTCCTTGCCCTTGAACGACAGCAGGCCCGAGGTGAACTCGTAGTCCTCGGCGTCGGCCGGCAGGCCATCGACCTCGAGGTCGTGGCCCTCGTACTCGACCGCACGGATCTCGCCGCTGGCGAGGTCGAGCGTGCCGGTCGACTTGATGATGGTTTCGGACAACTCGTCAAACAGGGAAATGGGCACCATCAGATTCAAATTGACTCTCCTGGGATGGGGGTGTGCCTTGCGCGGCTCGCGCAAAACGATGGGGCGATTGTCGATGCTCGAGCGAGCGCAGCATCACCGCGTTGTCACAGAGTCGCCGCGGGCGATCGCACACGGGTAGGCTAGCGGCCCATGCCCTACACGCTCAAAACCCCGGTGCACAGCGAGTTGCTCATCCGCAAGAGCCGCTTCATCGCCTGCGTGCAGCCCATCGACGACCGCGCCCGTGCGGTGGCGGTGGTGGCTGAACTGCGCGCGCAGCACCCGGGCGCCACGCATGTGTGCTGGGCGCTGCTGGCCGGCGGGCAATCGGCCGCGGTCGACGATGGCGAGCCCGGTGGCACCGCCGGGCGGCCGATGATGGACGTGCTGCGCCATCAGGATCTGGACGGCGTGCTGGCCACCGTGGTGCGCTATTTCGGCGGCGTGAAGCTCGGCGCCGGCGGCCTGCTGCGCGCCTACACCGACGCCGTGGCGCAGGCCCTGCTGGGCGCCGACAAGGTGGCGCTGCAGCGATTGCAAACGCTGCGCTGCTGCGTGCCCTACGCCTTTGAGGGCTTCATGCGCCGCGAGATCCACTCGGCGGGCTTCGAACTCATCGACGCGGCGCACGGCAGCGTGGTGACGCTGCACTTCAGCGGCCCCGACACGCAAGTCGCCGCGCTGATGAGCCGCGTCAATGACGCCGGCCAGGGCCATGTGCAATGGTTGGGTCCCACGGACTGAGACACGGCGAACCGCCGGTGTTTTCGGCCTGGCGCGCGCCGTCGGCCCGTGCGGCACGCGGGGCTTAAAATCGACCTTCGTCTGTCTGTCACCTGAAGTAGAGGTCCCCTCACATGATCACCGTCAAGAACCTGCTCGCCCAGAAAACCCAACGCGCCATCTGCCACGTCGGGGTGTCCGACACCGTGCAGAAGGTCCTGGAGACGATGCGCGACCAGACCATCCGCTCGGTGGTGGTGCTCAACGAGGCGGGCGAACTGATCGGCATCGTCTCGGAGCGCGATTGCGCGCTCAAGGTGTTGCTCAAGGGCCGCATGGCGATCGACACCCGCGTGAACGAAATCATGACCGCCGATGTCATCACCGTGTCTGAAGACGATTCCGTTGATCAGTGCATGCACCAGATGACCACCAAGAGCATCCGTCACCTGCCCGTGTGCAAGGACGGCAAGGTCATCGGCATGGTGTCAGTGGGCGACGTGGTGAAAGAGCTGATCCGCCACCAGGCCGAACTCATCGGCTACCTCGAGGGCTACATCCGCGGCCGCGTCGCGGGCTGATGGACGAGGCGACTCGTTCCGAGGACGGCGCGCCCCCCGTCCTCGGCCAGAAAAGCCACCGTCAAGTGCTCTGAAGGGATCAGCGCTGCCCCCCCCCGATCGGCGCAGTGAACTGTCATATTTCCTTCATAGACTGCCCGGTCGCTAAACGGTCACACAAGGCCGTTTCAGCCCGTCCACCGGCAGGTTCTGCCTGACCGATGTCCTAGCAACCGGTGTGAGCCTTGCCGACCCCAGCGGTCGTGGAAGGCGGTGAGTGAGCAGCATGTCCCGTTGGCGCGTTGGGTTGGTTCTGGCCGCTGCAGTTGCAGTGCTTGCGGCAGCAGGTGTCGCGTATGTCAAGCGTGACCAGTTCTTTGCCGCCGCCCCGAGCGAGGCAGAAAAGAAGGTCGAGCCGCTTGACGTCGTCTTCGTGGCCGACATTTCAAGCCCGGCGCGCCGTGTGGGCCAGGACCTCACCCAAGGCTTCAACGACGCGCTTGCAGCCAGCCCCTACGCAGACGCCGTGCGGGTGCTGGTGCGCGACGACCAGGGCCGCACCCAGGCGCTGGAAGCGCTTGCCGAGGGTGCCACCTCGGGCTTTCGAACGCTGGCCGTGATCGGTCCGTCTCAGTCCAACGGCTTCTCGGTATTTGCCAGCGCGATGGAGCAAGGCGAGGTGCCGGCGCTGGTGCCGGTGGCTGCCCCTACGCAGGCCGATGGCGGACGCTGGATGTTCACCATGCAATCCAGCCAGCGGCGCCAAGGCGAATTTGCGGGGCGACTGATACAGCGCATTCAACCGGCCAAGCGGGTGGCGTTTGTGACGCTGAAGGATTCCAGCCTGGACGGCTACTGGAGCGGCATTGCCGAGAGCTTCAGCGACGCATCGATCGAGACCATCACCCTGCGCCAAATCGAGGCCGAAGCGGACGCCAATTCCATTCAGATGGAGACGGTCGCGTTGATCGGCTTTGATCTGATCTTCATCGACCTGCCCTCGGAAAAAGCGGGACTGCTGCTCAGAGCGCTGCGCGACAAGGGCTACCGCGGAAAGATCGTGGGCCTCAATGAAATGGCCATTCCCGACTTTCCGCAGAGGTTCAAGGATTTGCCCGCAGAGCGGCTTGCGCCGGGTTACTACACCAACGGCGTGTTCGCGGTGGCGCCCTTTTCCCCCGACGTGAGCGGCACGGCCAGCCGAAAACTGACTGAGGCGTACCACACCAGGACCGGTGCCGATCCCTCATGGGCCTACGCCTACGGCCATGACGCGGGAGCCCTGCTCGTGGGCTTCATGAGCGCGCAGCGCGACGCGGGCCGTGATGCCCTGAAGGCCAACCCGGAAGAGTGGCGAACGGCGCTGCGCGAGTACCTCGATGCCTCGCGGGTCGCCGCCAAACCCGCGTCCGGCTTTACTGGTGTGTTGGCATTCGACGAACAACGTCAGCGCGATCTGGCACCGTCGCTGCTCGAATACCAGGACGGGCGGCTGTCACCGTATCCGCTGCAGTTCGGCGACCGACCCGGGCGCCCGGAGCCCAACGACGCCAATGACCCGAAAAACACGGTGGTGGTCGCGGACCGTTACTACGACCTCGTTCCCGTCATCTTCACCGGAATACGTTTCAACTCCATCAGCGACATCTCGCTGGAGAAAAGCGAGTTCTCTGCCGAGTTCGACTTGTGGTTCCGCTCCAGCGTTGCGATCGCAGCCGAGGACATTGTTTTTCCGACCGAGCGCGGGACGGTCGAGAGCAAGGTCATCGACTCGCTGGACGACTCGAAGGGTTTCTACCGTCGCATCCGGTACCGGGGCAAGTTCAGCTTCGAATCCAAGCCGGGCGACCTGTTGCTCGAGCGGCTCGAGTTGCCGCTCACCTGGCATCACCGCACGCTGGATTCGTCCAGTTTGCGCTTCGTGGTCGACTCGGCCAGCTTCAACAGCTCTGCCGTCAACGCCAGCATCCACGAGCAGGTGATGCGCGAGAGCGTGCTGGCGCCGAGCCTGGGCTATGTCGCTGCGGGCTCGATCTTCGCGGTCGAGAACAAGCCCTCTCGCGGCCTGGGTGACCCACGCGCCCGCTCCGGACAGTTGTGGTTCTCCACGATGAGCTCAAGTCTGGTGCTGCAGACCAAAGGCGCAGCGATAGGCCCTTCGCTGGCCAGAAAGATCCCGGCAGGCGTGGCCGGCACGATCAGCGCGGTTTGCCTGCTGGCGTTCAGCGTGCTGTTCGGATTGCGGGGCCGGATCAACCAGCGCCCGCTGGCCCGTCAGTTGCTGCAGATCGGTTGCTTCACGACCGGTCTTCTGTTTGCCGAGGTGGGGCTGTTTGGCAGCTCGCTGCTCGGCGACATCCCCAGCCAGTGGCTGGTGGTTGTTCGTCAGGTCTTCGGCTTCGGCTATTACTCGGCCGCGGCTTTCCTGGCCAATGCGATCGTCTGGTGGGTGCTGCGCAGGGGCGTGCTGGGCGAGGGCAAATCGCTCCAGGGCACCCTGGGCGCCATCATCACCAGCGTGATCTTCTTCAGCGTCTTTGCCGCGTACTACACCAACGTGCTGGGTCGGGACTTCCTGCCCATCCTGGCCACCTCGTCGGTGCTGCTCACCGTGGTCGGGCTGGCCATGCGCGAGGTCATCCTCGACGCCATCGGCGGCATCACCATCCACATGGAAGGCGAACTGGCGGTGGGCCACTGGATCCGGCTGCAAACCAAGGAGACGTCCTATTTCGGCGTGGTGACGTTTCTGGGCTGGCGCACCATCACCATCAAGACGCGCGACGATCAAGTCCACTCGATTCCAAACTCGATGGTGTTCCAGTACGTGCTCACCAACTTCTCGGCTCGCGGGGGATACACCCGCATCTGGGTGCCCTTCGAGGTCAACACCCGAGCCGACCTGTCGCACGTGATCGATGAGCTTGCATCTGCCGTGTCTGCCGCCGTCGCTCGACTTTCGGATGTGGATTCGAGCCGGCCGATCCGGGTGGTCTGCCAGGAAATCGAATCCGAAAGCGTCGAGATGGCGGTGCAGGTCTTCTACAAGGCGGCCAGTTCCTCGGACGAGCTCAAGACCGTGGTGCTCTCGGCCGTCAACGAGGTGCTGCTTCGGGAAAACGCGCTGCCATCGACCCAGATCGACATCAACCGCAACATCCCCCTCACTGTCGGGAACGCCGCCGCCGAGACTCCCGCAGCCGCGTTCTAGTCAGCTCAGACCCATCGACCACGGCGTTCGGCAGACGGGCGGTAAAGCGGTGACGCACGTCGAGACATCAAGGCGCCGGTGTCATCAGCGGACATCGAGCAGGCATCGCCCCCGGTGGCGCGGCCGGTCATCTGCCGCACCACCGTCATCGCCACGGGCAACGCCCCGTGGCCCGAGTCGACGTTGATGTGACCGGCATCGCCCAGGTTGATCAACGTCGAACCCCAGTGGCGAGCCCAGCCGGCGGCTTTGCCAAAGCTCATCCAGGGATCGGTTTCGCTGGCGATCAGCACGCTGTCGATGCCCAGCCGGTGCGTGCTCAGCAGCGGCGCGATGCCGAACTTGTCCGGATCGGCCGGTGCGACCAGCAAGGCCGAACCGATGCCGTGATCCGGTGCCGACGCTGCCGATCGCGTGGCCAGATGCCGCATCAGCGCCAGACATCCAAAGCTGTGCGCCACCGCGATCCAGCGTGCCGGCGGCTGCGCGGCCAGCGTCTCGTCGATGCGATCGGCCCAGCGCTGCAACTCGGGCTTCGACCAGTCGTCTTGCTGCACCCGCACCGAGTGCGGGCAACCTTGCTGCAGCCAGCTTTGCCAGTGGGTCGGACCGCTGTCGCGCAGGCCCGGAATCACCAGCACACGCACCGGAACGCCGGGTAGCGCCATGGCCCGCGCCTCAGAGCGTGGCGATCGACACTTCGGTCGACTTGATCAGCGCGATGACCTCGCGCCCGGGCTTGAGGTCGAGCTCCTTGACCGAGCGCGTGGTGATGACCGAGGTCACGATCAGCCCGCCCGCGGTCTCGACGTCGATCTCCGAGACGACCGGGCCTTCGATGATTTCAATGACCTTGCCGCGGAACTGGTTGCGCACGTTGATGGCTGAAATGCTCATGGGATCTCCTGGGGTTGAGCGTGATCGATCGGAAAGTGCGCTCAGTGTGTGCACCTCACGACCGATCGCGAAGCGACCCTTTCGCACATCGTTATGCGCCCTGCTCTGGCGCCATCACGGTGGCGGCCACCCACGCAAAGGGGCGACCGAAGTCGCCCCTTTCAACCCGTGCGGCTGCTGCCGCGCAGGCCTGGATCAGCGACGCGTGCCGCTGAGCCGGCGCACCACCGCCACCATGCGATCAACCTCTTCGCAGGTGTTGTAGAACGCCAGCGAAGGACGCACCGTGGTCTCGAGCCCGAAGCGGCGCAAGATGGGCTGCGCGCAGTGGTGACCGGTACGCACCGCGATGCCTTCGTGGTTCAGCGCCTTGCCCACCTCCTCGGTCGTGTAGCCCGCGAGCACGAACGACAGCACGCTGGCCTTGTCGGTGGCCGTGCCGATCAGCTTCACGCCCGGGATCGGCTTCATGTGGTGGGTGGCGTACTCGAGCAGCGAGTGCTCGTAGCGCCCGATGTTCTCGATGCCGATGCGCTCGACGTATTCAAGCGCCGCGCCCAGTCCCACCGCGTCGGCGATGTTGCCGGTGCCCGCCTCGAACCGCGTGGGCGGCCCGTGATAGACAGTGCGCTCGAAGGTCACGTCCGAGATCATGTTGCCGCCGCCTTGCCACGGCGGCATGTCCTCGAGCACCTCGCGCTTGCCGTACACGGCGCCGATGCCGGTGGGCCCGAAGATCTTGTGGCCCGAGAAGATGAAGAAGTCGGCGTCGAGCGCGCGCACATCGACACGCATGTGCGACACCGACTGCGCGCCATCGATCAGCGCCAGAGCGCCGGCGCGGTGCGCCATGTCGATGATCTGCTTGACCGGCACCACGGTGCCCAGCGCGTTCGACACCTGCGTGACCGAGACGATCTTGGTGCGGTCGTTGAGCAGCCGCTGGTAATCCTCGAGCAGCACTTGGCCCGAGTCGTCCACCGGAATCACGCGAATGCGCGCGCCCTTTTCGGCCGCGAGCTGCTGCCACGGCACGATGTTGGCGTGGTGCTCGAGGTGGCTGACGATGATCTCGTCGCCGGGGCCGATGTTCTTGGCGCCCCAGCTCTTGGCCACCAGGTTGATGCCTTCGGTGCAGCCGCGCACGAAGATGATTTCCTCGACCGATCCCGCGCCGATGAAGCGGCGCACGATCTCGCGCGCGCCTTCGTACGCATCGGTGGCCCGCGCGGCCAGTTCGTGCGCCGCGCGGTGGATGTTCGAGTTCTCGTGGGCGTAGAAGTGCGCCAGCCGGTCGATCACCGCCTGCGGCTTCTGGGTGGTGGCCGCGTTGTCGAACCACACCAGCGGCCGGCCGTTGACGCGCTCTTGAAGGATCGGAAAGTCACGCCGGATCGCATGCACATCGAACGCCGGATGGGCCGAGGCCGACGCCTGCGGCAAGGCAGCGGATGCGGGCTCGCCGCGCGGTGAGGCGGCATCGACGAAATAGAAGTTGCCTGGCGTTGCGGCCGTCGGCGCGGCAGGCGCACGGCGGTCCGACTGCAGCAAGGCGCGCAGGTCGTCTGCGCCTGGCAAGCCGAACGACTGCGGCGTGACGCGGTCTTCGACCGCTGGCAACGCCACATCGCCGCGCCCGGGCAGGCCGGACGGCGCTGCGGCGGGTTCGCCCAGAAAGTAGAACGCCGAGTGCGATCCCGGAACGGCAGGCAGCGCCTGGCCGCCTGGCGATGACTGCGCGGGGGTGGGCACGTTGGCGGCATGGGCCTCGGGCACGCCGAGCGCGTGGCTGCCCAGCCGGCCATCAAAGCCGGGAGCGGCAGCCAGCACGTGGTCGGGCACGCCGTTGGGCGCTTGCGCATGCGGCACCAGCGCAGGCAGCGATGCACCTGCGTTGGCGGCCGATTGCGGCGAGGTGGGTGCGACGTTGGCGCCCGGAGGCAGCGCGCCAAACGGCACCGCGGCCGGCGTGGCCGGGCCGCTCAGGCCCGGCGGCAGCGACAAGCCGGCCGGTTGCACATTCGAAGGGAACGGCACGCCGCCCGTGGCGCTGGCGCCAGGCAGCGCCGCAAAGAACTCGCTGGCCATGCGCGCCAGCGCGGCAGGATCGGGCAGCCCTGGCGGCAACACGCTGCCCGGAACATCAGGGGTGGACATCGAAGGCGCCCCGCTTTACTTGTAGGTGTCCGGATACTCGTGGTACTTGCCCACTTCAACGTCTTCGAGCACGGCCAGCGCGTCATCGGTCTGCACCGCCAGCGAGCAGTACAGCGAGATCAGGTACGAAGCGATCGCGTTGCGGCTGATGCCCATGAAGCGCACCGACAGCCCCGGGCTTTGCTCACCGGCCAGACCTGGCTGATACAGCCCGACCACGCCCTGGCGCTTGTCGCCCACGCGCAGCAAGATGATCTTGGTCTTGCCATCGGCCACGGGCACCTTGTCGCTGGGCACCAGCGGAATGCCGCGCCAGGTCAGGAACTGCGAGCCGAACAGGCTCACCGTCGGTGGCGGCACGCCGCGGCGCGTGCACTCGCGACCGAAAGCCGCGATGGCCAGCGGGTGCGTCAGAAAGAAGGCAGGCTCTTTCCAGACCTTGGTCAGCAGCTCATCGAGGTCGTCCGGCGTGGGAGCGCCCGTCAGCGGATAGACGATCTGGTCGGGGTGCACGCTGGCCAGCAGCCCGTAGTCGGCGTTGTTGATCAGCTCGTTTTCCTGCTTTTCCTTGATCGTCTCGATCGTCAAGCGCAGCTGCTCCTTGATCTGGTCGTGCGGGCTGCTGTAAAGGTCGGACACGCGGGTGTGCACGTCGAGCACGGTGCTGACCGCATTGAGGAAGTACTCGCGCGGCTGGTCTTCGTAATCCACGAAGGTGGTGGGCAGTTCGGACTCGTCACGCTTGGCGCAAAGCACCTGCACGTCTTGCGGGTTCTTGACCTTGTTGAGGCGGTAGATGCCCGCTTCGACCGGCGACCACGGCAGCAAATGCGTGAGCCAGCGCGGGCTGATGGTCGACAGCGTCGGTGCGGTCTTGGTCGCGTTGGCCAGTTGGCGCGCTGCGTTGTCGCTCAGGGCCAGCTGAATGGGTTGTTGGTCAGACATGAGGGGGAACTCCAATAGGTGAAAAGCGAATCAAGAGGCTCGGAAATCGATCGAGCGAGTCTGTGCAGCCGAGGCAGCCAGATCAACCGGCTATCGCCACCAACAAGCGGCGCATCGAAGGGCTCAGCGCGCCACCTCGCAACTCGAGATCAGCGCCGACAAGGACACACCCAGCGCCAGTGCCACCTTGGCCGCGGTGGCCAGCGAGGGCATCGCCGCGGCGCGTTCGATCTCGCCCATGTAGGAGCGGTTGAGATCGGCGCGGTGGGCCAGCAGCTCTTGCGACCAGCCGCGCGCCTCGCGGTGCTCGCGCACCACGGCGCCGAATCGCTCGCCGACCACGGTGGCTGTCACGGCTAGATCCCCGCGCCTTCGACGACGGTGTCGTCGCGGGTGCTGGCCTGGGCGATGCGGCTGCCCGCGGGCACGCTGCGCGTGAGCCACACGTTGCCGCCGATGGTCGAGCCGCGCCCGATCGTCACCCGCCCGAGGATCGTGGCGCCTGCGTAGACGACCACCTCGTCCTCGACGATCGGATGGCGCGCCCCGCCCTTTTGCAAGTAGCCGTCGTCGTCGGTCGCGAAGCGCTTGGCGCCGAGCGTCACGGCCTGATACAGCCGCACGTTGCGGCCGATCTGCGCGGTCTCGCCGATCACGACACCCGTGCCGTGGTCGATGAAAAAGCCCGCACCGATGGTCGCGCCCGGGTGGATGTCGATGCCGGTTTCGCCGTGCGCCAGCTCGGACACCAGCCGCGCCAGCAAGGGCAGTTCCAGCACGTAGAGCTGATGCGCGATGCGGTGATGGATCATGGCGTTGATGCCCGGATAGCACAGCAGCACCTCGTCGACGCTGCGCGCTGCGGGATCCCCGCGATACGCGGCGAGCACGTCGCTGTCGAGCAAGCGGCGCAGGCCCGGCAAGGCCGCGCCGAACTCGTGAACCACCTCGAGCGCTGTGGCGTCGACGTCGCCGGCTTCATGTCCGCTGTGTCGGCCCTGGTAGCGCAGTTCCAGGCGCACTTGCACCAGCAACTCGCCCAGCACCGTGTCCAGCGTGTGCCCGACGTAGTAGTCCTCGTTCTCCTGGCGCAGATCGGGCGGGCCCAGCCGCATCGGGAACAGCGCGCCGCGCAGCGCCTCGACGAGGGTGGCCAGCACCTCGCGCGAGGGCAGCTCGCGCCCGCCGATCTCGCGCGGGCGCTGCTGCGAGATGCGCCACTGCTCGCGCACATCGCGCAGTTGCGTGACGATGGTGGCCAGATCGAACGTGCCGCTGCCCGGGGTGCCGCGGTGCGCTTCGAAGTCGGCCAGCACGACGTCGGCGTGCTGATCGAATCGTGTGCTCAGCGTGCTCATTCAGGCCACCACGGGGGCGGGTGTGGCTGCGGCCAGGCCGCTGGCGTCGAACACGCCTTCGAACAGCACCGAGCTGAGGTAGCGCTCGCCCGAGTCGGGCAGGATCACCACGATGGTCTTGCCGGCGTTTTCGCTGCGGTGCGCCCAGCGCAGCGCCGCTGCCGTGGCCGCGCCACAGGAGATGCCAGCCAGGATGCCTTCTTCGCGGGCGAGCCGGCGCGCCACCGCCACGGCCTCTTCGTTGCTGACTTGCTCGACGGCATCGACCAGCGACAGATCAAGTACCCCGGGCACGAAGCCCGCGCCAATGCCCTGGATCTTGTGCGGCCCGGGCTGGATCGGCTGGCCGTTAAGGGCCTGCGTGAGCACCGGGCTGGCGGTGGGCTCGACCGCGACCGAAATGATCTTCTTGCCGGCCGTGTTCTTGATGTAGCGCGACACGCCGGTGATGGTGCCGCCGGTGCCCACGCCCGACACCAGGATGTCGATCGCGCCGGCGGTGTCTTCCCAGATCTCGGGGCCCGTCGTGGCCTCGTGGATCGCCGGATTGGCCGGGTTGTTGAACTGCTGCAGCAGCACGTATTTCGGGTCGGACGCGGCGATCTCCTCCGCCTTGGCGATGGCGCCTTTCATGCCCTTGGCACCCTCGGTGAGCACCAGCGTCGCGCCGTAGGCCAACAGCAGCTTGCGCCGCTCGATGCTCATGGTGTCGGGCATCGTCAGCGTGATCGGAATGCCGCGCGCTGCAGCCACGAAGGCCAGTGCGATGCCGGTGTTGCCACTGGTCGGCTCGATGATTTCCTTGCCGGCGCCCAGCAGGCCGCGCTTTTCAGCGTCCCAGATCATCGCCGCGCCGATGCGGCACTTGACCGAGTAGGCCGGGTTGCGGCCTTCGATCTTGGCCAGCACGGTGGCCGTGGCGCCACCGGTGATCCGGTTGAGGCGAACCAGCGGCGTGCGTCCGATGGACAGCGAGTTGTCGGTGAAATAGTGAGGCATCGTGGGTTCCTTGAGGGTGCGGTCACAGCGCCGGGCCGGAGGTGGCGAGCGCGCTCGGTCCGTGCTGCCGAGACGTCAGTCCTGGCTCCATGGCAGTCCGCGAAAGCGCCAGCCATCGGCGGTGCCGCGGCGCTGCTGTGCGTCGAGCTCACCCTCGAAGCCTTCAAGCACGTTGAACACGGCGGTGAAGCCGGCCTTGGTGGCCGCCTCGGCCGCCAGCGCCGAGCGCTTGCCGCTTCGACACAGCAGCAGCACGTTTTGGTGCTTGCCGACCTTGGCCTCGAGCTCGCGCACGAAGCGCGGGTTGCGCGTCAGGCTGGTGCCGGTGGCCCAGGGCACATGCACGCTGCCCGGGACCTGGCCGACGAACTTGCGTTCTTCGGCCGTGCGCACGTCGACCAGCACCGCATCGCCCGATTGAGCGAGCGATCAGGCCTCGTTCGGCGGCACGCTGCCGGCGTAGCTCAGTCCGTGAGCTACGGCCTGCTGGCGAGCGTGCTCCAGCGACGGGGCGGCAGCGGTGACGCTCAGAACTTCTTCAAGGACGGCAGACATGGCATCTCCTGGAAACCGGGGCGGCTCGCTGCGGGCAGCGGCACGAATTGGTGGCGATAGACAACGAGACCCAAGCGTAGGCAGCCGTGTGCAGCGAGGGAACGAACGGTTGCGCGCTTGGATATGCGCAAAGCGAGCAAGCCCTGCAGGCGCCCGCGCCGAGGACAAACCGCGCATGGATATGCGTTCTTCTTCGTTCGCGCCGCAGGGCTGGCTGCATAGGCTTGCGGCCCACCTGACATGACAAGTTCCAACCCGTTCCGATGAACCCCAACCATCCAGCCCCATTCGACTCCGCGGCCTGCGACGCAGCGCCGCCGGTTGCGGCCCGCACGCTTTACAGCCGCATCCGCGAGGAGTTGCGCGAGCACATCAGCAGCGGCGCCTGGCAGCCCCAGGACCGCCTGCCCTCGGAGAGCGCGCTCATGAAGCAGTACGTGGTGAGTCGCATCACCGTGCGCCAGGCACTCGGCGACCTGCAAAAGGAGCGACTGATCTTCACGGTGCGCGGCAAGGGTTCGTTCGTGGCCGCGATCAAGCCGTTCCAGGAACTCGGCCGGCTGCAAGGCTTTGCCGAGGCCATGGGTGCGATGGGGCATGACACCTACAACCGAGTCCTGTCGGTGCGCACCGTCGAAGCACCTGCCGAGGTGGCCGAACGCCTGAAGGTGGCCGTGGGCGCGCCGGTGACCGCCATCCGCCGCATCCGCCACCTCGGTGGCCAGCCGGTCTCGCTCGACCTCACCTGGCTGCCGCTTGCGCTCGGCGAGCGTGTGGCACGCGAAGACCTCGCCACGCGCGACATCTTCGGAATCCTCGAGGCCGAATGTGGTGTGCCGCTGGGCCACGCCGATCTGGCGATCGACGCCGTGCTCGCCCACACGAACGTCGCCTCGCTGCTTGAAATACCCCTGGGCGCACCGGTGCTGCACATCGAACGCCTGACCCACGCCCGCGACGGCTCACCGCTCGACTACGAGCATCTGTACTGCCGCGCCGACAACTTCCAGTACCGACTGCGCCTCAAGCGCGGCTGAAAGCACTCCCCCATGAACATCATCGAAACCGAAGTCGACGTGCTGGTGATCGGCGGCGGCACCGCCGGGCCCATGGCCGCCGTGAAGGCCAAGCAGGCCAACCCCGCGCTGCGCGTGCTGCTGCTGGAAAAAGCCCACGTCAAGCGCAGCGGCGCCATCTCCATGGGCATGGACGGGCTCAACAACGCCGTGCTGCCCGGCCACGCCACGCCCGAGCAGTACGTGCGCGAGATCACCATCGCCAACGACGGCATCGTCAACCAGAAGACGGTGATGGCGTACGCCCAAAACAGCTTCGCCATGGTCGAGGAGCTTGACCGCTGGGGCGTGAAGTTCGAGAAGGACGAGACCGGCGACTACGCGGTCAAAAAGGTTCACCACCTGGGCGCCTATGTGCTGCCCATGCCCGAAGGCCACGACATCAAGAAGGTGCTCTACCGGCAGCTCAAGCGTGCCCGCGTGGAGATCACCAACCGGCTGGTCGCCACGCGGCTGCTGACCGCCGAGAACGGGCGCATCGCCGGCGCCATGGCGTTTGATTGCCGCACGGCCGACTTCCATGTGATCCGCGCCAAGAGCGTGGTGCTGGCGTGCGGCGCGGCGGGGCGGCTCGGTCTGCCGGCCAGCGGCTACCTGTTCGGCACCTACGAGAACCCGACCAACGCGGGCGACGGCTACTCGATGGCCTATCACGCCGGCGCCGAGCTCTCGGGCATCGAGTGCTTCCAGATCAACCCGCTGATCAAGGACTACAACGGCCCGTCGTGCGCCTACGTGACCGGCCCGTTCGGCGGCCACACCACCAACGCGCTCGGCCAGCGCTTCATCGAGTGCGACTACTGGTCGGGCCAGATGATGTGGGAGTTCTTCCGCGAGCTGCAAGGCGGCAAGGGCCCGGTGTTCCTCAAGCTCGATCACCTGGCCGAGGAAACGATCTCGCAGATCGAGACCATCTTGCACACCAACGAGCGGCCCAGCCGCGGGCGCTTTCATGCCGGGCGCGGCACGGATTACCGCGAGCGCATGGTCGAGATGCACATCTCCGAGATCGGCCTGTGCAGCGGGCACTCGGCCTCGGGCGTGTGGGTCGATGAACACGCGCGCACCACGGTGCCGGGCCTGCATTCGGCCGGCGACATGGCCTGCGTGCCGCACAACTACATGCTGGGTGCGTTCGTCTACGGGCGCCTGGCCGGCGAGAGCTGCGCGCAGTACTGCGCCGAGCACGACTTCGCCACGCCGATGGCGGGCCAGATCGAGCTCGAGCACGCCCGGGTGAGTGCGCCGCTGCTGCGCGCCGGCGGCTTGCCGCCCAACCAGGTCGAATACAAGTTGCGCCGCATGGTCAACGACTACCTGCAGCCGCCCAAGGTCACCCGCAAGATGGAGATCGGGCTGGGGCACTTCGAGACCATCCGCGACGACCTCGAGCAGCTCAGCGCGAGCAACCCGCACGAGCTGATGCGCGCGCTCGAAGTGCACGCCATTCGCGACTGCGCGGAGATGGCCGCGCGGGCATCGCTGTACCGCACCGAAAGCCGCTGGGGCCTGTACCACGCCCGCGTCGATTACCCCGAGCGCAACGACGCCGAGTGGCTGGTGCACGCCCAGCTCAAGAAGGACGAGCAAGGGCGCATGACGAGCTTCAAGCGCGCCATCGAGCCCTACATCGTGCCGATCGACGAGGCCGAGCGCACGGCTTACCAAACGCTGCGCATCCCCGCCGATGCGGTGCCCGCCTGACCCCCGAGGACCCTGCCCCATGACCCAGACCCTGACCCGCCCGATCGCCCTCAACCCCAGCCAGGTGCCGGTGACGGTGGACGCCGACAAGTGCATCGCCCACAAGGGCTGCACCGTGTGCGTCGACGTGTGCCCGCTTGATGTGCTGGCGATCGACCTCAGCCGCGGCACCGCCTACATGAAATTCGACGAGTGCTGGTACTGCATGCCTTGCGAAAAGGACTGCCCGACCGGCGCGGTGCACGTCGACATCCCCTACCTCCTGCGCTGATTCCATCCCCTCAAGAAAGGCTTTCCATGTTCA
>CANFXR010000030.1 GCA_947451035.1 Burkholderiales bacterium
GGCTATCGCCAGCGCGGCAACACGCTGTTTCGCATCAACAGCGACATGGCGGGCGACACGGCCACCAACTGGGGCCTGGCTTCGGGCTTTAGCGAACTGGACCTGACCGCGGCACTTGACCTCGCCTTGGACGGCCCGTTCCATCTGGTCCTCACCGGTGATGTCGTGACCAACCTTGACTTTGGCAGCAGCAAGATCAAGCGCAGAACGGGTGGCCTGAGCGTGTCCGACGGCAGTGATCTGGGCTATCTCGTCAAGGCTCAGTTCGGCATGCCGGTGATTGCTCAGGCGTCGGACTGGAACGTGTCGGTGGGCTACCGCCGCCTGGGCAGTGACGCGGTGCTCGATGCCTTCACCAGCTCGGACTTCGGACGCGGCGGCACCAACAACAAGGGCTTCACGCTCGCCGGCAACTACGGCATCTCGAAGAACACCTGGCTGTCGGCGCGCTGGATGTCATCGGACCTCGTGGACTCGATGGTTCCGTCGCATGACGGCAAATCCAAGCCGATCAAGTTCGGCGTGGACACGCTGCAGGTTGATTTGAATGTGCGCTTCTGATGCGTTGCGCTGACGTGAGCCACGCGAAGTGGGTGATGGCGCTGGTGGCGTCGCTGCTGCTGGCCGTGCCCGCAGCAGCGGCCGACAAGGACGACAAGGGCGACAAGCAGCAGGTGAGGGCGCTGCAGCAGCGACTGCGCGCTGCCGAGGCAGAAAAGGCCAAGCTGGCGCAAGAGCGCGCGGCCCTGGACGAGGAGTCCAAGGCGGCGCAGGCCAAGTTGACCGAATCCCAGCGCAAGGCGGCTGCCGCCGCCCATCGGCAAGGCCAGACCGACAAGGCGCTGCAGGCGGCACTGGACGAAAAGGCGGCCCTGGCCGAGAGTTTGGCAGCGGCACAAGCGCAGTTGTCGGCCTTGAGCGCTTCGTTGTCCGAGCGCGAGGGGCAGTTGAGGCGCACCAGCACGGTGTTGGGCCAGTCGGAAGCGACGCTCGCGTTGCGCACCACGGCCCTGGGCGAGTGCACCGCGAAGAACGACAGGCTCTACCGCCTGGGCAACATGCTGCTGACCCAGTACCCGGCCACGGCGCTGGCCACGCCGCTGGGCAAGGAGCCGGTGACGCAACTGGCGCGCGTGACGGTCGAAAACAAGATGGAAGAGTTGCGTGATGTGCTCGACGAGCAGCAGTACGGGCCGGTGCGACAGGCACGTCGCGACGCCGCAGTGCGACAAGCTGCCGAGGCGGCGCGACCTGCAGCGGCTGCCGCGCCCGAGCTTGATGCGGCCACGCGCTCCGCGCGAGAACGCAACGAACGCGCGGCGCGCGTGCAGCAGGCTGAGGTCGACCGCTGGGCGAGCAAGGTACGAACATTCTTCGACGGCTTCGAGTGGTAGCTGGTGAACGCTGATCCGAACGGATCAGTCCGTTCGACAAACTGTCACCGTCGGTGGCTAAGGTGTGGGCTGTTCAGGGTTTGCGGTGGTCGCATGCGGATTGCGGCGCTCACCCGAGTCTCCACAAGGCCGTTGCGACGTGAATCACCCTACCAGGCTCGGCGAAGACGATAGGCTGCGTTTCTCCGACGCGGTTGAGGCGTCGCTGGACGTCATGAGCCGGCAGCAGTTCTTCGTGTGGAGCCAAAGCTCCGTGCAGTCGCTGATCCCGCACGAGATCCTGATCTGCGGCGTCGAGGACGGCACGTGCCCCGGCATGGCCGTGCACCGCTTCAGCGCCAGCCGCTACTTCCGGCAAGAGCATTTCGACGTCGTGACCGACCCCATCAACGGCTTGATGCCGCGGCTGCTGGCCGCCAGCGACGCCAACCGCTGCAACGTGATCTTCTGCCCGGCCGATGCCAGCCGCGAGGTCGATGAAGTGCTGCTCGGGCTGATCACCGACAACGAGATGAAGAACCTCGCCGCGCAGCTGGTGACCGGCGCGCGCGGCAAGGTCGAGGCGTTCTATGTGTTCTCGCGGCTGTCGTGCCCGCTCGATGCGCGCGTGGGCTACCTCATCGATCTGCTGGTGCCGCACCTGCACAACGCCTTCTTGCGCGTGCTTTCCACCGAGCGCGAAGCCGGGGGGCCTTCGGTGGCGCGCGCGGGCCGGATCGTCACGCCGCGCCAGCAGGAAATCCTCAACCTCATCAAGACCGGCAAGACCAACCAGGAAATTGCCGAGATGCTGAGCTGCAGCCCCTGGACCATCAAGAACCACATCCAGGCGATCTTGCGCAAGCTCGGCTCCAACACCCGCACCCACGCCATTGCGCGTGCGATGAGTCTGGGGATCCTCACCCCCGATTGACTCGGGCCACGCGCGGCTGTCCGGCCGCGCGCATCGGCCACCTGATTCCAAAGACCTGACCACCGGCCGCCGCGCGGCCCGGTGCGCGCGAGCCTGACTCGCGCGCCAGCATCCCGCGTTGCGCACGGCCGCCGCAGCCGCAGCCGCAGCGCCCCCCCCATCCCCCATCAGCGTTGCTGAGCCTGTTCGGTTCCCCTCCAGGTCACCCCCCGGCGTGTCCAAAAGCGACCTGATTCGGGTGCGGACTAGCCACTTCGGGCTAGTTATCGATCTGTTGCCTTCGCGACGGCGTCACGCAGCCAATTCACTATTCAAACGTCGCCAAAGCGGTGATTTCTGGCGAAGTTCGTGGTTCCACTTCGGAACCGTTTCTCAAATCTGTTGACAAGGAGATCCCAAGTGGATGTCGATCTGTTCATCAAGAAGATGCCCGGCGTGATCAAGGAATTGATCGGTCGTGAGGCATTCGAAAACCGTCGTTCGGTCAATCAGGAAGCCATCTCCCTGCTGGAAGAGGCTCTGGTGGCTCGCGTCGGTTCCACCGGCAACAAGCGCAAGCGCATCGAGGCTTACCTCGAAGGGCACGCGGGTGTCGCTGTTGCGACGCCCGTCATGGCGGATGCCGGCTTTGGTGCTGCACCTCAGCAGGCACTGATGTCATGAAGCAGGCCGCCGTCAGGCGGTTGGCGGGCGGGCACTTGCCTGCTCGCCTGTTCTCGGCAGGGCGTCACGGCTGCGGCCGTGACGCCTTCGCTGTCAGTACCGGTCATGGAGACCTCATGAAACTCAAGTCACTGGCGTGTGCCGCGGTGCTGTCGCTGGCAGGCGCGGCGCAGGCATCCCTGGTCGAGTACCACGTCAGTCTGGCCAGCCAGGCCACGGGTTCGCCCGCGTCTGGCTTCAACTTGCAACTGTTCGACCCGAGCCTGGGTGCGCTGCAAAGCGTCGAGCTGTCGTTCGACGGCAGCGTGACCGAGCAGGTGCGCGTGTTCAACAGCAACGCCGTTGACAAGGGCTACACCAACGCCTCTGCCAGCGTGCTCAACACGGTGAGCGTCAGTCTGCCCGGACTGGTGTCTTTTTCATCCCGGCTGACGGCCACCGCCAGCGCCGCCAGCGGCACGGTGTCGGCAGGTCAGACGTCTTATTTCAGTGGCAGCGCCAACCCGCTGAACATGGCCACCTTGCTCGAAGACGCCACCGCCGTGTCGCGCTTCGTCGGGCTGGGCGGCGCTGACCACACCACTGCGATGTTCCTGGTGAGCAGCGGCCTTGGCACCGTCGGCGGCACCGCGGCCTCGGGTGTGTATTTCGGCTCGCGTGCGCTCGCTCTGGGCGATGTCACGGTGAGCTACGTCTACCAGCCCGTGTCGGCCGTGCCGCTGCCGGCCTCGGCCTGGCTGCTGGGCTCGGGCGTGTTGTCGATGGGCGCTTTCATGCGCCGCCGCCGCGCCCCCTCCAACGCTTTCACTTCGGTGCCGCTCGGGCGGTTCTGGTCCCACTTCACTTCAAGGAGATCTTCATCATGGGTCTGAAGAAATTGGTCGCGGCCGCGTGCGCCGCACTCGCGCTGTTCGCCTTGCCGGGCGTGTGCTCGGCGGAGATCGTCATCACGATCCCCGACCACCCCAAGACGGCCAGCGATTTTCTCAGCCGCGTGCTCAACGACCCGGCGCATGTCAAGCCCGAGCAGTCCAACGACGGGAGCGGCAGCGTGTTCGTCCAGTCGATTCCGGCCGAGGGCAACCCGCTGTCCCACCTGAGCCGCGGCCCTTCCGATGCGGCGATGTGGAACCTGTTCGCGCTGGTGAACTCGCAGCAGCGAGAGCGCCACTTCGACGTCATGCCCACCGGTTTGACGAGCTTCCAGACCTTCACGCCGCTCCAGGTGTCCAGCGTTCCGCTGTCCGGTGCCACCTGGCTGTTCCTGCTGGTTCTGCTGGGCATGGCCGGAACACGTCTGACCCGATCGCGCGACGGCAGCTCGGAGGTTTCGCAAGGCAAGCGCGAATCCGGCTCGGCCATGTTTCCTCAAGCTCTGGCCGCTTGAGTTGTGCGGTTGAGATGGTTCTTGCCGCAGCAACCACAGGCCTGTCATCTTTGCCGATCAACATATTCGACTGTTCAACCAGCACGGGCTGAAAAGCATGTCGAAATTTGTCCTTCGTGGGGTGGCACCGCGCACCGTCGCCGTCGCGCTGACTTGCGTGCTGCTGGTGGCTTGCAGCAGCAAGGCCGATCGCATCGAGTCGGGCTTGCACAAGGGCGCCGAGCTGCTCAGCCAGGGCAGCTGGGACAAGGCCAACGTCGAGGTGCGCAACGTCTTGCAGATCGACCCCAAGAACGCCCAGGCGTTCTACATCGCGGGGCAGGTCGAGGACGGCAAGTTCAACCTGCGAGGCGCTTTCGCCAACTACACGAAGGTCATCGAGCTCAAGCCTGACCACACCCAGGCCAAGCTCGGCCTGGCCCGGCTGCACCTGATGGTGGGTGAGACGGCCGATGCCGACAAGCTGATCAACGACGTGCTGGCCGTCGATGCGTCGAGCCTGCGCGCGCTCACCTTGAAGGCCGTGTCGATGGGCCGCCAGGGCCATGGTGCCGAGGCCCTGGCCGAGGCCGCTCGCATTCAGGGCACCGGCCAGCCCCTGCTGGCTGAAAGCAGCCTGCTGCTGGCCGGCATTTACGTCAACGCCAAGGACCACGCCCAGGCCCTGAAGGTGCTGGACAAGGCGCTGGTCGCCGAGCCCCGCAACATTCAGTTGTTGCAGATGGCCGCCGAGGTGGCCAGCGCGCCCGAGGCCGATCCCGCGCTGGCGCCGCGTGCGGCTGGCTACTTCAAGACCGCCACCACCGTGGCCCCCAAGAATGTCGAACTGTGGAAGGCCTGGGCCGTGGCCCACATCCGCCGCAAGGAGCTGGACTCCGCCGAAGCGGTGCTGCGCGAATCGGTGCGGCTCGACCCTGATGACTCGGCCCGAACCTTGTCGGTGATCGGCTTTCTGGCCCGGTTTCGCGGCGCCGATGTCGCCGAAAAGGAATTCGAGCGTGCCGTCGAGTCCCACCCCAAGGACACCGCCTTGCGCTTTGCGCAGGCCGAACTGCTGGCGTCCCAGAACCGCGGCGACGACGTCAAGCGCGTGCTCGAGGGCATCGTGTCGTTGGGCAAGGATGCGCCCAGCGGCCTCACCGCCCGCGCCCAGCTCGCGGCCCTCAGCCTCGGCGCCGGCCATGTCGAAGAAGCCCGCGCCACTCTGGCCGAGCTCTTGAAGATCAACCCGCGCGACTCAGCCGCCCTGGCACTGCGCGGGCGCATCCTGCTGGGCGATGGCAAGGCCTCAGACGCCGTGATCGACTTGCGTGGTGTGGCCAAGGACCGTCCCGGCTCGGTCGAGATCGCCAACTTGCTGGCGCAAGCGCACCGCGCTGCGGGCAATCCGGAACTGGCCCGCGAGTCGCTGGTCGACGCCGTCAAGTTCAAGCCCGACGATCCTCAACTGCACCTGCTGGTGGCGGCCGACATGGCCGCTGCCAAGGACTACGCCGAAGCCATGGTCGAGGCCGATGCCGCCATCAAGGTGGCCCCGCGCTTCCTGGGTGGCTACGTCATGAAGACCGAACTGGCCTCGGCCCAGGGCAACGCCGTGGCCGCCGAAAAAGCCGCGCTCGCATTGCAAGCCGCTTTCCCCGAGAGCGCCGACGGCTTCATTCGACTGGGCCGCATCTACGCCGCTCAAAAGCGCTTCGACGCCGCGCTCAAGCAGTTCGACGCGGGCGCGAAAGCAGCACCCTTGTCTGCCGATCCGGTGGTGTCCGCCATCAGCCTGCTGGTGTCCGAACGCAAATACGCCGAGGCGAAGACGCGCATCGACGCGCTGCTGGCCGTGAAGGGCCGCGCCGGTCTGGCGCACGAGTTGGCCGGTGAGTTGGCCATCGCTCAGGGCAACCTGGCGCTGGCCGAGTCCTCGTTCAAAAAGGTGATCACCGATGGCGCTGCGCCGGTGGCGATCTACAAGAATCTGGCCGCCGTGCTGGTGGCTCAAAAGAATTACCCCGCCGCCTTCCTGGTGCTGGACGACGGTGACAAGGCCTACCCGCAAGACATGAGCCTGGCGCTGGCACGTGCCGAATGGCTGGGCCGTGCCGGTCGCGCGGACGATGCCATTGCCACCTACGACGCCATCGTCAAGCGGGCCCCGAAAAACGACATGGCCGCCAACAACCTGGCCGCGATGCTGACGGACCTCAAGGGCGACAAGGCCAGCCTCGATCGCGCCTTGCAGGTCGCCGCGCGCTTTGAAAAATCCGGCGTTCCGGCCTATCTCGACACGCTCGCCATGGTGCATTACCGGCTGGCGCAGTACCCGCTGGCCGTGGGGCTGCTCGAGCAGGCGGTGGCCAAGGTCCCCAACGAGCCCTTCTTGCAACTGCACCTGGGCATGGCGCTGGTCAAGCAGGGTGATGCGCAGCGCGGCAAGGACCTCGTGCGCAAGGCCATGGCCTCGGGCACGGCGCTGCCCAACCTCAGTGAGGCGCGCACGCTGGTCGGTCCCGCCTGAGCCTGCGCATGAAGTCCAAGGCCAGCTCACCTGCCCAGGTGCGCCAGTCGCTGCAACTCGCCGGCGCGCTGCTCGGGCGGGGTGATGTGACCGGCGCCGAGCGCACCCTGCGGCCCTTGCTGAAATCGCAGCCGCCTTGTGCGCCGGCGCTGGATCTGCTGTCCGCGATCGCCAACTCCACCGACCGCAGCCCCGAGGCACTCGAGCTGGCCGCTGCGGCCGTGGCGCTCGAGCCCGCGCGGGCCGAGTTCCGCTTCACGCACGGCCGCGCGCTCAAGTCATGCGGACAACTCGACGAGGCGGTGGCGGCCTATGAGCACGCGCTGCGGTTGCGCCCCGGCTACCCCGAGGCGCTCGTCAGCCTGGGCGTGGCGCTGCGGCTGCTGGGCCGCCTCGACGAGGCCATCGAGCGCTACCGGCAGGCGCTGCAACTGCGGCCGGATTTCCCGGAAGCACTGAGCAACCTCGGCAACGCGCTGGCCGATCGCATCGGCAGCGGACACGGCACGAACGTCACGGCCGAAGACCTGCGCGAGGCCGAACAGCTGCAGCGCCGTGCGCTGGCCTTGAACCCGCGCGACCCCAAGGCGCTGCACAACCTGGGCGTGCTGCTCAAGCTGACCGGCCGCTACGAGGAGGCCGCGCTGCTGTTCAACCAGGCGCTCGCACTCGACAACAGCCGCATCGACACCTGCGTGCAGTTCGGCGACCTGATGTGCAAGGAGGCCCAGTTCGATCTGGCGCGGGGGCTGTACAGCCAGTGGCTGGCGCAGTACCCGCAGCACCGGACTGAGCATGTGCCCGTGATGGTGCAACTGGCGGCCAGCCTGTTCGAGATCGGCGAGGCGCCGCGGGCCTTGAGCTGGCTTGAGCGCGCGAGCGAGTTGCAGCCCGGCATGCCCGACATCGCGAACCTGCGCGGGCGCATCGAGGCGCAGCGCTTCAACAGCGACATGGACGTGGGCGCCACGCTGGCGTACTTTCGCGCAGCGATCGAGGCGCGCCCCGACTACGCCGAGGCCATCTGTGCCTATCTGATGATGCTGTGCTACGCCGAAGAAGACCCCGCCGTGCTGCTGGCCGAGCATCGCGCACGATTGCTGCCGCTCGCGGCGGCCGTCGATCGCCTGCCGCCGCGTGTGGCCACGCCTGAGCTGCGTCGCATCCGCGTGGGCTACGTGTCATCGGACTTCAAACGGCACTCGGTCGCCTACTTTCTGGAAGGCCTCCTCGAGCACCACGACCGCGCCCGCTTCGAGATCCACGCCTACAAGTCCAACGCCGCCAGCGATGCGGTCACCGAGCGGCTGCGGGGTCTGTGCGACCAGTGGGTCGAGTGCTTGCACCTGTCAGACGCGCAACTGGCCGAGCGCATCCGTGCCGACGGCATCGACATCCTGATCGACCTGTCGGGACTCACATCAGGCAACCGGCTCGGCGTGTTCCAGCGGCGCCCGGCGGCCTGCCAGATCACCTACCTCGGCTACCCCGCGAGCACCGGCAGCAGTGCTTTTGACTGCCGCATCACCGACGCGGTGATCGACCCGCCAGGCTCGGACGCCCACAGCAGCGAGGGTCTGCTGCGCTGCGCGCACACCATGTTCTGCTACCGGCCCGCCGAGGTGCCGCCGGTGCGCGAACTGCCCGCGCTGGCGCGCGGCTCGGTCACCTTCGGCTCGTTCAACAGCCTGTCCAAGATCGGCGCTGGCACCTTGCGGCTGTGGCAATCGGTGCTGCTGGCGGTGCCCGGCTCACGGCTGCTGCTCAAGGCGGCCGGGCTGGGGCAGCTGGGCAACAGCGAATTCATCCGCAGCCGGTTCGCGGCTGCCGGCATCGACGCCGAGCGCGTGGTGGTGCGCGCCTGGACCCCGGGCGTGAACGACCACCTCGCGCTTTACGACGAGGTCGACATCGGCCTCGACTGCTATCCGTTCAACGGCGCCACCACCACCTGCGAGGCGCTGCTGATGGGCGTGCCGGTGGTCACGCTCGCCGGACGCACCCAGCCGTCGCGCATGGGCGCGTCGATCCTGGGTGCTGCGGGTCTGGCCGACTGCGTGGCCCACGACGAGGCGCAGTACGTCGCCATCGCCGCCGCGCTGGCCACCGATCTGCCGCATCTGGCCGCGCTGCGCTCGACCATGCGCAGCCGCCTGCAGCAAAGCCGGCTGTGGGATCGGCCCGGCTTCACGCGCGATTTCGAGTCGCTGCTGGACACCGCGCTGGCGGGCGTGGACAGCGGCGACCTCACATCGTCGGCAATCGCGCGCTGAGCCCGCCGTGCGTACCGCCCGGGCCTGCAACGGCTTCACCTACCTGGGTCTGCTGTTCATCATCACCCTGATGGGGCTGGTGGCCGCGTTGGCGGGCAGCACCTGGCGCTTCACCGCGCAGCGCGAGCGCGAGCGCGAGCTGCTGTTTGTGGGGCGCGAATACCAGCGCGCCATCGGCTGCCACGTCAAGGCCCATGCCGCGCAGCCGCAGCCGTACCCGACCTCGCTGGCTCAGATGCTGGCCAGCCCCGGCGAGTTGACGGTCCGTCGCTGCCTGCGCCGCCTGTACCCGGACCCGATCACCGGCAGCGACGACTGGGGCCTGGTGCGCACGCCGCAGGGCGGCATCTCGGGCGTCTACAGCCGCTCGACGCTGGCGCCGCTGCGCCAGCGCGGCGTGTATGTCGGGGACGGCATTGCCTTGAGCACCGCCAAGACTTATCAAGACCTGAAGTTCATGGGGACCCTGCCGACGTCCGTTGCAAACGGGCTAGGCGGGTCGAGCGAAGGTGAGCCGCCTCGACTGGCACCGCCCACCGACTACGGCATCGAGCGGTAGCCACCCGAGCGGACAAAAAAAGACCGGCCACGAGGGCCGGTCTTTGCTGCTGGCGGCCGAAGCCGCCAGTCTTCAAGCTGCCTTGCGCTTGCGAGCGAAGCCGAACAGACCCAGCAGGCCCGGGCCGAACAGCAGGGCAGCGGCTGGCACTGGCACAGCCGATGGGGCTGCTGCGCCGGTGTAGCTCA
Source organism: Burkholderiales bacterium (assembly GCA_947451035.1). Lineage (GTDB taxonomy): Bacteria > Pseudomonadota > Gammaproteobacteria > Burkholderiales > Burkholderiaceae_C > PBB1. The sequence continues at coordinate 9,887 of CANFXR010000030.1, forward strand.
CTCCACCGTCAGCGGCGAGCGTGAAGTAGCCACCAGCAACAGTGTTGTCGTCGAAGGCCAGCAGGCCAGCGTTGACGTTGATTTGCGAAGGCGTGCCGTTGCCAGCAATCTGGAAGAAGTTCTGGCTGCTGCCCGTGCCGTGGCCGGAGACCACATTGCCGACACCACCCACCAAATTGCCAACGAGGGAGAGGCCATTTGCACCGTTACCGCCAGCCGCACCGTAGTACTCGGTCGCAGGGGTCTTCTGGAAGCTGGCCACCAGATTCGCCAGCGAACCCGGAAGGATTTGGGTGCCTGTGCCGTTCTTGCCAATGTTGGTGTTCATGTCGATAGCGAGCAACCCCGCGTCGGTCAGCGACTGCAGGCTGCCCGTGGTCCATGCCTTGGAGTTGTTGTTGTCGATGGCGATCACGTTCCACCAGATGTCCGATGCCGCCACGCCGGAAAGGGCCGTAGCGAACAGGCTGGAGCCGGGGGCCGCGAACGTGAGGTTCGAGGTGCCAATCGACGAGACGGACACGCCGAGGTCGCGGATGTAGTCCTTGGTGGTCGCGCCGGAGGCGTCATAAGCGACGAGCAGCAGCTCCATATTGGTGGCGGCGGTGGATACAACAGCCGAGGCGGGCAGAGCAAAAGCGGCCAGAACGGCGGCAGCAGCAACGAGTTTCAGTTTCATGGTGACTCCAGAGTGGTAGTGGGAGGGAACTGGCCGCGCAACCTCAATGGCTGCAAAGCGCTACCCGAATGATCAAGCTTGGCAGTTGCATTGGTATGACTGTGCTTCGACCCGAACGGACTAGCCGACCCACCCTGAACGGCTCTGCGCGCACCGCGGCCGGGTCGCGATGGCGTCCACCGCTCGCCTGCACGAGCGGCCGTGTGTGACTGTCTGTGTCACAAAACTAGCCTGTTCGGACTGTGGGCGAGTGACAAGCCGCAGGGCAAAGGGTCACGGTGCGTCCATAAAGTTCTTCGTGCCGGGTCATGCACACGAACCCGGACAGGCACCCACCCGATTAAGTAGCAGGGTGCACTGCAAAAAGATTCGATTCGAACCAAGTAACTAACCCAGGAATAACCATGAAATTCAAATTCAAAGCATTGGCCGCCGCCGCCTTGATGGCTGTCGTTGCCGCTCCAGCCATGGCCGCCACGGCCGCCACCAACCTCGAACTGCTGCTCGTCGCTTATGACGGCTCCGGCGCGACCACCAAGGACTACATCCGCGACCTCGGCGTGTCCGTCTCGACGATCGGCACCTCGAACGCCACGTTCGCAGCGCCTGGCTCCAGCCTGTTCTCGACGGCCTTCACCGGCGTGTCGAGCTCCAACATCTACTGGAACGTGATTGCCATCGATGCGACCGCCTCGAAGGCGTGGACCACGGGCAGCCTGCAGTCGCTGACCGACGCGGGGTTGGTCGCGTTCGACATGAACACCAACATCAGCAAGAACGGCACCGGCATTCTTCCGGGTGCGCTGGCCAATCTGGTTGCCAACTTCTCGAAGACCCCTGCGACCGAGTACTACGGCGCGGCTTTGCTGTCCGGTGTGAACGCGCTCGATTTGGCTGGCAATTTGATCGGTGGTAGCACCAACTTGGTCTCCGGCCACGGCACGGGCAGCAGCCAGAACTTCTTCCAGATTGCTGGCAACGGCACGCCTTCGCAAATCAACGCCAACGCCAGCCTGTCGGCCTTCGACGACAACACCGTCGCTGGCGGTTACTTCACGCTCGCTTCTGACGGCAGCGTGACCTACACGGGCACCGCATCGGCCGTGCCGCTGCCAGCCGCTGCCCTGCTGTTCGGCCCAGGCCTGCTGGGTCTGGTCGGTGCTGCTCGCCGTCGCAAGGCCGCCTGAGGTCTTGCCCACAGATTGATTCGTTCGTCTCCCCCGGGTTGTCCTGGGGGGTTTTTAAAAACTTCTCCCAGTTCTCTCAACCTCAAGGAAATCTCATGAAATTCGCTCTCAAGCAAATCGCCTCGGCTGCTGCCCTGGTTGCCGTGTCGTCGGCTGCTTTTGCCGTGTCGCCCAACATCGCCGTGTCCAATTACTCCAGCGGCACGACCGACATCTACCTGTCGGGCTCTTCGGCTGTGGACTTGGCCCTCGAGAAGTTCATCGCCAACACCTGCGTTGCTAACACGCTCGACTCGTATCGCTCTGACGCCGTTGGCAAGACCTACTACCTTTGGACTTGCTCGTCGGCTTCCGGCGCGAACTTCGGTCTGGCCAGCAACACCAAGATCGCCATTCACAAGAACACGAACTCGTCTGCTGAAGGCGTGACCGGCGTGGTTGACAGCGCAGCGGCGCTGTCCTACCTGCAAGTGGCTGACGTGTCGAGCACCAGCGGCTGCACCTCGGCCACCGTGGCCTCGACCGCCACGATCCCCGCCTACAACCAGTTCGTTTGCGGCACCACCATCGGCAACGCCGGCGTCCCCGCCACCACTCATGCGACCGATTTCGGTTTTGCTGACTCCGAGCCGGCACAGTTCAACGCTGCCAAGGCATCGCAACTGACCACGGCCTATCCGTTCTCCCTGATTCAGGGCGTCACGGTGACCAAGAACCTGCGCGACGCACTGCAGACCCAGCAAGGCCTGACCTCCGGCAGCGAAACCCTGGCCAACATGCCTTCGATCTCCACTTCGACGGTCAACGCGATCTTCACCGGTCGGGCTCTTACCCTGACCGACCTCGGCTTGACCGCCGGCGACGACAATCTGTATCTGGTCCGTCGCAGCAACGGTTCGGGCACGACCCGTTCATTCGAGTCGCGCTTCGTTGGTAACCTTTGCAATTCCGGTCTGGCTGCCATGACCGCGGCCACGACGCTCGTGACCGCGTCGATCGGCACGCAGTGCAATGTGGTCGGCGCTGCCACTCCTGGCACGCAGAATTTGCAAGCCGGCACCAGCGATGACTTGGTGTCCTGCCTGAACAGCTGGAACACCAACGGCGCCTATGCCATCGGCTACCTGACCACGGACTACACCCCGGTGTCGGGTGATGGCTACCGCTGGCTGAAGGTTGACGGCTACGAGCCGAGCCTGAAGAACGTGGCTGACGGCAAGTACAAGGTCTGGTCCGAGCTTTCGTTGAACTACAACAAGGCCACAGGTCTGGGCGTCTCCACCACCGACAAGTCCAAGTTCTACGCCTTCCTCAAGGCCTCATCGTCATCGAAGACGCTGATGTCCGAAGTGGTCCAGAACCTGGGCCAGAAGACTGACGGCGTGAACACGACCTGGACGGGCGGCATCATCGGTGCGTACCCGAACAACAAGAACGCATCGGGCTGGGGCTTGACGGCCGCGAACTCGTTGGCCGTGGCTAAACGCACGGACGCTGAAATGCTGGCCAACCCGGCCAACCCGCTGTCGCGTGCGACCACGACAGGCTACAACCTGTGCGCCACTCCTTACTCGGCTCCTGGCTACGTGAACGAGTAATCCCTGATCTTTAGGGCTTGCCCCTGACCGCAAGGTCGGGGGTGTTGTTTTGAAAACCAGCTGCCGGGCGACCAGCGGCTGGTTTTTTCGTCATGGTGTCACGCTGGACCGATAGCCTGACAGACGACTTTGACTGGCGTTGTGAGCGGCCCAAGGGCTGCCACCGCGAAGTTGTTTGGCTGTGCCGGCATCACCTACCCCTGAAGTACCTGCGATGAAACTTTCTGTCTCACTGGCCACGCGCTGGCTGGTGTCCGGCTGCCTGCTGGCGCCGGGCCTGATGCCCTGCCAGGCCCAAGCGCCATCGGCCGATGCTGCCGCGCCTTCGGCGCCAGGCGCTGCGCCCGCCGCCGCTCCGCCGCGTTTTGACGTTCTCGAATTTCAGGTCGAGGGCAACACGGTGCTGGACGTTGAGCGCATCGAGCGCGCGGTCTATCCGTTTCTGGGCGAAGGCCGCACGATCGATGACGTGGAATCCGCCCGCGCGGCGCTCGAGCAGGTCTACCGCCAGGGTGGCTACGGCACGGTCTCGGTGGACATTCCCGAGCAGAAGGTGACCGGCGGGCTGGTGGTGCTCAACGTGGTCGAAGGTCGGGTGTCGCGTTTGCGCGTGCAAGGCTCGCGCTACTTTTCGCAAGACCGCATCCTGGCCGCCGTGCCAGCGCTGGCCGAAGGCGCGGTGCCGCATTTCCCTGCGGTGCAAAAGCAGCTGGTGGCGGTGAATAACTCGCTCGACAAGCGCGTCACGCCGCTGCTGCGCCCGGGCAAGGAGGCCGGCACCACCGAGGTCGATCTGCAGGTCGAAGACCAGCGGCCGTTCCACGGCAGCGTCGAGCTCAACAACCAGAGCGCGCCCAACACCAGTGCCACCCGGCTGATGGCCAGCCTGCGCTACACCAACTTGTTCCAGCTCGACCACAGCGCGGGCGTGCAGTTCCAGACCTCGCCGCAAAACACCGACGAGGTGAAGGTGATCGCGGGCAACTACAGCATCCCCGCAGGCAGCGGCACGCTGGTGTTCAGCGCGGTGCACTCCGACAGCAGCAGCTATGTGGGCGGCGGCATTGGCGTGTTCGGCAAGGGCGATGTGTTCGGCCTGCGCTACCTGATTCCGCTCGAAGCCGCAGAGTCATCGCCGGGGCTGCAGCAGTCGCTGAGCCTGGGGGTGGACTACAAGCACTTCAACCAGGACCTGGCGGTGGCCAGCAACACCGGCATACGCACGCCCATCCAGTACGTGCCGTTTTCGATCAACTACTCGGGCGCGCTGAGCGACGAGTCGGGCGTCACCGAATTCGGCTTGGGGATGAGCTTCACCTTCCGTGGTCTGGCCAGCCACCGGCAGCAGTTTGCCGACAAGCGCTATGAGGCGCTGTCGAACTTTGCGCTGTTCACGTTCAACCTGGCGCGCACCCAGAAGCTGCCCAAGGACTTCTCCCTTTACGCCGCGCTGGCCGGGCAGGCCAGCGGGCAGCCGCTGGTCAGCAACGAGCAGATGGTGGTGGGCGGCGCCGACACGGTGCGCGGCTACCTCGAATCCAGCCAGGCAGGCGACACCGGCTTGCGCGGCACGCTGGAGCTGCGCACACCCAACCTCGGCCCGGCCGAATCGCGCATCGAGCTGCTGCAGGCCAGAGCGTTCTTGGATGCGGCCCACCTGCTGCTGCGCTCGCCGTTGCCAGGATCGCGCAACACCTATCAACTCGCCAGCGTGGGCACCGGCGTGACGCTCAAGGTCAGCAACGGCTTCAACCTCAAGGCCGATCTCGCCTGGCCGCTGCGCGACACCAACTACCAGAAGGCCTACGAGCCGCGGCTGCACGCCAGCGCCTCGTACGAGTTCTGACCGCCTGCGCCCTCCGGAGCACCGCATGACCCGACGTTTCCCCCAGCCATCGGGCGCCGCCCGCTTTCGCCGCAGCCCTTGCAACATCGCCGTGCTGACCGCGCTGGCCCTGATGGCCGCCGCCCACTCGGCGAGCGCCGCGCCGGCCGGCACCATCTTGCCGGGCAACACCATCCCGGTGCTGCGCGGGCTGGTGTCCGACTACCGCAACAGCGCCACCTTCACGACCGCGCCCATCGCTGGCGGTGCCGGTCAGTCGCTGACCATCAACCAGCTGCAGCCCAAGATCATCTTGAACTGGAACCAGTTCAACATCGGCAACGGCAGCAAGGTCGAGTTCATCCAGCCGTCGGCCACCGCGGCGGTGCTCAACCGCATCTTCGACGCCGACCCCAGCATCATTCAGGGCCAGATCAAGGCCAACGGGCAGGTGTTCCTGATCAATCAGAACGGCATCTTGTTCGACCGCGGCACGCAGATCGATGTGAACACGCTGGTGGCTTCCAGCATGAACATCAGCAACGACCGCTTCAACGGCGCGCTGGCCGAACTCGGCGTGCCCACGACGCCAGCGTTCACCGGCGGCTATGACGCCAACGGCGCGACCATCGCCGGCGCCAAGACCGGCAAGATCGTGATCGGCGCCAATGGCAGCGCCCTCGCCGCCGCGCCGAAAATCAACGCTGCTGCGGGCGGCGCCGTGGTGGTGATCGCGCCGCTGATCGACAACCAGAGCGGCGTGATCACCTCGCCCGACGGACAGGTGGTGCTGGCCGCGGGCCGCTCGGTCTACCTGAGTTACAGCAACACGAACAACAGCAGCCTGCGCGGCATGCTGGTGGAAGTGTCGGCCGGCACCGAGCCGGTCGACCTGAGCAGCGTGATCCGCAACAGCGGCAGCGTGAGCGCCGATCGCGGCAACGTGACGCTCGCCGCACTGGCGATCAACCAGTCCGGTCGCGTGTCGGCCACGTCGGCCACGCTGGCGAACGGTTCGATCTACCTGCAGGCCCGCGACAACGGCAACACCCGCCGCGGCACCGTGACGCTGGCCGCCGGCAGCCTGACCGAAACCCCGCTGGACAGCACCGACAAGACCACGCTGCGCGAGGCCGACAGCTTTGCGGCGTTCCGTCCGGTGGTCAACATCCAGGCCGCCAGCATCATTGACGACGGGCGCATCGCTTCGCCCAGCGGCAGCGTGACGCTCGACGCCAAAGACACGAGCAACCCCGCCAACGCGCGCATTTATCTCGGTGCGGGCAGTTCCATCGACGCCTCAGGCGCCTGGAGCGACGCCAGCAGCGCGAGCAACCTGCTCACGTTCAAGGTCACGTCCAACGAACTGAAGGACTCGCCCGACCAGAAGAACGGCATCCTGCACGGCCAGGTCGTCACGGTCGATCTGCGCGCGGGCAGCAGCCTGCTCGATCTGTCGGGCTACCAGCAAAACCAGGCCCGCAGCCTGGCCCAAAAGGCCGCCACCGGCGGCGAGGTGACGTTGAACACCACGGGTGATCTGATCCAGCGCACCGGCTCGACCGTTGATGTGTCGGGCGGCGGTGTGCGCTACCAGGGCGGCGTCGAGGCAACCACCCGGCTGATCGGCTCCGACGGGAAGGTCTACGACATCGCCACCGCACCCGAGGCGCTGACCTATGTGGCGGTGGCCGACAAGTTCACCCAGAGCAGCCCGCGCTGGGGCTACTCGCAGTCGTTCGGCAACGCGCTGGGTGGCGCGGTGCAGCCCGATTACGTGCAGGGGGCCGCCGGCGGCAGCTTGCAGATCAGCATGGGTGCCGGCCTGAACGGTCTGGTGCTGGACGGCGCGCTGCGTGGCGGCGTGACCGTGGGCGCCAGGCAGCTCGCGGCTGCACCGCGCGGTGCCACGCTGTCGATCGGGTCGTTCGACCCCATCAAGACGTCGCAGGATTTCGGCGTGGGCGACGTGCGCTTTGCGCACGGCGTGTTGTCGTCGCTGCCCGCGGACTTTGGTGCGGACTCGGCGCTCGACGCCGATCGCAAGGCCGAACTGGTGCTGGCCACGGATGTGTTTTCCGCCGGCGTGGCTGACGCCAACAACAACCTCGTGAGCACCGGCTTCGGCACGCTGAACCTCAATGCCAATGGCCGCATCGATGTGCCGGTGGGCGTGAGCGTGCAGGGCCCGGTGGGCGGCGAGCTCAACTTGCGAGCCAATCAGATCGACGTCGAAGGGCGCATCGTGGTGCCTGCCGGCACCGTCAACGCCACCGGCGTGCTGACCTCGGCCAGCGGTGCTGCAGCGGTAGCTCAGGGCATTTCGGTGGCCAGTGGCGCGCTGATCGACACCAGCGGCGTGTGGACCAACAACTACCTCACGCAGGCCGCATCGGCGGTACCCGCGGCCGTGCTGTCGAGCAGCGGCGTGGCGGTATCCACCAGCAGCGGCGGGGCCATCAGCCTGACCGGGCGGCTGGTGGACTTGAATTCGGGCAGCGCGCTCGACGTGTCGGCCGGCGGCGTGGTGTCGGCCAAGGCGGCGCTGAGCGGTGGCGCGGCGGGTTCGATCTCGCTGTCGGCCGACTCGACCCAGGTGGCCAGCCCGTTGGCCCTCGACGGTCAGTTGCTCGGCTTCGGCTTTTCAGCCGGCGGTTCGTTGAGCCTGAGCACGGTGAGTGCCGTGACGATCGGCGGTGCTGCGGATGCGGCGGGGCTGAACTTCGATGCCGGCTTCTTCAACCGTGGTGGTTTCCAGAAGTTCAAGATCGCGGCCACCCAGGACCTGAGCGTGGCGGCGGGCGTTGCCCTGCGGCCGCAGCAGATCAACTTGCAACTCGACGGCCTGCAGGCCGCAGCCCTGCCCAGCGGGGCCGATCCGCTGAGCGTGGCCGCGCGCGTGGTGCTGCCGGACAACCTGCGCAAACCCGCCAGCCTGGCGTTGTCGAGCGCGTCCCACTTGAGCCTGGACACGGGCAGCAGCATCACCACCGACGTGGGCGGCAGCGTCAGCCTGGCCGGTGCCCTGGGTGTGGCCATCGACGGCCAGATCACGACGCCAGGCGGCACGATCTCGGTGGCGGTGGCGGCCCCCGACCAGATCGCCCCCCCGAGCCTGCACTTGGGCGCACAGGGCAGCCTGATCGCGCGCGGCGCGTTCACGGCCCAGCCCAACGACCGCCAACTGGTGCAGGGCACGCTGGTGTCCGGCGGCAGCGTCAGCCTGAGCGCCAAGAAGGCGACGATCTCGCTGGATGAAGGCTCGGTGATCGACGTCAGCGGGGCGGCTCAGGCGGTTGATTTGCCGACGGCGGCAGGCTCACGTTCGCCCTATGAGCGGGTGACGCAGGTCAGCAATGCGGGCACGGTGAGCATCAGCGGCAACGACGCGATGAGCCTGGCCGGCACGATCACCGGCCACGCCGGCGGGCCGACGGCCGCGGGCGGCAGCTTCGCGCTGTCGCTCACGACCCGCGGCGATTACGCCGACACCACCTCGTCGCGCCGCATCGTGGTGACGCAGGCCGGCACACCGGTGGACGCGCTGGCCGGTTACACCGACGCGGCCGTGTCAGCCACCCGGCTGGCCAGTGGCGGCTTTGACAAGCTGCGGCTGCAATCCGAAGACCAGATTGTCTTTGCCACGGATGCCAATGTGGTGGCCGCGCGCGGCATCACGCTGGACTCGAAGGTGATCGAGGTCGCGGACAACGCCAGCGTGGAACTGTCGGGCGCCAGCGTGAAGCTGGCCAATTCCTTCGGCCAGCGGCTGCGCAGCAACCCCGGCGACCCGACCGATCCGCGGACCGTCAACGATGCGTCGCTGGCATCCTTGCCCCAGGCCACGCGTGCAGGTACCGGCAGTCTGGCGGTCAACGCCGGCACCATCGACATCGTGGGCAGCGTGACGATCAGCGGAGCCCAGCGCGAGAGCCTGGTGGCACACGATGACTTGCGGCTGTCCGGCCGGCTGGTGGGCAACGCAGGCACGCCGGCGGGTGCGAAGTTGACGGGCTCGCTCACGAGCGCTGGCGATCTGGCGCTGTCCGCCGCGCAGATCTATCCCACCACGGGGTCTGCCTTCAAGATCGCCGTGGCCGACGGCGTGAGCGGCACGCCGGTGGCCAATGGGCGCATCGACATCAGCGGCAACTCGAACGCACGCGGTGACGTCTATTCGGCCGGCGGGAGCCTGACGCTCGCGGCCGACACGATTGTTCAAGGCGGCGTGCTCAAGGCGCCGATCGGGTTGCTCGAACTCGACGCCGGCCAAAGCCTGGTGCTCGGGCGCGGCAGCATCACCTCGGTCTCGGCCGACGGGCTGGTCATTCCCTACGGCGAAACCCAGGCCGGCGTGACCTGGACCTATGGCGCCACCGGCAGCAACCCGCTGACCAACGCGCTGAACACCCCCCCGGCCAAGCGGATCGCGTTGAATTCGCCCTCGGTCAACGTGCAATCGGGCGCCACGGTCGACGTGTCCGGCGGCGGTGATCTGGCGGCGTTCGAGTTCATCCCCGGATCCACCGGCTCCAAGGACGCGCTGATCCAGCCCAACACCTACGCCATCGTGCCGGCCTCCAAGCTGAGCAGCATGCCGGTCGACGCCGACATCGCGCTGTTGCAAAACCTCGGCTTCGGCGCCGACAGTGCGGTCTACAACAGCGTGCGCATCGGCCCCGGCGGGCCGGTGGCTGCGGGCGACTACGTGCTGCTGCCGGGCTACTACGCGCTGCTCAAGGGCGGCTACATGGTGCAGCTGATCAACGGATCGACCTACGCCAACTTGCTGCCGGGCCAGACCGCGACGCTGGCCAACGGCCTCACGGTGGTGCCGGGTCAGATGACGGCCGCAGGCACCGACGTGGTGTCGGCCAAAACCATCGGCGTGGTGGTTCGTCCGAACACCGACATCGCCACGCTGGCCGGCTACACGACCACGAACGCGGCCTACTTCGCGACGCTGGCCGACAAGAACCGCGCGGCCGTGCCTTTCCTGCCTGTCGATGGCGGGCAGTTGTCCATCACGGCGACGCAAAACCTGGCACTCAACGGCAACTTGCTGGCCAAGCTGCCGACGGCGGCCGCACGCAGCGCCGAGGTCGATCTGGCGGCCAGCAAGATTGCACTGGTCGATCAGGTCGGGCGTGTCGATATCGCGCCTGATTACCTGCAGATCGATGCGGCCAGCCTGTCGCGCCTCGACGCCAGCATCCTGATCGGCGGTGTGCGCAGCACTTCGGCTGCGGGCTTGCTGGTGACACCGACGGCGACCGACATCGTGGTCGCCAACAGCGACGCCACCAGCTTGAAGGCACCTGAACTGATCCTGGCGGCCACGGACGCGATCAGCGTGCGCGCCGGCAGCCGCATCGAAGGTGGCGGCACCCGCGTCGCGCCTGGCGCAGACCTGAGCGTGGCCGACGTCGGCAGCAACTCGGGTGCGCTCATTCGCGTGGCCAATTCGGCGCTGGTGAACGTGAACCGCGCCCACACGGATTCGACCCGCGGCTCGGTCAATGTGGAGGCCGGCGCGACCATCGCGAGCAGCGGCTCGGTGACGCTCGACGCCACACGCACCACCACCTCGGCCGGCGCGCTGCAAGTGGCCAGCGGCGGTGGCCTGTCGCTGGTTTCGGGCTCTGTCAGCCTGGGCGATCTGGCCGGCGTGACGGGCCTCGACAGCGGCTTGGCGCTCGACAACACGCAGCTGGCCGGCTTCAATCAGCTGGGCACGCTGTCGCTGAAGAGCTATTCCGGCATCGACCTGTATGGCGCGGCCCAGGTCGGCAGCGCCGGGCTCAAGAATCTGGTGCTGGACGCAGCATCCATCACCGGCCGCGCCTCCGGGTCGGGCGCGCTGCCTTCAGCGCAACTGGCCGCCACTCAGGTCACGCTGCTCAACACCGGCACCGCACCGGGCTCCAGCGTGGCGGCCGATGCACTCGCCGGCTCGCTGGTGGTGCGTTCCGCACAAGTGGTGGTGGGCGCTGGCGACAAGCGCATCAGCGGCTACAACGACCTGCAGCTTGACGCCAGCGCGGAGATCCTGGGCGCGGGCACGGGCACGTTGCAAACCGCATCGACGATGCACCTGAGCGCGGCACGCATCGCGAGCACGAGCGGCGCCGACCAGACCTGGACGGCGCTGGACGGCAGTGCAGCAGACCCGGCGGCCTACCGCGCCATCACCGTCCATAGCGTGACCCCGGCCAAGCCGCTGGCCGACTCGACGGCGCTGGGATCGCGGCTGAAGCTCGCCGGTTCGTCCATCGACGACAGCGGAAACATCCTGATGAAGTCGGGTGGTGTGACCTTGCAGGCCATGGGCCAGGGCAGCGGCGACGGCATCACGTTGGGCGCAGGCGCAGTGATTGACGCGGGTGGCCTGACCAAGGACTTCAAGGGCACGTTGGCCGTGGCCGACGCGGGTCGGATCCGGCTTGAGGCCGAACACGGCACGGTGCAACTGGCTGCCGGCTCGACCATCAGCGTGGCCGCGGCAGATCAGGGTGGCAATGCAGGCTCGCTGGCCATCGTGGCCGAGGGCGCGGTGCTGGGCGGCACGCTCAAAGGCGGTGCTGCCCGCGGCACCCAGGGCAGCTACGCGATGGATGTGGCTAGCCTGGGTGATTTTTCTGCGCTGAATACCCAGCTCAATGGGGCCGGCTTCACCGAATCGCGTGACATCCGCGTGCGCACCGGCGACGTCACAGTGGCCGCAGCCGATGTGGTCCATGCCCATCGCCTGGTGCTGGCCGCGGATACCGGTGCGGTCGATGTGCAGGGCCGGCTCGATGCCAGCGCGACGCTGGGCAAGGGCTCGGTCGAGGTGTATGGCAATACGGTGCGACTCGAGGCGGGTGCGGTGGTGGATGCCAGCGCCACGTCCGACAAGGTCGATGTGCAAGGCGGCACGTCCACGGCGCCCTATGCCAACGGCGGCACGGTGGCGCTGGTGTCGCAAGGCGGCTCACTTGACTTCGAAAACGGAGCGGTGATCGATGTGCGCGCAGGTGCCAAGGGTGCGGCCGGCGAGGTGCTGTTGCGCGCACCGCGCAGCGGCAGCTCGGTGCAGGCGACGCTGACCGGTCAGGTGCTGAGTCAGCGCCAACCCGGTGCCGCGCGGGCCGCTGTGGCGGTCGAAGGCAACCGCATCTACAACGAGGCGGCCACCGGCAGCGTGATCACGCCAGACATGATCGACGCCTACGCGGCGGACAACGTGGCCTTCATGGGCGCGGTGAACGCCAGCGCGCTGGCCGCCGGCATCCGCGGCGACGACGGCGCGGCCCAGGGCAATGTGCATGTGCGCCCCGCGGTCGAAGTGCGCGCTGCCGGTGACTTGTCGGTGGCCAGCAACTGGGACCTGACCGGCGCGGGCTGGCGCATGGCCCCCAACGGTTCGGCCATGGTCGAAGCGGGCTCGCTCACCGTGCGAGCCGGTGGCAACCTGACGCTCGACAGCGCATCGATCGGCAACCCGGACAACGCCTTGCAACGCGGCGCGACCTGGAACGTGGCGCTGGCCAGCGGGGCCGATCTGGCCGCGGCCAACCCGATGCGCTCGCTCGGCGAGTCGCGTCTGGCTGCGCAGGCGGTCTCGGGCGTGGCGGGTGCAGGAGATCTGGTGCTCGACAGCCAGTTGGCCGAGGCATCGGTGCGCACCGGCACCGGCAACATCCGCCTGTCAGCCGGGCGCGACTTCGTGATCAAGGCTGGCACCGACCAGGATACGGGCGGACCTTTGGTGGGGGTGGTTTACAGCGCGGGCCAGGCGGCCATAGTCGACCCACGCGTCTCTGCGGCCAACGCCCGGTTCACTCAGGACGGTGGGGATATTTCGATTTCAGCGCAGCGTGATGCGGTTGGCGCCGGCGACGAATGGATGACGGAGTGGTTCCGCTACTCCACGGCCACTGATGGTTCTTTCTCGAGGGGTGTGTGGTGGAGTTACCGGCCAAACTTCCATGACGGCGTGGCCACCCTGGGCGGCGGGGATGTGGCCATCGCGGCCGGGCGCGATATTCGCAACCTGTCGGCCTGGGCGCCCACGTCGGCCATCAAGGTCGTCAGCGGCGACTCGGCCGCACTGCAGGTCTTTGGCGGTGGCGACATCGCACTGAAGGCGGGCGGCGATGTCGTCGGTGGTCAGTACCTGGTGTCGCGAGGCCGTGGTGCCATCACGGCGGGCGGCAGCGTCGGCTCGTCAGGCCAGAAGTCGCAGCTGTTCATGATGGGCGCCAGTGGCGATGAGGCGCTGGCTCAATCGGCCGTCCAGGTCACGGCCGGTCAGTCGATCACGCTGGCGACGATCGACAGCCCTGCGAGCTTGTTCCAGTCGGCGCCGTTCGGCAATCAGCCCAGCTTCAACCCGAACAACCGACGGCCGGTTCTGGGCTACTCGGCCAACAGCGTGGTCGGCCTGACCGCGATGGGCGGCAACGTCACCCTGGGCAACCGCCCCTTGGCGAAGGCGACCCTCGACGTGGGGGATCAGCCTGCGCTGGATGACTTCGTGACGGATCCGAGACTTCCCGCGTTGCTGCCGGCCAGCGTTTCGGTGGCGGCGCTGGGCGCCGATGTGGTGTTCAACGGCCTGTCTGCCGGAGGCATCCTCTTCCCGTCGCTGACGGGTGGGCTGAAGGTGCTTTCCGGCAAGGGGATTTCGGGTCTGAACATGACGGTGTCTGACGCGGATGCGAGCCTGTTTGCTATCCGCAACGTGTCTCAAACCGACAGTCAGGTGATACCGGACCTGCTCATGACCTCGGTGGCCACACCGAACCGTTTGATCGCCAACAACTCGACCGATCGCTTCGTCAACGACATCGTGGCAATGGGCGGCAGCATCACCGGTGCCAGCCTGACCCTGCCCACGCGCTCCAGGGTCTGGAGCGCCGGCGACATCCTCAATCCGGTGTTCAACCTGCAAAACCTCGGGTTGTCGGACCAGAGCCAGGTGATTGCCGATCAGGGTTCCGTGTCCGGACCCAACACGGCCATCAGCATCGGCGGGCCGGGCTCGTTGTTGATCGAAGCCGGCCAGAACGTCAGCCTGGGTACCGCCATGCCGCTGGCCAGTTACGGGAACCAGAAGAACCTGTCGCTGCCCTCGGCTTACGCCGATCCGAACAAGTCGGGCAGCACGCTGCCGGGCGGGGCAGAGATCACGGTCATCGCGGGGGTGTCCGGTGCGGTGGACCTCACCCAACTCGGGGCGACCTTCGACGCGCTCACCCTGGCGGGCAAGAACCACGACGCCACGGCGGCCCAGGACGCGGTCGACAAGTTCTTTGCCAACGCGAAGATCCACTCGGGAAGCATCGATTCGTACAACACGTCGATCCAGAGTTTTGCCGGGAGTTCGATCGACCTGCTGGCGCCGGGAGGCAACATCACGGTGGGTCTGACCACGCCGAACAAGGACAAGCTGATCGGTCTGGTGACCAACGCGGGCGGTGCCATTCGCAGCTACCTCAGCGGTGACTTCGACATCAACCAGGGCAAGGTGCTGACGGCGCAGGGTGGGGACATCCTGATCTACACGGCCGATGGCAGCATCGACGCGGGGCGCGGCGCCAAGACCTCGGTGACGACGCCGCCGCCTTCGCGCAAGCCGGTCTTTGACTCGAACGGCAATCTGGTCGGCTTCCAGTACACGCTGCCCGTGGCGGTGGCCGGCAGCGGCATCCAGACGGTGACCTCCAAGCCCAACGGCCCGACCTCGGTGGCGCCGCCTTCGGGCAACATCTACCTGTTTGCACCCAGCGGCACCATCGATGCGGGCGAGGCGGGCATCGCCTCAGGCGGCAACATCTTCATTGCGGCGCTGACCGTGCTCAACGCCGACAACATCAGCTCGGCCGGCACGGCGACCGGTGTGCCGCCCACGGTGGCAGGCAGCCTGGCTTCGTCCATGGCGTCCAGTGGTGCCACCACGGCGGCGGGCGCTTCGAAGGATTCCGACAGCGCGGCGCAAGCCGCGGCTGCCGCTGCGCAGGCTGCAGCGGCGGGCGCTTTCAAGCCGGCCATCCTGACGGTCGAGGTGCTGGGCTTCGGCGACAAGAACTGCAAGGAAACCGCCAAGGACTGCCTGGGCAAATGACGCCATGAGAGTGTTGAACGTCATCCGCTCGGTGGATCCGGTGCATGGCGGTCCGGCCGAGGGGCTGCGCCAGTCGGTGGCCGCCACGCGCTCGCTGGGTCATGCCGAAGAGGTGCTCACGCTGGACGCCCCCGAGGCGCCGTGCGTGCGCGAGTTTCCGGTGCCCACGCACGCGCTCGGGCCGGTGGCCTCGCACTACGGCTACACGCCGCGCCTGCTGCCGTGGCTGCGCGAACACGCCGCGAGCTACGACGCGGTGATCGTGCACGGCCTGTGGCAGTACCACGGGCGTGCGGTTTGGCAGGCGTTGCACGACGGGCCGGTACCGTACTTCGTGTACCCGCACGGCATGCTCGATCCGTGGTTTCGCAAGGCGTATCCGCTCAAGCACCTGAAGAAGTCGCTCTACTGGGCGCTGGCCGAGCGCCGTGTGCTGCGCGACGCGCGCGCGGTGCTGTTCACCGCCGACGAAGAGGCGCGGCTGGCGTCGCAGACGTTTCGGCCGTATCGGGTCCACCCGTCGGTGGTGGGCTACGGCGTGGACCTGGGGCCCGAGTCGAACGCGGGTTCGGCCGCAGCCTTTGCGCAGGCCTGGCCGGCCACGCAGGGCAAGCGCGTCGTGTTGTTTCTGGGCCGGCTGCACCCGAAGAAGGGCGGCGACTTGCTGATCGATGCGTTTGCGCGCGCGTTGCAAACCGAGCCGCGGCTGCACCTGGTGATGGCCGGGCCCGATGACCGCTCGGGCGTGCGCGCCGGCCTCGAGGCCAAGGCCGCGCGGCTGGGCATTGCCGAGCACATCACCTTCACCGGCATGCTCAGCGGCGACGCCAAGTGGTCGGCGCTGCGCGCGGCCGAGGTGTTTGCGCTGCCATCGCACCAGGAGAACTTCGGCATCGCCGTGGTCGAGGCGCTGGCCATGGGCGTGCCGGTGCTGATCTCGGACAAGGTCAACATCTGGCGCGAGATCGTGCAGCACGACGCGGGCTTCGCCGAGAGCGACACGCTGGCCGGCACCACCGCGGTGTTGCGCCGCTGGCTGGCGCTCGACGCCGATGCGCGTCAGCAGATGCGGCTGCAGGCGGTGGGCTGCTATCAGCGGCACTTTCACATGACGGCCGCAGCGCGCCGCCTGATCGACACGATCACGCCACACTTGTGTGCCGCCAATGCTGTAGCAGCGAGTTGACTCATGGCTTCGCAGCCCTGCCAGAAAAGCTGAATGACCGCGCCGGGCGGGTGCCAGCCCGCTCATGGACGACTGCGTCGACAACGCGCTCGGGCGCGGGTTGAGGAGCGTTGTGTGACAGATCGATTGCGAGAACTAGTCCGAAATAGCTATACAAACCGATCCCGATATCCGTCAGGACGACACACGAAATTTCTACAGTCTGTGAGTCGGCAGGGGGCCTTTCCAAGGTCCCGCGGCCGGTGCATTGCGCCCTGAGGCACGCCGATCGAGAGGGCCCCTCGGCACCTCGAAATCAAGAGCGGAAAACAGGGGCGTCATGTGGAAATTGATCCAACCTAACCCGGGGAAAAACCTTGCGGGTTGTCCTTTAGTTGACGGTTCTTATCGGTGGTCATGAAAAAAATCCTTGTTCTTGGCCTCGCACTGGTTGGCCTCGTTTTTTCTTCCGTCTCTCACGCCTCCTGGAACGCCGACTGGAAACAGCGCGTGAAGATCGGCCTGAACACCACCGCCGAGGGCCTGCCCATCGCGGCGGGCGTCGATTCGGCGCCGGTGCTGGTGCGCTTGCACACGGGCAACTTCCAGTTCGTCGAGGCCAAGCCCGATGGCTCGGATCTGCGCTTCGTGGCCGGTGACGACAAGACGCCGCTGAAGTTCCACATCGAAAAGTTCGACGGCCTGAACGAGCTGGCGCTGGTGTGGGTGCAAGTGCCCAAGCTGCTGCCGGGTAGCAAGACCGACGCCATCTGGCTGTACTACGGCAACCCGAACGCGCCGGCCGCAGGCGATGCCAAGGGCACCTACGACGCCACCCAGGCGCTGGTCTATCACTTCAGCGAGCGTGAAGCCTCGCCGCAAGATGCCACCGCCAACGCCAACCACGCCGCGCGTTCTTCGGCGCGCGTCAACAACGTCGGCCTGATCGGCGCGGGCCTCACGTTCGATGCCGCATCCGAGCTGGCCTTGCCCGCGTCGCCGTCGCTCAAGTCGAGCACCACCGGCATGACGCTGTCGATGTGGATCAAGCCGCTGGACACCGCCGACGCGCCGATCTACACGCAAACCGAAGGCGCCGGCCCGCTCAAGCTGTCGATCCGCGGCGGCACGCTGCTCGTGCAGTCGGGCGCGCTGGTGGCCACCACCACGGCGCCGGTGACGGCGGGTGTCTGGCAGCACGTGGCCGTGGTGGCCAAGGACGGTCTGGCGATCTACGTCAACGGACAGGAAGCCGCCCGCGTGGCCGGCAGCGTGCCCGATCTCGACGGTGCGGCCATCGTCGGCAAGGGCTTCAAGGGCGACATCGACGAGTTGCAGGTCTCGACCGTGGCGCGCTCGGCCGACTGGATCAAGACCGCTGCGCAATCGCAAGGCGCTGACCAGAAGCTGGTCACCTACGGCGCGGCCGAAGGCGAGGGCGGCGACAGCGAAGGCGGCACGTCCACGCTGAAGATCTTGCTGGGCGCGGTGACGCTTGACGGCTGGATCGTGATCGGCATCCTGATGGTGATGTTCGTGGTCAGCACCTGCGTGATGATCACCAAGGCGATGTTCGTGAACACCGCCCTGGGTGACAACGAGCGCTTCAAGGCGCAGTTCGAAAAGATGCTGGCCAGCATGGCCGCGACGGGCGCCGAGGCTGACGAAAAGGCCGCGAGCAAGAAGTTCCGCGCCTCGGCGCTGTACCGCTTGTACGCCGCCGGTGCGCACGAGGTGCGCAACCGCTTCGACGCCTACCGCAATCTCGGGCGCGAACTGCAGCTGACCGACCCGTCGATCAACGCGATCCGCGCCACGGTCGATGCGCGTTTGGTGCGCGAGATGCAAACGCTCAACTCGAAGATGGTGCTGCTGACGATTTGCATCGCGGGCGGGCCGTTCCTCGGGCTGCTGGGCACGGTGGTCGGCGTGATGATCACCTTCGCTGCCATTGCCGCGGCGGGCGACGTGAACGTGAACGCCATCGCGCCGGGCATTGCCGCGGCGCTGGTGGCCACGGTGGCCGGTCTGGCGGTGGCGATTCCGGCGCTGTTTGGCTACAACTACCTCACCAGCAAGATCGGCGAACTGAGCTCCGACATGGAGGTGTTCATCGACGAGTTCGTGACCCGCATCGCCGAGAACCACTCGGTGTGATGGCGAGCACGACATGAAGGTTCAAGCTGCCAACAAGGCCTACGACGAGATCAACGTCGTGCCGATGCTCGACCTGTCCTACGTGCTGCTGGTGATCTTCATCATCATGACCACCGCGTCGGTTCAGGGCATCAAGGTCAACCTGCCCAAGGCCAGCGCTGCGCCCAGCCTGGCCAAGCCGCAGACCAAGGCCATCACCATTCGCGATGACGGGCAGGTGTTTCTCGACACCTACCCGGTCACGATGCAAGAGCTCGAAGACCGGCTGCGCCAGATCAAGGCCGTGAACCCGAGTTTTCCGGTGGTGATCAAGGGCGACGCCAAGGTGCACTACGAGAAGGTCGTCGACGTGCTCGACCTGATGGGCCGCCTCGACATCACGCAGCTCGGTCTGGTGACCCAGCGGCTGGTCAAGTGAGCCACTGAGCGCCACCGCCTCATGGACTACGAAGACGACGAGGTTCCCGCACGCGGCGCCTGGATCAAGAAGGCCGGGCTCGGCCTGGCCGTCGTGGCCTTGCTCGTCGGTGGCGCTTTGGTGGTGATGAAGTTCATCTCGGCGCCGGCCAAGAAGAACACTGGCGTGCAGCAAGTGGCGCTGCTCAAGCAGCCGCCACCGCCGCCGCCGAAGCC
>CANFXR010000031.1 GCA_947451035.1 Burkholderiales bacterium
ACGGCACAACGTGCTGTTGCTCGTCGAGGAGTTGCTGAGCCTGCATGTGCCCACGCTGTTCAAGGGCGCGCTCGACATCGACATCGAATACTCCGAGAAAAACGGCGATCTCGAACTGACGTTTGCCTCGCCGGCGGGTGTCGGCAACGTTCTGGAGGCGGGCAATCATGTGGACGAGCTGCCCCTGCTGCTCATCCGCAACTTCGGCCAGAACATCGCCTACGCCGTGACGGGGGGCCTGGGCCGGCTGGGCATGACCGTGTTGCGGGGGTGAGGCCGAAAGGGCACACACTACGCCCAACCTGGAGCGTGCCCATGCCCGAGACAACGAACCGACTGCGCCGCGCGCTTTTGTCCGGCGGCGTGGGTGCACTGACCGCCGGCGGACTCGGCGTGCTGAGCCGCTCCGCGTTCGCTCAGACCACGACGGCTGAGCTGCCTATCGTCAACGGCCGGCGCAACCTGTGGGCCTACCCGGAGAAGCGCCCGCTGATCGTGCTGGCCTCGCGGCCACCGCAACTCGAGACGCCGTTCGATGTGTTCAACGACGGCCTGATCACGCCCAACGATGCCTTCTTCGTGAGGTATCACAACTCGGACATTCCGCGCTCCATCGACGGCGACGCGCATGTCATCAAGATCGGCGGCAACGCCGTGGGCAAGCCATTCGAGCTGACGATGGCGGAGTTGCGCTCGCAGTTCAAGCCGCTCGAAATCGTGGCCGTGAATCAATGCTCGGGCAACAGCCGCAGCCACTTTTCACCCCGGGTGACGGGGGGGCAGTTCTCCAACGGTGCGATGGGCAATGCACGCTGGGTCGGCGTGCCCTTGAAGGACGTGCTGGCGCGGGCCGAACTCAAGAACACCGCGCGCCAGGTCACCTTCAACGGGCTGGACGCCGCGCCTCTGGGCGGCGGCGACTTTGTCAAGGCGCTCGACGTGAACCATGCGCTCGATGGTGAGGTCATGCTGGCCTACCAGATGAACGGCGCCGACATCCCGTTTCTCAATGGCTACCCCGTGAAGCTGATCGTTCCGGGCTACTACGGGACCTACTGGGTCAAGCACCTGTGCGAGATCGAGGTGATCGATCAGGTCTACGAAGGTTTCTGGATGAAGCCGGCCTATCGCGTGCCCGACAACGACTGCGCGTGCATCGAGCCCGGAACCACGCCCGCGTCGACGCGCCCGATCGGGCGTTTCACGGTGCGTTCGTTCATCACGTCGCTGCAAGACGGCGCGCACATCCGAGCCCGACAGCCCACGGTGGTGCGTGGCATCGGGTTCGATGGCGGTCAGGGCATCCGCGAAGTGGCCTACTCGACCGACGGCGGCGAGAGCTGGCGAGGCGCGAAGCTGGGTCAGGAACTGGGGCGGTATTCCTTTCGCGAGTTCACCTTCGCGTTCACCCCCGCGCCCGGAGTTCACGACCTTCGGGTGCGCGCCTGGAACCGTGTCGGACACAGCCAGCCGATGGACGCGCTGTGGCAGCCGGCGGGTTACATGCGCAACGTGGTCGAGTCCGTCAAGGTCATCGCGACATGAACCACGTGAACCTGAACTTGCGCAGATCCATCGTGATGAGCGCCGCTGCGGTCGCGCTGTGTCTGGGCGTGGCAGCAGCGTGTTGCGCCAAGTCGATCACGCTGCCGCCCGATGGCGTTGAGCTCAGGGCCAGCGAGCTGCCGGGGTATGGCATGGCGCAGACCCAGTGTGTGGCCTGTCATTCGGCCGAGTACCTGCTCTACCAGCCACCGACCGCGGCTCGTCCTTACTGGACGGCCATGGTCAAGCGGATGAAGGCGGTGTTCAAGGCGCCGGTTGAAGACGCCGACATGCCCGCCATCGTCGACTACCTGGTGAAGACCTACGGGAACGAGCAGACCCGCTGATCACCGCGAGGCGGGCCTCACGCCAGCATCTTGGCCAGCAGTTTGTCCTTGATCAGGGTGGCCAGCAGATCTCTGACGGTCGGCATCGACGTGATCGTCTGGATGAGCCGCAATGACGCCAGGAAGTGCATGTTGCGCTGGAAGAACTCGAATTCTTCGGGGGGTTTGTCCGCAAAGTAATGCTTGACGAATCCCTGCCACAGCGCGAAGCCTGTTTCGGTCGGAATCTTCGTCACCAGCTCGGAACTCCCGAGCTCGGGCAGGCCGTAGATGCAGCACAGCAGCCCGACATCGAAGAGATAGCTGCCGATCGACATGTC
The DNA here is from genome assembly GCA_947451035.1 of Burkholderiales bacterium. Lineage (GTDB taxonomy): Bacteria > Pseudomonadota > Gammaproteobacteria > Burkholderiales > Burkholderiaceae_C > PBB1. The sequence goes on from CANFXR010000031.1 coordinate 2,213, forward strand.
GCCCATGTCGATGAGCACCGGCTCGCCTTCGCGCATCATGATGTTGCTGGTGTGCAAGTCGAAATGAACGCAGTTGTTGGCGTCGGGGATGGACTCGAGCTTGCCCAGCAAAACGTCTATTTCCTGTGCCGAGAGAAAGAAGTCCATCTGCCGGATGGAGCCGCGCAGGGTCTGCTTGATATCGGGAAACAGCGCCGGATCGCCGGTGGTCGAGTGAATCATCCGCGCCACGTCCGCCAGGGTTCGTGCGTGGGCGTCGACGCCTTGCGGATCATTGCGGATGACCTTGCTGAAAGGCTCGGCATCGAGCATCTCGTAGACGACACCCGTGCGGTTTCCACAGGCCACGACGTCATAGGAGATCGCCGTCGGTATGCCCATGACGAAGGCCGCCTTCGCAAACTCTTTTTCCTGTTCAGCGATGCGCGGTTCAACGCCTTCGTTGTAAAGCTTGAGGATGGTTTCGCGGTCCAGCCGAAAGCACTGGCCGCACATCCCGGCTGAAATGAATTCGAGACCGTCGATCGAGACCTCGCGGGCCTTGGGTTTGACCGTGAGCAGCTTGGTCAAGCCGGTCAATTCAAGGATGCTCATGACACTGGGCTGCACGCCGACGAGCACCATGGTGCCGTTGACCTTGGCCGTGTCCTTGAGCCCTCGCAGGATGCCCCTGAGACCGACGCTCGAGATGTAGACGCAAGCTTCGAGGTCCATGACGAGATCGCGGATGCCCTCGAGCTGCAGCGCCGCTTCGAGTGCCGGTGCGCTCGCGACATCGAGCCTGCCCGCCAGGGTCAGCGTCAGGCGTTGCCCGGTGCGTTCTGAGGTGATTTCCATGGCGCGAAGGCTACAGCGTTTCTGCCGGTTCAACGCGTTGCAGCAGCGTCAGGTACACCTGATACGTCGCGGGCAATCCGTCGCGCTCGCGCAGGCGTTCGTAGCCCTGCGACAAGGCCGCCAGCTTGTGCCGCCCGCCGAGCCCGTGCGGTCGGCCGGCATTGACGTTGTTGGCGCCCAAGGCCCTGAGCGCATGCAGCAAGGCCGCCGTGTCGGGGTAGTGCATCACCCAGCGGCGTTGAACCGTCTGAACGCACTGCAGACCCGACGCGCTCACCGTACGTTGCACCTCAGGCGCGGGAATGAAGCGGTTGACGTGAACCGCGTCATCGACGCCACGCCAGGCTTGTTCGAGTTCGTGCAGCGTGCCGGGCAGCAAGGTCGCCAACGCGAACAGCCCACCGGGCGCCAGCGTGCGGGCGACCTCCTTGAGCGCGATCTCCAGGCCTTCGCACCATTGCAAGGCCAGACAGGAGAACACCAGATCCTGGCTGCCAGGGGCCAGCGGCAGGCGTTCTGCATCCGCGCAGATCCAATGCAAGTCGGCCATGGGGCGCTGGCGGCGGGCGTACTCCAGCATGCCGGGGGCGATGTCCAGCGCCAGCGTCTGTCCACCAAAGCGGTTGGACAGGCACGCGCTGAAGTACCCCGTGCCGCTGCCCAGATCGAGGGTGCGCGCCGGCTGAAAATCGGCAGGCAGCAGCGCCAGCAAGGCGGTGCCCACCTGTCTTTGCAACTCGGCCACGCTGTCATAGGACTTCGCGGCCCGCGAGAAGGATCTGGCGATGTCGCGTTTGTCCAGGGCGTAGGGATCCACCCCGCGAGCGGTCGAATTCATGCCCGTGCCCGAGCGATCAGGACGCACCAATCGCTCGCGGGATGTGCCGCGCGCGATCCCTGACGGCTACGCGGCGGCATGCCACAGCGCGGCAAAGAAGTGACACGCGCTGCCGCCGATCACGAACACATGCCACACCAGATGGGCGTAGCGAATCCTGGAATCGAACAGGTACACCGCGGCGCCCAGGGTGTACGACAAACCCCCCGCGACCAGCCAGGCCAGCCCGGCCGCAGACATGCGCTCATAGAGCGGCGCAGCGGCAATGAGCACCACCCATCCCATGGCGATGTACAGCCCGGTCGACCACAGCGGATGCTTGAGGCGATCGAGCAGCTTCGACACGATGCCCAGGGCCGCAGCCGCCCAGACCACGCCGAACAGCGACCAGCCCCACGCGCCACTCAGGACGCCGAACAGGAACGGCATGTAGCTGCCGGCGATGAACAGGAAGATGGCCGCATGGTCGAGCCGTTTGAAGAACCGCTTGGCGCGCCCGCCGGGCAGGGCGTGATACAGCATCGACACGCCGTACAGCACGATCATCGAACCGGTGAACAGGCAGGCCGCGACCACGCCGGCAGCACCGCCACGTTGCGCGGCGGCGTACACCAGCACGGGCAGCGCCGCCACCGCCAGCCCGAGGCCCAGACCGTGGCTCACGCTGTTGGCGATCTCTTCGCCCAGGGACTGGTGGCGCGCGGCGATGGCGGTTGTCATGTGCGGGTGATCAATGATCGGTGGGACTCAGCGCCGGGTCTTGGGCATGGCGAGCGCAATCACGCGATGGCGGCGCGCCGGTGGGCCACCTGATGGCGCTTGGGTCCCGGTGTGATCTGCGGTCATGTCGGCCAGCGTGGCCCCGTCCAGCGCCTTGAAATAACCCTGCAAGGCCTCGTCGAACAGGTGCTTGAGCCGGCAGTTCGGCGTCAAGGTGCACGCGTTGGTGTCGGGGTCGAAACACTCGACGAGCCGGAAGTCGGTTTCCGAGGCGCGCACGACGTCGCCGATGCAGATGGTCTCGGGCTCGGCCAGCAGTCGCAGGCCACCGCCACGCCCCCGCGTGGTCTCGATCAGGCCCTGACGCGCGAGGTCGTTGACGACCTTCATCAGGTGATTTTTGGACAGCCCGTGCTGCTCGGCCAGTTCGGCGATCGTGACCAGCCCGTCGCGGTGGGTGGCGCAGTAGATCAGCACGCGCAAGGTGTAGTCGGTGTATTCGGAAAGTCGCACGGTGGACCCTGAAGATGCATCGAGTGTATTGATCTGGTGGCCCATCATCATTAAGATGCATATCTTGTGCATCTTTATGGGCGCCTGCCTTTCACATGCTCGCCGCCCCCGGAACCTCCCCATGACGATCCACTCCCCCCACATCTCCATCGCACGCCATGACGCTGCGCCCGAAGGTGCCGAATCCCCTCGCGGCTGGCCGGTGCTGCGGCTGGGTTTTCGTCCGTTCTATCTGGGTGCGGCGCTGTTCGCGATGCTGGCGGTGCCGCTGTGGCTGGCCATGCTGCTGGGCGCGGTCAACCTGAACCTGCACGTGTCGCCCCTGCTGTGGCATGCGCACGAAATGCTGTTCGGCTTTGCCGCGACGGTCATCGCCGGCTTCTTGCTGACCGCAGCCAAGTCCTGGACCGGACTGCCCACACCGCGCGGCGGCGTGCTGGGGGCCCTGGCCGCGCTGTGGTTGTCGGCCAGGCTGGCAGCCGTCGTCGCGCCCTATGCGTTGTACGCGGCGCTCGATCTGCTCTTCCTGCCGCTGGTGGCGGCGCTCCTGATCCGCGTGCTGCTGCGCGCGGGCAACCGGCGCAACTTGGCTCTGGGCGCGATCCTGATGCTGTTGGCGCTGGCCAACCTGTGCTTTCACCTGGCGGCGCTGGGTCTGATCGACATCGCCGCGGTGCGCGCGCTGCACGGCGGCCTGGCGTTGATCGTGATGGTCGAGTGCGTGATCGGCGGGCGGGTGATACCGGCTTTCACGGCGGCGGTGCTGCACGGCGTGAAGCCCCGGGCGCCGAGCTGGCTCGATCCGGTCACGCTCGCCACCACCGCCGTTGCGTTGGCGTCGTGGGTGCTCATGTCACCCAACGCGATCAGCGCCGTCGCCCTGGGTGCAGCGGGCGTGCTGCACGCCGTGCGGCTGTCGCACTGGCGGTCGTGGCGCGCCCGCGCTCGTCCGATCCTGTGGGTGCTGCATCTGGCGTATGCCTGGATCCCCATTGGATTGCTGCTGCTGGCATGGGCGCAGTGGGGCGGGGTCAGCGTTTCGGCCGGCGTGCATGCCCTGATCGTGGGTGCCACCGGCGGGCTGGTCATCGGCATGATCACCCGCACCGCGCGCGGCCACACCGGCCGACCGATCCACGCTTCGAAGCCCGAGGTCACCGCCTACCTGTTGGTCAGCGGCGCTGCCGTGGCGCGGGTGTTGCTGCCGCTGGTGGCGCCACAGCAGCTCACGCTGTGGCTCATCGCCGCGGGGGCCGCCTGGGCGGTGGCTTTCGGCATCTATGTGTTCGTCTTCGCGCCGTGGCTGGTGAGCACCCGGCTCCACGGCCAGGACGGCTGAGCGGCCACCCCCGCCCGAGGCAACACCACCTTCATGACCCACGCACCCGGTGCGCGTGCATCTGCGCACCTTGAAAGGCTTTTCATGACATCGACTCTCGCCTCAACCTCCGCCCACGTGCTCGATCTGCGCTTGATTTCGCCAGGTGAACGCCACGCCATGATCTTCAGCCGCTTCGATGCGCTGCAGCCAGGCCAGTGTCTGCACATCCTGAATGACCACAATCCGCAGCCGCTGCGCAACCAGTTCGAGCTCCGCTGCGCCGGGCAGTTCGAATGGACCGTGCTGGAAGCCGGCCCGACGGTGTGGCAGGTGCAGATCGCCCGCACGGCCCCCAAACCCGTCGCCCCAGGCGGCTCGTGCTGTTCCGGCGGATCCTGCTGCGGCTGATCGGCGGCAAGGCTCGCCACGGGAGTACCCTGCGGGCAGTTGAGTGCGCTCAGCGCCGTGTGCCCGGCCCGCTCGACACTGCACCCGACCTGGGGGAGATGCCGGTGACATACCGAAGCGGTGGTGGTGGCGGGGCCTCGCATGTGGGGCGCTGAACGCCGGCGCGTTCGCCTCCGGTGCTTGTCCATCATCCGGTGGTCGGTGCTGCTTCTCGCGGTGCCGCTGTGCGCTTGCCGCATGCCATGGGCGCCTGATGACAACCGAACGCCCGTGATCCTCTCGGGCACGGTGGATGCCCACCAGATTGACCTGTCGTTTCAGGCCCAGGGCCGCGTGCGGCAGTTGCGCAGCGATGAGGGGCGCAGCGTCGAGGCGGGCGCCGTGGTGGCCGAACTCGTTGCCATCGACTACGAACTGGCGCTGGCCCGCGCGCAGGCGCTCGAGACCTCGGCCGAGAAGGCACTGGCGGCCTTGCGCGCCGGCCCGCGGCCGCAGGAGACCCGCGGCGCGGCGGCCGCCTTGATGCAGGCCGAGGCGGACAAGCGCTATGCCGACGCCCAGGTCGTGCGCACCAGCGGGCTGGTTGAAAAGATGTTCGTCTCGCCCGATGCGCTCGACCGCGCCCGAAGCGCCGCCGACATGGCCGCGGCGCGCACCGAGCAAGCGCGCCAGACGCTGTCACTGGTGCGCGAAGGCGCGCGCAAGGAAGACCTGGAGCGAGCCGTGTCGGAGCTGCGCGCGGCCACCGCCGTGCGACGAATCGCCGAGCAGCAACTGAGCTACGTGCAGCTGATCAGCCCCACGGACGGCGTGGTCAGCGTGCGCCTGGCCGAAGCCGGTCAGGTGGTGGCCGTGGGCCAGCCGGTGTTTCGAATCGCACAGCTCGCGCGCCCCTGGGTGCGGGCCTATCTGGCGGAGTCCGATCTGCCGCGGGTCAAGCTCGGTCAAAGCGCGGACGTGCGGGTCGACGGCGTGCCGGGCAAGACCTTCAAGGGCGTTCTTTCCTTCATCTCGCCGCGCGCCGAGTTCACGCCCAAGACGGTGGAGACCAAGGCACTGCGGGTGGACCTGGTCTACCGCGTGAAGGTGGACGTCGACAACGCGGACGGCGCGCTGAAGATCGGCATGCCGGCCGATGTGTCCCTGGCCGTGTCAGCGCCCTAGACCCCGATGGGCGATCTGGCCGTCAACGTCGAAGACCTGCACTTCTCGTACGGCGCCCAACCGGTGCTCGCGGGGTTGAACCTGCAGCTCGCGCAGCGCGAGATCTTTGGCGTGGTGGGCGCCGACGGCCAGGGCAAGAGCACCTTGCTGCGCTTGCTCGTCGGTCAGCTCGATCCGTCGGCGGGGCGCATCTCGGTGCTGGGCATGGCGCGCGCCGATCCCGGTTTGCGTGATGCCGTGGCCTACATGCCGCAGACGTTCGGCCAGTACCTCGACTTGTCGGTGCTGGAGAACCTGGCCTTCTTCGGCGCGCTGCATGGGCTGGCGCGCGCACAGGCCGCGCGCGTGATGGCCGATCTGCTGGCGCGCACCGGGTTGCAAGGGTTCGAGCACCGGCGCGCTGCCCAGTTGTCCGGCGGCATGATGCAAAAGCTCGCGCTGGCGTGCGCGCTGGTCAGCCGCCCGCGCGTGATGTTTCTCGACGAGCCGACGACAGGCGTGGATCCGCTGTCGCGGCGCGCCTTCTGGCAACTGCTCGAAGGCGTGCGCGCTGAAGGCGTGGCCATCGTCTACGCCACGTCCAACATGGAAGAAGCCGAGCGCTGCGACCGCGTGGGCACGCTCGAAGGCGGGCGCTTCAGCCGCGAAGGGCGCCCGCCCGATCTCGTCACCGCGGTGGACGCCACGCTGTTCAGCGTCAGTGGCGAGGGCGTGCGCGGCTGGCGCACAAGGCTGCAAAGCGTGCCCGGCGTCGAGTTCGCTTTTCCGGTGGGACTCGAACTCAAGGTGTGGGTCGCAGGCGCGGTGGCCGCCGACGCACTGGCCGGCGCCCTGGCGCAGCTCGCCCCTCAACTGCGTGCCGAGCGGATCGAGCCCCGCTTGCACGACGTGGTGCTGCGCGAACTGGCGCTCGCGCAGCGCAGCCCAGCGCATGGCCGCGCCTGACAGCCCGGCGATCGCGGCACGCGGCGTGGGCCGCGTGTTTGGCAATTTCGTCGCGGTGAGCAACCTCGATCTCGAGGTGCTCGCCGGCGAGGTCTTCGGCTTGCTGGGCGCCAATGGCGCGGGCAAGACCACGGCGATCCGCATGCTGTGCGGCACGCTGTCGCCCAGCAGCGGCAGCGTGCGCGTGGCGGGCATCGACATGGTGGCCAACCCGGGTCAGGCGCGCGCGCACATCGGCTACGTGACGCAGCGCTTCACCCTGTACGGCGACCTGAGCGCGCGCGAGAACCTCGAGTTGCAGGCCGGGCTCTACGGCATGGCCGGCGAGCGTTTGCAGCGGCGCTTGCACTGGGCGCTGGAGCGGCTGGAGCTGGGTCCCGTGGCCGACGAGCGCGCCGCGCGGCTGCCGCTGGGTTTTCAGCGGCGTCTGGCGGTGGCGGCGGCGCTGCTGCACGAGCCCCGCGTGCTGTTTCTCGATGAGCCGACCTCGGGCATCGACCCGCTGGCGCGCCAGCAGTTGTGGGAGCTGGTGTACGAACTCGCCGAGGCCGGCGTCGGCGTGCTGGTGACGACGCACTACATGGACGAAGCGCTGTTTTGTGACCGGCTGGCGCTGATGGACCGCGGCGAGGTCATCGCCACCGGCACCCCGCAGTCGCTGCGCTCGCTGCCGCTGGCCACGCCGCTGGTCGAGTTGCGCACCGCGCATGACGCAGCGATGACCGGCTGGCTGGCCACGCGGCCCGAGGTGCTGGAAGTGCTGCCGCGCGCCGGGCGCTTGCGCGTGAGGTTGCACTCAGGCGCCACGACGCCCGCGTTCATCGCCGCGGCGCTGGACGAGGCGGCCCGCCGCGGCCTGGGCACGCTGGACGCGCAGCCCGGCGAGGCCGGACTCGAAGACGTGTTCGTGTCGCTGCTCGAATCCCATCAGGTCGCGTCGTGAGGCTGCACAACATCGCGGCCATCGCGCGCAAGGAGGTCCGTCACCTGGTGCGCGACGCGCGCAGTCTGGCGCTGATGTTCTTGCTGCCGGCGATGATGCTGTTTCTCTACGGCTACGCGATCCGGCTCGACATCGTCGACGCGCCCATCGGGCTGCTGCAGGAGTCGCACGACGCGCTGTCCAACGAGCTGGCCGCCCACTTCGAGGCCACCCCTGCGTTTCGGGTGATGCGTCACTTCCACGACCGGCGCGAGCTGGCGGACGCCGTCACCGCGCACGAGGTGTGGGCGGTCATCGTGATCCCGGCTGACTTCGCCACGTCGCTCGGCCGTGGCGCCGCGCGCGTGCAGCTCATCCTGGACGGGCTGGACGCCAACTCCGCGCGCCTCATGCGCAACTACGTCTTGCAACTGGTCAACGACCATGCGCTCAGGCTGGCCGCGCAGCCCGGTCGCGTCACGGTGGAATACCGCACCTGGTTCAACGAGACCAACGAGAGCCGTTACGCCATCGTGCCCGGCGTGATCGTGATGGTCATGGGCGTGGTCGGTGCCTTGATGACCTCGCTGACGATCGCGCGCGAGATCGAGTCGGGCAACCTCGTGATGCTGCGCACCACGCCGCTCACGCGCAGCGAGTTTCTGCTCGGCAAGCTGCTGCCTTACTTCGTGGTCGGCATGATCGACGTGATGGGCTGCGTGGCGGCGGCGGTGTTCATCTTCGACGTGCCGCTGCGTGGATCGCTGATCGAGCTGGCGGGGGCATCCGCGCTGTTCTTGCTGGTGGTGATGACGCAAGGCGCGCTCATCTCGCTGGTCGCCGGCACGCAGATCCTGGCCGCGCAGCTGGTGCAGGTGACCACCTTCTTGCCGGCGTTCCTGCTGTCCGGGGTCATCTACGCGATCGCCAACATGCCCGTGGCCATGCAGGTGGTCACCGCGGCGGTGCCGGCGCGCTACTACGTGGCGCTCATCAAGGCGCTGTTTCTGAAAGGCGCCACCCTGGCCACCTTGTGGGTCGAGGTGGGCGCCTTGCTGGCGGTACTGCTCGTGCTGGCCGCCTTGCTGGCGCGGCGGGCCGATCGTCTGGGGCTGCGCCGGTGAGGTCGATTCGAGCCGGCTTGTGGGCCGCCGCCGGCCGGATGCGCGCGCTGCTGCGCAAGGAGTTCGTGCAGTTGCTGCGCGACCCGCGCATGCGCTTCACGCTCATCGTGCCGCCGCTGATGCAGCTGGTGCTGTTCTCGTACGCGGCGACCTTCGATGTGCGACACGCCGAGGTCGCCGTGGTCAGCCACGACACCAGCCAGGCCGCGCGCGACACGCTCGCGGCCATCACCGCCAGCGGGCACTACACGCTGCGCATGCTGCCCGACCTGCGAGCGGCCAGCGCCGCCATGGACCGCAGCGAGGTGCGCGTGGTGCTGCAAATCCCGCAGGACTTCAGCAGCTCGCGCGTGCTGCAGTTGCTGGCCGATGGCTCCGACCCGAACAGCGCGCAGCTCATCGCCGCGGAGATCAGCCGCATCGTGGCCGAAGCCTCGCTGGCCGGCGCGGGCCTCACGCCGGCGGTGGTGGTGGACGAACGCGCCTGGTTCAACCCGAACCTGGAAGACCGCTGGAGTTTCGTGCCGGGCATCATGGGCAACGTCATCTTTGTCTCGACGCTGATGCTCAGCGCCATGATCGTGGTGCGCGAACGCGAGTTCGGCACCCTCGAGCGCTTGCTGGTCACGCCAGTCACGCGGCTGGAGTTCTTGCTGTGCAAGATGGCGCCGGTGGCCTGCGTGGGCCTGTTCGAAGCGCTGCTCATCGCGGCCACTGCGGTGCTGTGGTTCGGCGTTCCCTTCATGGGCAGCGTCGTCAGCCTCGTCGGTGCCACGCTGCTGCTGCTGCTGGGCACCCAGGGCCTGGGCCTGCTGATGTCGACCTACGCGGCCACCCAGCAGCAAGCCATGCTGTCGGCCGCGTTTTTCATCATGCCGATGATCGTGCTGTCGGGCTTTGCCTTTCCGATCCGCAACATGCCCGAGTTCTTGCAGTGGCTGAGCCTGCTCGACCCGCTGCGTCACTACCTGGTGGTGATCCGCGACCTGTTCCTGCAGGGCAAGGGCCTGTGGGACCACGGCTTCGAGGTCGCGATGCTGGCCTTGCTGGGCGGCGGGGCGCTGGCCGTGGCGACGCTGCGGCGGCGCTGAGCGCCGACACCGCCAGGCTCATTGGACCGGCGAGGGCCGGCTGCGCTTGCGTGCAACTACGCCGCGCTGGCCGCCAGCAGCAAGAAGAAGCCCGCGGCGGCCATCGACAAGTGAGCAAACAGCACGAGCTGAATGTTCGACGGCTGCATCCAGCGCCAGCCCTGGCTGGTGGCCAGACCGGCCGAGGCCGTGACCAGCAGCAGCACCAGCGCCACGCACGCCAACTTGGGCAGGCCGACCGTGGCCCAGCCGTAGCTCAGGATGGCGATGGCCGAGCAGGTCAGCATGCCGTGAACCTTGGACAACAGCGCCGGCGGGCCCACGTCCTTCGCGAAACGGATCACCGCCATCACGAGGCCGAAGGCGGCGGCTGAGGCGAGCAGCCAGAGCGAGGTGCGTATCAAGTGGGCAGGTTCCATGGGGGGCAGTGTCGTCGACCCGGGTAGTAAACTGCGCGCCCTTCCTCCTGTACCCCCCACTGGCCACCATGTTGCACGGGTCACCCAGCCCGGGCGTTGCCGGTTCGGAACTCACCCGCCTTCTGGCCTGCTTTGCGGGCGCACCACCGGCCGACGTGCGCCCGGCCTTTGCCGAACGCCTGGGCCACTGGCTCAAGTGGACCGACGCGTCCTTGCTGAGCGCGGCGCTGAGCACGCCCCCGACGGTGCCGGCGCGCAGCCGCGCGGCTGCGCCGCTCGCCGAGGCTGCCGACTTCCAGCGGGTGCGCGCCACGCTCGAGGCGTCGCTCGCGGCCGGCCCGCGCGCAGCCACCTCGGGGGCGATCGACTTCGCCCCGTACCGCCGCCACTGCATCGATCAGCAGCAGGCGATGGAAGGCGCGATCGGCGCGCTGCGCCAGCGGCTGCGCGATGCGCTGGCGCGGCGTTCGAGCGCGCTGGCGCGGCTGGCCGCCATCGACGCCGTGATGGACCAAACCCTGGCCGCGCGTGAACGCGGCTTGCTGGGGCTGGTGCTGCTGCGGCTGCAATCGCACTTCGAGCAGTTGCAGCGCGCCGCGCCGGGCGACACCGCCTGGGTCGCCACGTTTGGCGATGACATGGACCGCGTGCTGCGGGCCGAACTGGCGCACCGGCTGCTGCCGGCCCAGGGCCTGCTGGACGCCTTGAACAACCAACCACCGACATGAACCGATCACTCCATCACGCCGCTTTCACCGTGGGCCTGCTCGTCATCGTCTGGGTCGGGGCAGGCTACGTGCCGGGCAACCCGCTGGCGCTGGCGCTGGTGCTGCTCATTGGCGGCTTCTTCGTGATGGGCGCGCTGGAACTGCGCCGCTTCCAGCAGGCCACCAGCAGCCTGGCGCACGTGCTCCACACCACGACCGAAGCGCCGCTTGAACTGGCCAGCTGGCTGGCCCGCGTGCCGGCCGGCTTGCAAAACGCCGTGCGGCTGCGCGTGGAAGGCGAACGCGTCGCGCTGCCCGGCCCGGCGCTCACGCCCTATCTGACGGGCTTGCTGGTGCTGCTGGGCATGCTGGGCACGTTTTTGGGCATGGTCGTCACGCTGCGTGGCACGGGCATCGCGCTGGAAAACGCCACCGACGTGGAAGCCATCCGCGCCTCGCTGGCCGCGCCGGTCAAGGGGCTGGGGCTGGCCTTCGGCACCTCGGTGGCCGGCGTGGCAGCGTCGGCGATGCTGGGGCTGATGTCGGCGCTGTCGCGGCGCGAACGTCAACGATGCGCGCAGCAGCTCGACGCGCGCATCGCCACGACCTTGCGGGTGTTTTCGCGCGCCCACCAGCGCGAGCAATCGCTGCGCCTCATGAGCGCTCAGGCCGAGGCGCTGCCCGCGCTGGTCACGCAGATGCACGCGCTGGTCACGCAAATGGAACGCCAGGGCCACACGCTGCAAGAGCGCTGGCTGGCCAGCCAGACGCAGTTCCAAGGCGAGGCGCAGCGCGCCTACACGGGGCTGGCCGAATCGGTCGACCGCTCGCTCAAGACCAGCCTGAGCGAGAGCGCGCGGCTGGCCGGTGCGGCGATCGAGCCGGCCGTGCTGTCGACGATGGCCGGCCTGGCCCGTGAAAGCGCCACGCTGCACGAGACCCTGAGCGCCGCGGTGCAGCGCCAGCTCGACGGCGTGACGGCGCGCCTGGACACCACCACCAGCACGCTGGCCGAGCGCTGGCAGGCGGTGCTGGCCGACCAGCAGCGCCACAGCCAGTCGGTCACGCAAGGTTTGCTCGACGGGTTTGATCAGCACAGCACCGCGCTGTTGCGCAGCGTGGCCGAAGCGCACACCGCCATGGACGCTGCGGCCACCACGCGCGAGCACGAGCGCATGGGCGCCTTCCACGACGGGCTGGCCACCATCACCGCCACGCTGCAGCGCCAGGCCGAGCACGATGGCGCGGCCGCGGCCGAGCGCCAGCAGCGCATTTGCACGACGCTCGAGCACACCGCGCAGGCCATCACCACGCAGGCCGAGGCGCACGCGCGCGCCACCATCGCCGAGATCACGCAGCTGGTGGAAACCGCCTCGCAGGCTCCGCGCGCTGCCGCCCAGGTCATTGGCGAGTTGCGCAGCGCGCTCAGCGACAGCTTGCTGCGTGACAACGCGGCGCTTGATGAGCGCAACCGCCTGATGGCCACGCTGGGCGGCCTGCTCGACGCGGTCAACCACGCCAGCACCGAGCAGCGCGGCGCCATCGACGCGCTGGTGCACGCCACCACCGACGTGCTCGACCGCGTGGGCGCGCGCTTCGCGCACACGGTGGAGGCCGAGTCGCGCACGCTGCAAAGCGTGGCCGCGCAGGTCACCGGCAGCGCGGCCGAAGTGGCCAGCCTGGGCGAGGGCTTCGGTCTCGCGGTGCAGCTGTTCAGCCGCGCCAGCGAGCAGCTGATGGCGCAGCTGCAACGCATCGAATCGGCACTCGGCCACTCGATGGCGCGCAGCGATGAGCAGCTGGCGTACTACGTGGCGCAAGCGCGCGAAATCATCGACCTGACGCTGGGCTCGCAAAAGCAGATCGTTGACGACTTGCAGCAGCTCGCCAAGACCTCCACGCTCGCCTCGGGCGTGGCCGGCGCGGCATGACGCACGACGAGTTCGACGAGGGCGGCGAGGCCAGCGCGCCCGTGTGGGCCGTGTTCGGCGACCTGATGGCCGGGCTGCTGGGCGCTTTCGTGCTGATCCTGGTGTGCGCCGTGGGCTTGCAGCTTGATCTGGCGCAGCGGCTCAAGACCGAGGTGCAGCAGCGCCAGGCCGAAGCGCAGCGCCTCGCGGCGCTGGAGCGCGCGCTGGCCGGCCCGCTGGCGGCCGGGCGCGTGACGCTCGCCAACGGGCGCATCGGCATCAGCGGCAGCGTGCTGTTCGCGCTCAACTCGGCCGAGCTGCAGCCTGACGGCCGCCAGCTGCTCAAGACGCTGGCCGCGCCGCTGGCCGTCTATCTGGCCGTGCGCGACGACGTGCTCATGATCAGCGGCTACACCGACGACCGCCAGATGCGCGACGGCGGTGGCGCGAAGTTCACCGACAACTGGGAGCTGTCAGCCCAGCGCGCCTTGACCGTCACGCGCGCGCTGATCGAAGACGGCGTGCCGCCCTCGGCGGTATTCGCCGCCGCGTTCGGCGCCGAGCAGCCGGTGGCCTCGAACACCGACGCGGCCGGCCGCGCGCTCAACCGGCGTGTCGAGATGGCGCCCACGCCGCGGCCCAAGCCGGCAGCCGCCCAGCCCGCATGAACGAGTTCGACACCGCGCTGAGGGGTGGCGAAGCCGGGCAGGGCGCTGTCGATCCGTCGGCCGCACTCGAGGCCCGTCGCGCCAGCGGCGCGGCGCAGGTCGATCCGGTCGGCTTCGCCGTCATCGAGGCGCTGGCTCGCCGCGCCGCGGCGCAGCACGGCGAAGCGCGCGAGTGGCTGATGCGGCGCGTGGATGCGCTGCTGGCGCGGCACGCTGCGCTCCCGCACGGCGCATTCACGCCCGCCGCCCCGGCCAGCGCCGCGCACAGCGAGCCCGCAGCGCGCCGCGGTGGTCTGGGCGCGCTGTCCGAGCTGATCGAGCGGCTCGGTCGTCTGCCGGCCTCGCCCGTCGGTTCGCCAAGCCAACCGGATGCGCCCAAGTCGGCACCCCTGTCGACGATGGCGCCCCCCGCGTCCTTGAAGTCGGTGACCGCGTTCAAGGGCACCTGGACGCGGCTGCGTGCCGATCAGCGATTGCGCGAGGCGCTGGCGCAGGTGCCCGCCATGGCCGGGCCGCTGAACTCGTCGCACCTGGTGAACCGCGCGCTGCAAACCATGCGCGACGTGTCGCCCGAGTACCTCGACGCCTTCATGTCGCACATCGACACGCTGCTGTGGCTCGAGCAGGCCAGCGGCACCGGCGACCTCACGCCGGCGCGCGCGACACCCATCGAGCCCAAGCGCCGAGCCGCCCCGCGTTCGCGCAAGACCTGAGCCGAATCACCCACCCCACGAGCCACGCCCATGAGCACCTTGCCCAACTGCCCCCAATGCCAATCGGAGCTGACCTACGAGGACGGCACGCAGTTCGTCTGCCCCGAATGCGGCCACGAGTGGTCCGCCGAGGCCACCGCCGCCGTGGCCGATGAAGTGCGTGTGGTGCGCGATGCCCACGGCGCCGAGTTGAAGGATGGCGACAGCGTGACCGTGATCAAGGACCTGAAGGTCAAGGGCTCGTCGCTGGTGGTCAAGGTCGGCACCAAGGTCAAGAACATCCGGCTGGCCGAGGGCGACCACGACATCGACTGCAAGATCGACGGCGTGGGCGCCATGGGGCTGAAGTCGGAGTTCGTGAAGAAGGCCTGAGCGTCAGCCCGGGCCATCCACGGTCACGGCCCCGAGGGGACTTACCGCTGCAACCAGACGATGGAACCCAGCGCCAGCACGCCCACGCCCAGATGCAGCAGGCTCCACCACACAAAGCGCTGGCGCAGCTTGTGCGGTGGCAGCGTCGAGATCAGGAACAAGCGCCCGTCGACCGGTGCCCGCACCATGTGCGAGTCGCCGATGCTGCGGATCTCGCGGTGTTCTTTTTCCACCATGCGGGTGGCCAGGCGCCGCGCGAGTTCCCACTCGTGCATGTCGATTTCGCCGTTGCCGTCGAGATCGAAGCGCCGCTTGAGTTGCACCGGGTCTTGCTTCCAGGTGCCCAGCAAGGCGCTGACGTCCTCGCTGACGCTGAGCGCCGCGTGTGCGCCGCCCAGCGTGCGCAACTCGCCCAGCACGTAGATCACGCTGCCGCGCAGCAAGTACTCCTCGACGTGCTTGTCGTCGCCCTGACAGGTGGTGCGGCTTTGCGCCGCAATCACCTCCGCATGGTCCGGATCGATGCGGCACACGCCGCTGCCGTCAGAGATCTCGAAGGTGACGTTGCTCGAGCCGTGGTCGACCTCCTGCCAGTCGCCATCGCTCCCGCTGCGCGAGTAGCTGCGGTAGCGGTACCAGATGCACGCCACGCCGCCAAACGGCGTGATGACCGTCTCGCTGGCGGCGCCGCTGGCACGCCCGACCAGTTCCACATAGCCCTGCGCGGCCGAGCCGATGCGCGAGGTGGCGATGTCGGCGATGGCCCGGGCGCGTTTGTAGGTCGACGACCATGCCAGAAAGCCCAGGGCTGCCATCAGCCCCAGGCAGGTCAGCCCGCCCGAAGTCCGACCCACCTGCAAGGCAACCGCCAGCAGGCCCAGGTAGCCCGCCGAGGTCAGGAGCTGAGCAAAGCGGTCGCGCAGATCGGCGCGGTCGGGCAGACCCCAGGAGTCGGGCAACGCCACGACGCTCAGGCGCCGAAGCGCTGGCCGATGTCGACGTCTTTCAGTTCTTCGGCCGTGAACTGCAGCAGCTCGAAGCGCTTGAACTTGAACCAGCGCGCGATCAGCAGTTCAGGAAACTCCTCGATGCGCACGTTGTTGATGTTCACGCTCTCGTTGTAGAACTCGCGCCGGTCGGTGATGGCGTTCTCGAGCCCGCTGATGCGCGACTGCAGATGCAAGAACTGCTCGTTGGCCTTGAGCTCGGGATACGACTCGACCAGCGCGAGCAGGTTGCCCAGACCGCTGCGCAGCGCGCCTTCGGCCGCACCCAGGGCGCCGATGTTCTGTGCTTCGCGGGCATCGGCCACCCGTGCGCGTGCCTGGATCACCTTTTCGAGCGTGGTCTGCTCGTGCTGCATGTACTGCTTGCAGGTGTCGACCAGCTTGGGCAGCTCGTCGTGGCGCTGCTTGAGCAGCACGTCGATGTTGGCCCAGGCCTTGGACACCGCGTTCTTGACGTTCACCAGGCTGTTGTAAAGGCTGATCGCGAAGACACCAGCGACCGCCACCGCGATCCAGATCACCACACTCATCGTTGTTCTCCTTGGGGGGTGGCGGGATTCTCACCGAGCACGCCTTCGGAGTCGATGCGGTTGCCTGTGCGGCAAGGACGCCGACTGACGACGCGTGACGGGGTGCTCAAGGGCGGGTCGCTGCCACGGCTGGAAGAGGGCAGCTCAGCGCCATGCGCACGTTCAGGATGCGTTGCACGAGCGGGTGTTGCACCTTTTTTTCGCTGCCGATGGCGAAGAACTGTTCGTTGACGCCCTGGCACGGACCGACCCGCTTCACCGCGTAGCGGGTCACCAGTTCGTCGTGAACCATCTCCGCTGCCGGGAACACGCCCATGCCGCTGGCGCCGAAGGTCTTGAGCAGCGCACTGTCATCGAATTCGCCGGCGACCCGTGGCCGAACGCCTTGCTTTTCGAACCACTGATCGAGCGGCGCGCGCACCGCCACTCTTGGCGTGGGCAAGATCACCGGCACCTTGGCGAGCGACTGCGGAAACCCACGTCGCGCCACGGCAGCCAGTTCAGGCGACGCATACCAGGCCAGCGGTGAAGCGCCCAGCGAGTGGCTGTAGACCTTGACGTTCACATTGGGCGGTGCCGTGCGGTCCGTCAGCAGCAGGTCCAGCCGATGCAAGGCCAGGTCGGCCAGCAGTTCAGATATTTCTCCTTCGCGGCAGAGCAACCGGAGATGCGGCTCATCCATCACCGGCTGCATCAAGCTGCGCACGACCAGTTTGGGTAGACCGTTCGAGATGCCCACGGACAGTCTCATGCTCGGTGCGCTGACGGCATCACGCACGAATGCCGGCAAATGCTCACCCAGCGAAAAGATCTGTTCTGCCTGCTGCATGGCCGCCACACCGGCTTCCGTCAGCACCAGACCGCGTCCGGCCGGCTTGAGCAACTCGTAGCCGAGAGATCTCTCGAGTTCGCGCACCTGCGTGCTGACCGTTTGCACGGCCATGTCGAGCCTTGCTGCAGCCCGGGAAATGCCGCCCTCCTTGCCGACGACCCAGAAGTAGTAGAGATGCCGGTAGCTGAAGCTCAGACTCATGCTCAGGTTTTACAGAACTTTCGATGAAGAATTATCTGCTTTGTCGGTGGTTCTGTTGGCCCTATGGTCCGCCGCATTTCCAGCAACAGGAGCTTGCGATGCAGGTGCTCTTCACATCCCGGGACGCCGAAGGCGACAAGTTGCGTGACCTGACGGTGCAACGTGTTCAATTCGTGATGCGTCGCATGACATGGCTCGTGCCCCGAGCCAGCGTCGAGCTGTCCGACATCAACGCGGCTGACGGCGGTGTCGACAAGCGATGCCTGATCGAGCTCAAGACCGAGCGTGCCGGCACGCTCGTGATCACCTCCATCGCCCGCGACTGGCACTCGGCACTGGACAACGCCTTGACCCGCGCGATGGGCGCTCTGCGCACCAGCGGCCACGAACGCCCGCAAGCAGTGCGATGAGTGAGGCAGCTCTTGCGGGCTGCGACCGAACACCTCTGCTGAAGGCTTGACCCGCAACCCGTCCACCTTCCCGCCAGCCCCTCCGGCCTGTTCAGACCGTTCAGGCCGGGCGGGTTGGCGGTTTTTTTGGGTGTGGCGCAAGCGCAGGTTCAGCGATACAGCGATGCCAGCAATTCCGTGGTTTCGAGGGTGGTGACCTCCACGCGAGGCCGACCTGTCCCTCGATGCCCGGGTCGGTGAAGGCCAGCGCGAGCCGGTCGCCCTCGGCCAGCGCCGGCTCGATCAGCGCCAGAGCGCGCGGATCGGGCCATCCGGCAGGCGCCCGCACGAAGGTGGGCTGCTCAATGCCGAACCCGTCACGTGGGGCCTCAGCCTGGGCTGGACTTCAGCGCCGGTGCCGGGCGTGTCCTGAAGTGGATGAGCACGACAGCGCTCAACAGCGCCGCGAAGTAGCACCACACCGAGATGAACCACACCGTGAAGATGAGGTAAGCCGCGACGAACGACAGCAAGGCCAGCGCCCCGAAGGCGCGCACCGTGCGGTGGCTCGAGATCAGCGGGCTGATGCTCGTGGCGACCAGGTACGACAGCATGGTCAGCGGGCCCAGGTCGGCCCGCGAGACGTACTCGATGTGCTGCGAGTGAAGCTGCGCCACGACGCCGTATTCGGACATTGACAACAGCAGCCACGAACTCACCGCCAGACCGAGCAGCGCACAGCCGAACACGGCTTGCTGGCGCTGCCGACGGGGCTCGATCAGCAGAACGGCCAGCGGCACGTACACCGGCCAGAACAGGTGCGAGAAAAACGAGAAGGCGTAGGTCATGGCCACGCCGAGTTGCGGTGCGTCGTGGCTCATGCTCAGCCACAGCAGGCCTTCGATGAATTGCTGAAGCCCGAACAGCGCCGGGATCGCGGCGAACGCCTCACCGCCGGAGCCTTTCGCCGCGCGCCAGGTGAGTGCACCGATGCCGAGCAGCACCGCGCCGACCGAGAAACTGGCTTGCGCCGAAAAGCACATGCACACACTCCCTCGAGCGAACAGCCCGACCCCATCGTGGCACCCGGATGGCCATCTTGCAATGAGGGGTCTCAATCACGTCGGACACCGGCGAGTCGAACTGAATTGACGGCGCTCATCGCCTTGCGATGCCGTCGACCGACACTGGTTTTCAGTCGGAGGGGTGAAGATGCGCGTCGTTGGACACGGCAGGTTGTGGCGGGCGATGGCGGGACTGTGTCTCGCTGCGAGCACCGCGACGGGTTGCTACGCCGAGCCCGCACGACCCCATCCGCCTCGCGCCGGCCACCCGCCGCCGCCACCGCCCACGCAGTATTGGTACTTCTGTGAGGCGGCGCAGGGCTACTACCCGTATGTCGCCAACTGTCCGGGCGGCTGGAAGCCGGTAGCGGCCGAACCGGCTCCGCCGTCAAGCGCCCCTGCTCCATGATGAAGATCCAGCACTCACCGCCAGGCGCTCGCAGGCCAGGCCGAATGCGGGTTGCCGCGGTGCTTCTCGCTGTGCCTTGGCTGCTGCTGGCCTGCGCCGAGATGCCCAGCGGGCCGGTGGTTGCGGTGATGCCCGGGCCCACCAAGCCGTTCGATGTGTTCGTGCAGGACGATCAACTGTGTCGCGGCTGGGCATCGCACGCGATCGGCTTGCCCGGGCATGACGCAGCCGCCGAACAGGTGCTCAAGTCGAGCGCCGCCGGGGCGGTGATCGGCGCGATTGCCGGCGCGGCGATGGGCGGTGATCGCGGCGTCGGCACGGGTGCGGCCATGGGCACGGTCATGGGCGCCACCGCGGGCATCGGCCAGAGCAACTACACGGCGGCGAACGCACAGCGCCGCTACGACGTCGCCTACCAGCAGTGCATGTACTCCCGCGGCAATGCCGTTTCTGGGGGCGGCTACGGGGCCTACGGCTGGACGCCGCCGCCCGCCATGCCGCCACCTCCGCCACCAGTCAAGAAATGATCCGCCAGTGGCGGATCAGCGGGACGCCAACTCAGGATTGCGGGTAACTCGCGAACACGCTCGAGTGCCCGGCCTTGTCGATCAGAAGAACGTCATCAGGGTCTTCGCGGCCATTGGCTTCCATGCCCGGCGAGCCCGGCGGCATGCCGGGCACCGCCAGACCGATGGCCGCGGGATTCGGGGCGTGCCGCGATACTCAGACGAACACGCAGTTTGTCAGCCAACACCACCAGCCGCCCGGAGTGCGCCGTGACCGACGAAAAACACCCGCCGGGTCTGGCCAGCGATCCCAGCCGAACGCCCGGGCAAGGCCTGACCAAGGAAGACGCCGTCTTTCGGCTCTGGGAGGGCCATTGGCGATACATGCGCAATGAACGCACCGTGCGCCCGGTGTCGGAATCTGACCGTCACGATCACTCGCGCGGGCAGTTCCCCTTCGTGGCGTTCCTCGGGTGTTCTGATTCACGCATGTCACCCGAGCTGATTTTTGACCAGGTGCAAGGCGATATCTTTGTCGTGCGGGTTGCCGGGAACATCACCGGGCCGGGCGTGACCGCCAGCCTCGAGTACGCGGTCGAGGTGCTCGGGGTGCGGTTGATCTTCATCCTCGGCCATGAACAGTGCGGCGCGGTGATGGCGGCCACCGATGATCCCGATCTCAGCGGTCCGATCGGCGCGCTCGTGCGCGAGATCCTGCCCGCGGTGGAAGAAGCGCGAACCCAGCCCGGGTGCGTGCTCGACAACTCGGTCATCGCCAACGTGCGCCGCTCGGTTCATCGTCTGGGCGAGGAAAGCGCCGCCATTGCCCAGCGGATCCGCTGCGGCGATGTGCGCATCGTCGGCGCGGTCTACGGGATGCAAAGCGGTGACATCAGCGTGGTCGAAACACTGGGCTGATCGCGCCACGTTTCATGAATCCCCGGGCGCAGCGCTCAGCCGTTCGAGCCCGCGTGGGCCACGGCCTTGCGGCGGCCGGGCGTGTTCAGAACACGGCGTGGTCGCCTCGATCGGGCGCGATCTCGCCGCTCACCAGGCCGGCGTAGAAGTCGAACAGCGTGTCGGTGCCGGTCGACGGCGTGGCCGCTGCGTCGTAGCGCCCGGTCACGGGGTCGAGCACCAGCATCGATTCGGTGGCGTAGTAGCGGCCGATGCGCGCGAGCTCGGCCTTGGCCGCCAGCGCGGGCAGCAGCCGCCCGCCGAAGCCGAGCACCGCGATGATGGCGTCGAGCAAGCCGACGGGCACGTGCTTGAAGCGTGGCGGTTGCCCGAGCAGCGCAAACAGGTGCTCGCCTTGCTGGCGCGGTGTGATCGCCTCACCCGGCCCGCCGATGGGCAACACGCGGTTGTGGCGGCTGGCATCGCTCAGGCAGTCGGCCAGGTAAGCGCCCAGATCGGCGTCGCTGATCGGCTTGCACGCCGTGAGCGTGCCGTCGCCGAACACCAGAAACGGCTTGCCCTTCCTGACGCGCTCGATCTGGCCTGAGAGCGACTTGAAGAACGCGGTCGGCCGCACGATCGAATAAGTCAGGCCGGATTCGATGAGCGCTTTTTCAAACGCCAGCTTGGCGTGCTGGAAGCCGAGCAGCGGCTTTTGCACGCAGATGGCCGACAGCAGCACCATGTGCGTCACGCCGGCTTGCCGGGCTGCCGCCAGCGCGTGCAGGTGCGCCTGATGGTCGATGGCCCACGCGTCGCGCGGCGCGCCGGTGCGCGAGGCCAGGCACGACACCAGCGCGTCGAAGCGCTCGCCGCGTAAGCCGTCGCGCGCCAGCGATGCAGGGTCACTGACATCACCAAAGCGCAGCGTGGCGCCGGCCAGCAGGCGTGCGCTGTCGTCGGGGGCGAGTGCGCCCTTGACGCCGGCGCGAGGGCGCACGAAGCACACCACCTCATGCCCGCGCTGCACCAGCGCGCGCACCGTGGCGCGGCCTATCGTGCCGGTGCCTCCGATCACGAACACGCGCTGCGGCGCCGGGTTCAAGGGCGCAGCAGCGTTGGCGCAGGGCGCGTCATCAGCGAGGGCGGGGGCCTGTGTCATGGGGCGGCGTGCGAGTTTGGCCGGCATCTTAGCCACCCGAGTGGATACGCCACGGCGCGTTTGCCCCCAGTCATCGACGCCGACATCACATGGCGTGTCTTGCCGCCACGGTGGACGCCGCTAGCGCTGGCGGACGCGGCCGGCCATCAGGCCGGGTGGTGCGGGCGGGCGAGCCTCTTCTTGATCTGGTGCAGCGCGCTGTAGCGGCCCGGCACCGGCAGCGGCAGCACATGGTTCCAGGGTTTCGCTGCGATCAGGTGGCGGTCCAGCGTGGCATGGATCAGTGCCAGCTGAACCCCACCGATGAGCGTTTGCCGCGACGCCAGCCGCGCCATGACCACTGCATCGGGCCGCTCGATGCCGAAGCGCGGCAGGTAGCTCAACATCGCGTGCAGCGACGCTGCGGCCAGTTCGTTGTCGAGCCGATCGAGCAACAGGTTCCAGTCGAGCGTGCGAGCGCTGGCTGCGAGCAGGTACACGGCGTCGAACACCGATGCGAGGAAGCTCGGGTGGATCTGGCGCAGGGTCAGATCGTTGAACCACGACGACGCGATGTAGGCCAGTTGCAACTCGTTCGCCAGGCGCCGCACCGGGCGGCCGTGATAGCGCGAGGGCACCGACCACGACATCACCATCGGCGTGCCAAACACGGTGCCCGCCGACAGCGGCGAGTCATCGCTGAACAGCTTGGTGTGCAGTTCGATGAGCGAGTGACGGCCGCGGTGCTGCAGGGGAACGCCATGCTGCAGTCCCAGGCCCGGCTCAAAGCCCAGCGGTTCGTGGCCGAGTTCCAGCAAGGCGGCTTCCACCGCGTCGTAGCCGGCCGCCGGGATCAGCACGTCGATGTCGGCCATCGGCCGCAGGTGCTCTTGCGGGTACCACTGCTCGCTGACCGAGATGCCCTTGAGCAGGACCAGCTCGACACCCAGCCGCTCGCAGACGTCGATGATCTCGAGCGTGGTGTCGACCAGGCTGCCGTGTCGCACCCGGGCCGTGAGATCGGCGCTCAACAGCGCCGAGCGCTGCGCGGGCGACAACCCGGCGCACGCCGCAGCGTCCAACGCGCCATGCAGCAGCGGGCCCAGCCCGCCGTCAAGCAACCAATGCAGTTGGCGATCGACGTCGACGCCACCCGACAGCTCCACCCGCCACGCATCGCGCTCGGGCGTGTGAGTCGCAGCGTGCGCGAGCAACTGTGCGACCAGGGGCCGCGTCGGATGCGCAGCTGCGCCAAATCGCTCACCGAAATCGTCTTTCTGAAACCCCATGGTGTGCTTCGCCTGTGCAGTTTTCTGACTCGATGCACAGGCTACCGAGGTCAGTCGTCAGGAAATTGCGTGTGTGCAATTTCCTGTGGCTCATGCAGAAAGAAACTCGCTGCAGCATCCGACGACTGCCGTTTTGAGCTGCCGGGCGATGACGGGAAAGGAAAACCATGAGCACACAACCCTCGGACGAAGGCGCACTCGTGTTCCGCGAGGTCGACGGGGAAGTCCTGGCGCTGGACAGCAGCTCCCATCAGGTTCACCAGTTGAACGGCACCGCGAGTTTCATCTGGCGCACGTACCGGCACAGCAGTTCCTTGCAGGACACGGCCGCCGCGTTCGCAGCCGCCTTCGACGTCGATGAAGAGACGGCCCGATCCGACGTTGCGGATACTGTGCAACGGTTGCGTCTTCTCAATCTTGTGCGCTGAGGCCCGTCTTAGTCTGTTTCCTCCCTTTTCACGGAAATAAGGAAACGACATGACACCTCTACCTGATCAACAACCCGACACATCACGCCGAGCCTTCGTGACGCGGGCGGCCTACATGGCGCCCGCGATCCTGACGCTGGCGGCCGCGCCGTCCTACGCGAAGGCAGGTTCCGAGAAACCGGCTGTCGCAGCCACTGACTCCGGGACGGCACCGCCCACGCGCTCCGGCCGTCACCATCGGAAGCACACGCGTCCACCTGCCGGCGGGGGAGTGACTCCACCACCTGTTTGACCGTCAAAGTCAGGCGCGCCCGACGCACGGGGTTCCCGTGCGTCGGGCGTGTCTCAGTCGCGGCGCCAGCTCATGAACGCATGAACGTCACCAGCCCTCAACAGCGGCCACCGGTTAGAGCCTTGCATTGCATGTCGTTCCAGATGCTGGATCGGCATGTGCGCATCGCCTGCCAGGACGCCGGTTGGGCCGGCATCGTGCGGGCCAACTACGCGGCGCTGCTGGCACCGGATTGCGCTCGTGCGCCCGATCTCGACTTCGTGATCAGCGGCCAGGCGGATTCCCGGCAACACACGCTGTGGCAACACGGCCGCGGCAGCCTCGTCGAGTCGCGCGCCAGCTTGCTGCTGTTTCGCCTTGAAAAGGCGGTGACGGTGGGGCTGCAAAAGCTGCGACCCGACCTGTTTTTCTTCCATGCTGCGGCCTTGACGCACGGGGGTCAGGCCTTCTTGCTGGTGGGCGAGTCGGGTCACGGCAAGTCGACCACCGCCTGGGGCTTGCTGCACCATGGTTTCGATTACCTCAGCGACGAACTCGGCCCCATCGAGTTGCCCACGCTGCAGGTGCACCCCTATGCCCACGCGCTGTGCATGAAGCGGCTGCCTCCCCCCGGCTATGGGTTGCCGCCCTCGGGCGCGATCGATCTGGGCGAGACGCTGCATGTGCCGCTGAGCGCCATGCCGGCCCGTGCGGCCGATCCGTGCAAGTTGGGTGCGGTGATCTTCGTGCGTTACGACCGCACCTTGCCGTCGCCGCGCTGGCGTGAGGTGGGCGCGGCCGAGGCGAGCGCGCGCCTGTATGCGCAGGCCCTCAACGCGCTGGCCCATCCGGGGCGTGGCGTGGATGCCGTGGTCGATGTGGCGCAGCGCGTGCCGTGCTACGCGCTCGACACGGCTGACCTGGGCGCCAGCTGCGAGTTGCTGCGCGATCGCGTGTCGGGGTGGGAGTCGCAGGCCCGCCGGGCCGCGTCAACCCGACAGGTCGCCTGACGTCTCGCCGAGCCGGCCGGCGCGGAAGTCGGCCACCGCCTGCGCGATTTCCTGCTGCGTGTTCATGACGAACGGACCGTGCTGGGCGATCGGCTCGCCCAATGGCTGCCCGGCGATCAGCAACACGCGGGCGTCGCCATCGGCTTCGATCACCACACCGTCGGTCTGCGCGTCGTTGGCCAGGATGGCCATGCGCTGCGCGCTCACCGGCTGGCCGGCGATCGTCACCGCACCGCGGTAGACGTAGACAAACGCGTTGTGGCCGGCCGGCAGCGGCTGCGCAAAGCGCGAGCCCGCGCCCAGGTGCACATCCAGAAACAGCGGTGCCGTGACGTCGCGCGTGACTGCACCGCTCACGCCGTGGCTCCCACCGGCGATCACGGTGATGGCCACGCCCCCGGGTGTGACGAACTTCGGCAGCTCGTCGGCCGTGAAGTCGCGGTACCAGGGCGCGCTCATCTTGTCGCGCGAGCTCAGGTTGAGCCACAGCTGAAAGCCCTCCATGCGACCGTCTTGCTGCTGCGGGATCTCGGAGTGGATGACGCCGCGCCCGGCAGTCATCCACTGCACACCGCCGCCCTCGAGCAGGCCCTCGTGGCCGGCGCTGTCGCGGTGCAGCATGCGCCCGGACAGCATGTAGGTGATGGTCTCGAAGCCGCGGTGCGGGTGGTCGGGAAAACCGGCGATGTAGTCATCGGGGTCGTCGCTGCCGAACGCGTCGAGCATCAGGTACGGGTCGAGCCGGCGCTGCAGGTCCTGCGTGAGCACGCGGGTGAGCTTGACGCCGGCGCCATCCGACGTGGCCCGACCGGCGATCTGCCGCTCGATGCGGCGCGGGTGGTCAATGCGCGGTGTGTTCATGGCAAGTGTCCAGGCGGGTGCCGATGGCGGCGTGGCGTACATTTTCCCGCGTTCATCGGGGTTGCCGGCAACCCATCCAATGACCGTTCCACGGGAAGCCAGCCATGTCGTTTCTGATCATTCTTTTCTCGCTCGGCCTGCTCATCTGGCTGGCCTACCGCGGCCACAGCGTCATCTTGTTTGCGCCGGTGGCCGCACTGCTGGCCGTGCTGCTGACCGAGCCGGCGCTGGTCGCGCCGGTGTACGCCGGGGTCTTCATGGACAAGATGGCGCAGTTCGTGAAGCTGTACTTTCCGGTGTTCATGCTCGGCGCGCTGTTCGGCAAGCTCATCGAGATCTCGGGCTTTGCCAGAGCCACCGTGAAGGCGGCCATCGCGCTGGCCGGGCGCCAGCAGGCCATGCTGTCCATCGTGCTGGTGTGCGCGCTGCTCACCTACGGCGGGGTGTCGCTGTTCGTGGTGGTGTTCGCCGTGTACCCGCTGGCGGCAGAGCTGTTTCGCCAGCTCGACATCCCCAAGCGGCTGATCCCCGGCACCATCGCGCTGGGTGCGTTCAGCTTCACGATGGACAGCCTGCCGGGCACGCCGCAGATCCAGAACATCATCCCGACCACCTTTTTCCACACCACCACCTGGGCGGCGCCCTGGCTGGGGCTGATCGGCGGGGTGTTCATCTTCGTGGTGGGGCTGAGCTACCTCGAGTGGCGCCGCCGGGGCGCGGCGGCCGCCGGCGAGGGCTACGGCCAGCACGTGCTCAACGAGCCGGTGCCGGTGCCCGAGACGCAACTGCCCCACGCCTGGCTGGCGGTGGCCCCGTTGCTGGTGGTGGCGGTGTTCAACAAGCTGTTCACGGGTTGGATTCCTGCCGCCTACGGCCCGACCAGCACCGTCACGTTGCCGGGCCTGGCGCATCCGGTGGTCGCCGATGTGGCGCCGATGGTGGCCATCTGGTCGGTCGAGGCCGCCTTGCTCGCGGGCATCTTCACCGTGCTGGTGTTTGCGTGGCGCCGCGTGGCCGCCACGTTTGTCGACGGCAGCAAGGCGGCCGTGGGCGGCGCGCTGCTGGCGGCCATGAACACGGCGTCCGAATACGGCTTCGGCGCGGTGATCGCCGCGCTGCCGGGGTTCGTGGTGGTGGCCGATGCGCTGCGCGGCATCCCGAACCCGCTGGTCCATGTCGCGGTCACGGTGACCGCGCTGGCCGGCATCACCGGCTCGGCCTCGGGCGGCATGAGCATCGCCCTGGCGGCGATGGCCGCTCAGTTCATCGAGAGCGCGCAGGCCGCGAACATTCCGCTCGAGGTGCTGCACCGCGTGGCCGCCATGGCCAGCGGCGGCATGGACACGCTGCCGCACAACGGCGCGGTGATCACCTTGCTGGCGGTGTCGGGGCTCACGCACCGGCAG
>CANFXR010000032.1 GCA_947451035.1 Burkholderiales bacterium
AGGAGCTGCCTTCTTCGCAGGAGCTGCCTTCTTCGCAGGAGCGGCTGCCTTCTTCGCAGGAGCTGCCTTCTTCGCAGGAGCGGCTGCCTTCTTCACGGGGGCTGCTGCCTTCTTAGCGGGGGCGGCTTTCGTGGCCGGGGCGGCCTTTTTCGCAGTTGCCATAACGTTTCTCCTTAACAGTTAAAGAAGCACTGTTCTGTTTCGGCGAAACGCCGGAGTCAGACAGCTATTCATCACCCAGAAACTGCCTTGAACAGGCGCCCGGTGCAATGAATGGGGTATCAAACCGATCGCGCTGCTTCTGCGTCAGCACCGCTCGATTTGAAAATCTTGATCCGTTCACATCAATCCCAAGACAGCGCGCCACCCGACTGGTATTCGGTCACCCGCACTTCGAAGAAGTTGCCTTCCTTCTTCAGGTCAATCATTTCGCTCATCCAGGGAAACGGATTTTCCTCATTCGGGAAAAGCGCTTCGAGACCGATTTGCGTCGCCCGGCGATTGGCGATGTAGCGCAAATAGCCCTTGAACATCGACGCATTCATGCCCAAAACGCCACGCGGCATGGTGTCTTCGGCGTAACGATACTCGAGATCAACCGCCTTCATGAAAAGCGCCTTGATTTCGGCCTTGAACTCGGCAGTCCAGAGCATCGGGTTTTCGAGTTTGATCTGGTTGATGAGGTCAATGCCGAAATTGCAATGCATCGACTCGTCACGCAAGATGTACTGGTACTGGGTTGACGCACCGGTCATCTTGTTCTGGCGACCCAGCGCGAGAATCTGCGTGAAACCCACGTAGAAGAACAAGCCCTCCATCAGGCAGGCGAAAACAATCAGCGACTTGAGCAGCGTCTGGTCGTTTTCAAGCGAGCCGGTGTTGAAGTGCGGATTCATCACCGCTTCGATGAACGGGATCAGGAACTGGTCCTTGTCCCGGATCGAGGCGACTTCGTTGTAAGCGTTGAAGATTTCGCCCTCGTCCAAACCCAACGATTCAACGATGTACTGATAGGCGTGGGTATGAATGGCCTCTTCAAAAGCCTGGCGCAACAGGAATTGCCGGCATTCGGGTGCCGTGATGTGACGGTAAGTTCCCAGCACGATGTTGTTGGCCGCCAGAGAATCGGCAGTCACGAAAAACCCCAGATTGCGCATGATGATGCGCCGCTCGTCATCACTCAGACCATTGGGATCCTTCCAAGTCGCGATGTCGCGCGACATGTTGACCTCTTGCGGCATCCAGTGATTGGCGCAGGTGGCGAGATATTTTTCCCAAGCCCATTTGTACTTGAATGGGACCAGCTGATTCACATCGGTGCGGCCGTTGATGATGCGCTTGTCGGCAGCCACCACGCGCCGACCGCCCGCCGGTTGATGGGCCTCTGGCTGGATAACCGGATCAGCGGGTAAGGCACGCGATGCGACCACTTTCGATGCAAGGGGCTCGGCCATTTGATCCTGAAATATTTCGGGAACCGCCGGCCTCGGGAAAGCTCCCGAAGGGGGTACGGTCGATTTGATTTCTTCTTCCCAAAACAACATGGTGCGCTTCCAGTAACTAAGGATTATCCAATTGATGTCACAAAACACAAAGCATTACTTGCCCGATAACCGGGCAATTCCAACGTGCGTGTTGCGCTGCGGCGTCGAACCGCAGCGCGCAAACTCACTGGCAGGCTTCGCAGTCCGGGTTGTCGATGGCACAGAACTTGATATCCGTGGCCGGGTCTTCCGGCACGGCGGCGATCTGGCGGGCCGGTGCCATCGCCGAAGCGCTCTCACCACCGCCTGACACGCCACTGCTGACCGCGTTGAGCTGTCCCGACTTCACGGTCGACTTCTCGGCGTGGGTGGCGCCCATGGTGCGCAGGTAGTACGTCGTCTTGAGACCGCGCAGCCAGGCCAGCTTGTAGGTTTCGTCGAGCTTCTTGCCCGACGCGCCGGCCATGTAGATGTTGAGCGACTGGGCCTGATCGATCCACTTCTGGCGCCGTGCGGCAGCTTCGACCAGCCACTGGGTTTCGATCTCGAACGCCGTGGCGTAGAGCACCTTCAGATCTTCTGGCACGCGGTCGATGCGGCGCAGCGAACCCTCGAAGTGCTTGAGGTCCATGACCATCACGTCGTCCCACAGGCCGAGCTGCTTCAGATCGCGCACCAGGTACTCGTTGAGCACGGTGAAGTCGCCCGACAGGTTGGCCTTGACCGACAGGTTGCCAAACGACGGCTCGATCGATGCGCTCACGCCGATGATGTTGGAGATGGTGGCCGTGGGTGCGATCGCCACGCAGTTGGAGTTGCGCATGCCGTGCTCGGCGATGCGCGCGCGCAATGCGGTCCAGTCGATGCGGCTGCTGCGATCGACTTCGACGTAACCACCGCGCGCTTCGGCCAGCAGGTCGAGCGAGTCGATCGGCAGGATGCCGCGATCCCACAACGAACCGCGGTAGCTGGAGTAGCGGCCGCGCTCGGCCGCGAGTTCGGTCGACGCCCAGTAAGCGTGATAGCACACGGCTTCCATCGACTGATCGGCGAAATTGACGGCCGCCTCGGAGGCGTACGGCACGCGCAGCTCGTGCAGCGCGTCCTGGAAGCCCATGATGCCCAGACCCACCGGACGGTGGCGCAGGTTGGAGTCACGCGCCTTCTTGACCGCGTAGTAGTTGATGTCGATGACGTTGTCGAGCATGCGCATGGCGGTCGACACCGTGCGCTTGAGCTTCGCGTGATCGATCTGCTTGCCGTCTGGGCCATCGGTCAGGTGGCGCGCCAGGTTCACCGAACCCAGGTTGCACACCGCGATTTCGGTCTCGCTGGTGTTGAGCGTGATCTCGGTGCACAGATTGCTTGAGTGCACGACACCCACGTGCTGCTGCGGCGAGCGCACGTTGCAGGCATCCTTGAAGGTGATCCAGGGGTGCCCGGTCTCGAACAGCATCGAAAGCATCTTGCGCCACAGGTCACGCGCAGGCACCTTCTTGTGCAGCTTGATCTCGCCGCTGGCAGCGCGCGCTTCGTAGGCGGTGTAGATGGTCTCGAACTCGCGGCCGAACGTGTCGTGCAGGTCGGGGCAGGTGCTCGGCGAGAACAGCGTCCAGTCGGTGCCTTCCATCACCCGCTTCATGAACAGGTCGGGAATCCAGTTGGCGGTGTTCATGTCGTGGGTGCGACGGCGGTCGTCGCCGGTGTTCTTGCGCAGTTCGAGAAATTCCTCGACATCAAGGTGCCAGCTCTCGAGGTAGGCGCACACCGCGCCCTTGCGCTTGCCCCCCTGATTGACGGCCACGGCGGTGTCGTTGACCACCTTGAGGAAGGGCACCACGCCCTGGCTCTTGCCGTTGGTGCCCTTGATGTGGCTGCCGAGCGCTCGCACGTTGGACCAGTCATTGCCCAGACCGCCGGCGAACTTCGACAGCAGCGCGTTTTCCTTGAGCGCTTCGTAGATGCCTTCCAGATCGTCGGCCACCGTGGTCAGGTAGCAGCTCGAGAGCTGCGAGCGACGGGTGCCGGCGTTGAACAAGGTCGGCGTCGAGCTCATGAAGTCGAACGTCGAGAGCACCTCGTAGAACTCGATCGCGCGGGCTTCGCGGTCGATCTCGTTGAGGGACAAGCCCATCGCCACGCGCATGAAGAACGCCTGCGGCATTTCGATGCGCTTCTCGTCGATGTGCAGGAAGTAGCGGTCGTACAGGGTTTGCAGGCCCAGGTAATCGAACTGCAGGTCGCGCTCGGCCTTCAAGGCAGCACCCAGCCGGGCCATGTCGAACTGCATCATCCGGTCGTCGAGCAACTCGGCTTGAACGCCTTGCCGGACGTAGCCCGGGAAGTACTCGGCGTAGCGGGTGTGCATGTCGCCTTGCAGCACCTCTTCACCCAGGATCTCGCGGCGGATCGTGTGCAGCAGCAAGCGCGCGGTGACACGCGTGTAGCCCGGATCTTTTTCGATCAGCGTGCGCGATGCGAGGATCGACGCCTTGTGCACCTCGTCGATGGGGACACCGTCATACAAGTTGCGGCGCGTTTCGGCCAGGATGGGCTCGGCCCGCACGTCGGATCCCAGGCCCTCGCAGGCGGCTTGCACGATCGTGTGCAGGCGCGGCCAGTCGAGCGGCACGCGGCGGCCGCCATCGATCACATTGAGCGTGGCCTCGGCCACCACCGCGGGCTGCGCCTGCTTCGAACGCTCTTGCGAGCGGCGCTCGCGGTAAAGCACATAGGCGCGAGCGACCTCGTGGTGGCCACCGCGCATCAAGCCGAGTTCGACCTGGTCCTGCACGTCTTCGATATGGAAGGTGCCGCCGCCCGGACGCGAACGCAAGAGCGCACGCACCACCGACTCGGTGAGCACGTCGACGGTCTCGCGAACGCTGGCCGAGGCTGCACCTTGCGTTCCGTGCACAGCCAGAAACGCCTTCATCAGCGCCACCGCGATCTTGCTGGGCTCGAACGACACCACCGCGCCATTGCGGCGGAGGATGTGGAATGCATCGAAGGCAGACGCCGCAGCTGGCGCTGCGGTGACCACACGATGGAGGTTGGGAGCGATGGTGTCTGCGCCGATGTCGATAGCTTGCATGGGTGGCCTTTTCTTTTGAATCTGCTGATGCGGAAAATCGTCTGGACGTTCGAGTCGCATGGGTGGAATCGCCACCTCATCGATACCAACGAATCAAATAACGCTGTGTGTGTGGCAAAGGGAAAAGCGCAGGGACTGCGACGGCCTCAGGCCGAGCAGGGAACAAGAAAACACGACCACATGAGGCGCCGCCGTGCGCAACGGCGCCAGCGTGATCGCGACGGCCTGGAGGTGCCGCCGTGAGGGGGCCGCGGCCGTGCTCACTGGCCCGCCCGAACCGCTGGCCTGACGCACCGAGAGCGTACTTCTCATCGGGAGTCGGCAGATGCGATCTTTAGCATGCACACACTATATCTGTGGGTTGGGTGACCTTCAAGCACTACCGATAGTGTGTCAGCTGAAAAATCACCGCGCTCGATGCCGACGATGTGCGGCAGGTTCGGCGGGGCAGCGCATGCCTGCCCGGCGCGCGTCTCGCGCGCCGCCGCGCCTTTGCTGAGTGCCGGATCGCGAAGCCCCGAATTCATTGGCTCGCCGCCCAGACTTCGGCTGCATCACGCGCCAATGCTCACGTTTCGCATCGGCGGCCGCAGCCGGATTTCAAAGCTGCCGATCGGCTCGCGTGGGCCGGCGTCAAAACCCCGCAATCACGGCTTCGGGAAAACACCCTTGGGGCCAACCCAGGCTTGCGATGACCCGCGACCAGTCGAAGCGCGCGCCCGGGTCGGCCTTGCGGCCCGCAGACACGTGTTCATGGCCGACCACGTCGATGCATCCGCCCTCACCCGCCACGGCCTGCAGCACATCGCACAAGCTGGCGTACTGCGCTGCATCGAAGGCTTCGCCCTCCAGCCCCTCGAGTTCGATGCCCACGGAATAGTCGTTGCAATTCGACCGGCCGCGCCAACTCGACACCCCTGCGTGCCAGGCACGGTCCCGGCAAGACACGAACTGGATGCAGTGACCATCGCGACGGATGAAGAAATGCGCGGACACGCTCAGGTCGCGCAACGCCTCGAAGTGCGGATGCGCCGACATATCCAACTGGTTCAAAAAGAAGCGCTCGACCTCGTCGCCGCCGTAGGTCCCCGGCGGCAGACTGATGGAATGCACGACCACGAGGCTGGGTTCGACACCCGTCGGCCGCGGCCCGAAGTTGGGTGAAGGGCAACGCCGGGCACGCGACCACCAGCCGCCGTCCCATTCGGATGGCGCCTCAGGTGCTTCCACGCTCGACGTCGGTATCGCCATCGGGATGCGCCTGAGGATCCGCGCCAGACATCACATTCAGGCGCGCCATCCGGTAGCGCATCTGGCGCAGCGACAGGCCCAGGCTCGCGCCTGCCGCAGTGCGGTTGAAACGGTGCCGCTCGAGCGCGCGCCACAGGATGTCGCGCTCGACCTCATCGAGATGGAAGGCCAGATCGTGGGGCAGTTCAGTGGTGGCTGGAACGACAGGCGCCATCGAAGCGCCCGTCGGTACCGAAGGCCGCGACTCGACCGCACCCGCATCGCCGAGGCCCCCGAAACCTGACGGCGTGCCACCTGCGCCAACCTCGACCGCAAGCCCGAGGTCAGCCACATCGATGAGTTCCCCGCCCGAAAGCGCCACGGCGCGATGCAGCAGGTTCTCGAGCTCGCGCACGTTGCCGGGAAAAGGGTACTGCGACAGGTGCTCCAGCGCCTCCGGCGTTAACGATGGGGCGGGCCAGATGCCGGCGTCGCGCGAGATGCGCTCGAGGAACTGCTCGGCGATGCTGGCCAGATCACCCAGTCGCTCTCGCAGCGGGGGCACGCGAATCTGGATCACGTTGAGCCGGTAATACAGATCCTGTCGGAACCGCCCGGCCTGCACCTCGGCCGCCAGATCCTTGTGGGTGGCACTGAGCAGCCGCACGTTCGCCGGCACCTCGCTGACCGCCCCCACGGGTCTGACCGAGCGCTCCTGCACCGCGCGCAGCAGCTTCGACTGCATCGACAGGGGCAGATCGCCAATCTCGTCCAGAAACAAGGTGCCGCCATCGGCCGCCTGAAAGAACCCCTCGCGGTCCTCGTTGGCGCCGGTGAACGCGCCGCGCCGGTAGCCAAAAAACTCGGCCTCGAGCAGGTTTTCCGGAATCGCTCCGCAGTTGACCGCAATGAACGGATGCATGCTGCGTGAGCTGACTTCATGGATGGCGCGCGCCACCAGTTCCTTGCCCGTGCCCGATTCGCCTTGAACCAGCACCGGAGCCATGCTGCGGGCGACCTTGCCGACCAGCATGCGCACCTGGTCCATGGCTGCCGACGGGCCCGCCATGCGATTGAGCGCCACGCTCGACGAGCCACGCACCGCGGGAGTTACCGGCGATTCCCCTGCGCACGCGGCGGGCGATGGTGGTGCCGCGGCGCGCCCGGAGGGCAGGCTCGACGGCAGCGTGCTCGGCGCTGTGGCCGGACCGCGACCCAGTGCCGAAGCCACCACCGAGCGAAACTGCTTGAGATCGACCGGCTTCGTCAGGTAATCGTAGGCGCCGGACTTCAAGGCCTCGACCGCGTTCTCGGCCGATCCATAGGCGGTGATGACGATCGTCTTCTCGTGCCTCGCGTGGCGCTCGAGGAAGCCCAACACGTCGAGCCCCGATCCATCTGGCAAACGCATGTCGGTGATGACCGCGCTGAAGGTGCGCTCGCGCAGCAGCGCGCACGCCTCCCCCACGGTGCCGGCGGTCTCGATGTCATAGCCCTCGCGAATCAGCGTCAGCTCGTAGAGCGTGCGCAAATCGGGCTCGTCGTCGATGACAAGCAGGCTGAGGGGGTCGGAGGACGGCATCGGGAACGATCAGGCCAAAACGGGGGGAGCAGCCAAGGGGCCCGAGGGCACGACGGCCAGACGGCGCATGTTGACGAAGAATTCGTTTCGGTTCGATTCGGAAGGAGGGCGCAGCCGGTAATCGATGCTGGCGCCATGCTGGTCACACAGTTGCCGGCAAATGTACAAGCCCAATCCCGTGCCCCGACTGCGCGTCGAGAAGAACGGTTCGAACAGGTAGCGCTCGACATCTTCAGGGATGCTGACGCCGTCACTGCTGACGCTGAGCTGCACCGTGGCATCGTCCAGCGCGGTCAGCCGCACATGCACGGCTGCGGGCAGATCGGTCGCGTGCAGCCTGGCGTTGTCGAGCAGGTTGATCAGCAGGCGGCGCAGATGTTCAACCTCGAACACCGCGGTCAACGGTTGTTCGGGCCATTCGACCTTGAGCAGGCTGCGTTCGCCCGGGTCGATCGAGTTCGATCGGGCCCAATCGGCACACACGGCAGCCACTTCCGAAGTGACGTCGATGGATTCGGTGCCGATCGCCGCACCCGGCGCCACCTGCATCACGTCATCGACGATGCGTTTGAGGCGCTTGACGTTGTCAGCGACCATGCGCGTGAGCTGCTTTTGCTGCGGCGTTTCGGCGTCTTCGGACAGCAGCGCGTTGGCCTGCCCGATGGCGGCCAGCGGGTTGCGGATCTCGTGCGCGATGCCAGCCGAGACGCGGCCCATGGCCGCGAGTTTTTCCTGGCGCATGCGGGCCTGCAGGCTGCGCACATCTTCGAGCAGCAACACGCACAACTCCTCGGCCGAAGGCTCGTCGGCGCCGCGCGTGAAACGGATCCTCACCCGCAGCGTGCGTGTGGTTCCCTGCTGAAAATTGAGCACGACGTCGCGACCCGCTTCAGGCCAGACGGCCTCATGGAACCCGCGCTCGACGGTTTTCACGAGTTGGCTCCAGGCCTCGACGCCACGCAGCTGAAACGGGGCCGGCCTGCCCGTGCCGCGACGCGCCAGCAGTCGCCTGGCCGCCGGGTTGGCTGCACGCACCCGGCCCGCCCGATCAACGACCAGAACGCCGTCTTGCATCTCCTCGATGACCAGCCGGTTGAGTTGTGCCTGCTGGCGCGCCAGCTCCAAGCTGTCTCTGGCCGTCAACTCCTCACGGGCGAGTCGCGCCGCCAGTTCACTGGCCAGCAAGGTGATCACCAGCAACCCGCTGCCGGCCAGGCCGACCTGCGACAGCAAAGACGTCACCTCGCCGCCAGCGAGCAGCCCCACCCAGGCGTTGCCCAGCAGCAGCAGCACCACCCCCGCAGCCGTGGCGAGTGCCTGGATGCGCGGGGTCAGCACGCCGGCCATCAGCACAGGCAGCACCAGCAGCGCCACGTAGTTCAGATTGCTGGGGGCGGACAGCGCATGCAAGATCATGAAGCTCGCGATGTCAACGCCGATGCACGCCAGCCATTGAGCGCGGCTGAGTCCGGTGGCCACACGCGGGTCAGCCGCACCCGCGGACGGCACCAGCCACATGGCAACGGCCAGCACGGCGTAGACGAAGCTGCCCATCAGCACGCCCCGGCCGGGCGACGCCCCGAAAAATCCGGCCAGACCCAGCGTGAGGATCAATGCCAGACCCAGCGCGGCGCGCGCGCTGAGGAACGCGCGGTAGATGCGGTGAAACGTCGATGGATCGGCCGGCACGCTGCTCACGCCGTCGTCGGGCAGCAAGCGCGAATCGAGCCCTTCCGATACGTCAGCCGGGTAGACATCTGGCTCGTCTGGCAACACCGTGTCGGCATCGCGAATGAACGCGCCGAACCACGACTCGTCAGGCCGCACACCTCTCGCGCGACGGCGGCGGTCAGACTGCCGGCGCTCGGGAGGCCTGGATGCCTTGTCCATCAGCGTGACTGTGCCCCGGGATGCACGTCGCGATGCTCGACGCTGCAAAACCAGCCAGCAGGACTCCCCACCGCTTCGCCTTCGGGCAGATGGACGCCGCAGTGCACGCAGGCGACCATCTCCTCGGTCGTGCTTGCCGGCGCCTGCGGCACGCCCGTCGGACGGGGTCGTGCATCGTCACGCGGGTGGATCCGTCGGCCGCCACGGGCCAGCCAGACCACCGCCAGGAACAAGCCGAGCAGCAGCAGGAATTTCATCGCTTCAACGACCCACGCAGCGCAGCGCGTCCACGCTCAGGAACCCGCGGCCCGGTTCAGCAGCACGTCGTGCACGAAGCGTGAGCCCACATAGGCCAGCAACAGCAAGACCGCGCCGGTGTAGACCCAGCGCGTGGCCTGTCGACCACGCCAGCCAAAGCGCCGACGTCCGGTGAGCAAGCCGGCGTAGACCAACCAGCCGAGGATCGAAAACACCGCCTTGTGGTCCCAGCGCCAGGGGTCTGAAAACAACCAGCCCAGGAAGATGGCGACCGACAGCACCACGAAGCCGGCCGAGACAAAACGGAAGGTGAGCCGCTCCAGGCGCATCAGCGGCAGCCCCATGGGCGCCGAGGACAGAGCCACACGCGGACCATTGCTCTCGGACAAGCTCCGGCGCATCTGGCGGTCAGCACGGTTGAGCATCGCCGCGTGCAGCACCGCCGCGCCGAAAAGACCGTACGAGGCAATGCCCAGCACCCAGTGAATGGGCGCCCAGCGCGAGCCGGCGTGAGGGCGCAACTCGCCCGGGAACAGCAACGCCAGCAGCACCGCGAACGCGCCGAGCAGTGCCAGCGTGCGGCGCACGCCCTGGATCGGCAGGAATCGACTCTCGGCAACGTACACGGTGATCACGAGCCACAACGTGACCGACAGCGCCGGCGCAAAGCCAAAGCGTGCGCCAGACACCTGCGAGCCCATCCCTGAGACGTCGACGATGGTCGCCATCGCGTGCACGACCCAGGCCAGGACCAGGCAGGCACGAAACGCACCGACCGAGCCCGCGGGGATCAATGCGGCCACCACATAGGCCAGCAGGGCCATGGCACTGACTCCGCCCAACAAGGTCGGGAACGCCACATCGGTCATCGCGCAACCCCTGAAGATAGACTCATCGTCAAAGTGTACTTTCGCGTTCTGCCCTTTCGGGCACCGCCCGCAACGCCATGGCTTCCACCCTCACCGAACGACTGAGTCGCGCCGTCAAGACGATGCGCGGCCAGGCCCGCATCACCGAATCCAATGTGCAGGACATGCTGCGCGAGGTGCGCATGGCGCTGCTCGAAGCCGACGTAGCGCTGCCGGTGGTGCGCGATTTCATCGCGCGCGTTAAGGACCGCGCGCTCGGCGCCGAGGTGGTGGGCTCACTCTCGCCAGGGCAAGCGCTGGTGGGCATCGTCAACCGCGAGCTCACCGCCACGATGGCCGGCAACGACATCGGCGGCATCAGCGACATCAATCTGGCCGCGCAGCCGCCCGCCGTCATCCTGATGGCTGGACTGCAAGGCGCAGGCAAGACCACCACCACCGCCAAGCTGGCCAAGCACCTGATCGAAAAGCGCAAGAAAAAGGTGCTCACGGTCTCGGCCGACGTGTACCGGCCGGCGGCCATCGAGCAGCTCAAGACGGTGACGCGACAAGCCGGTGCGGAGTGGTTCCCTTCCAGTGCGACCGACAAGCCGATCGAAATCGCTCGCGCGGCGCTGGATTACGCGCGCAAGCATTACTTCGATGTGCTGCTGGTCGACACCGCGGGGCGGCTGGCCATCGACGAGGTGCTGATGCGCGAGATCAGCGAGTTGCACGCTGAACTCAACCCCGTCGAGACGCTGTTCGTCGTCGATGCGATGCAAGGCCAGGACGCCATCAACACAGCCAAGGCCTTCAAGGAAGCACTGCCGCTGACCGGCATCGTGCTGACCAAGATGGACGGCGACTCACGCGGCGGCGCGGCGCTGTCGGTGCGACAGATCACCGGCGCGCCGATCAAGTTTGCCGGCACCAGCGAAAAGATCGACGGCCTCGAGGTGTTCGACGCCGAACGCCATGCCGGCCGCGTGCTGGGCATGGGTGACATCGTCGCGCTGGTCGAGCAGGTCACGCAAAACGTCGACATGGCAGCAGCGCAAAGGCTCGCCGACAAGGTGAAGTCGGGTGACGCCTTCGACCTCAACGACTTCTTCGAGCAGATCTCGCAGATGAAGAAGATGGGCGGGCTGGCCGGGCTGATGGACAAGCTGCCCACGCAGATGACGGCCAAGGCCGGTGCCGTCGACGTGGACCGCGCCGAGCGCGATGTGCGGCGCATGGAGGGCATGATCTGCTCGATGACGCCACTCGAGCGGCGCAAGCCGGACTTGATCAAGGCCACCCGCAAACGCCGCATCGCCACCGGTGCGGGCGTTCAGGTGCAAGAGGTCAACCGCATGCTCAATCAGTTCGAGCAGATGCGCGACATGATGAAGAAGATGCGCGGCGGCGGCATGATGAAGATGATGAAGCGCATGGGTGCCATGAAGGGCATGGGCGGCCCGCGCTGAGCGTCGCCGTCAGCCGAGCAACGCCGTGGCGAATTCGCGCGCGTTGAAGGTTTCCAAGTCTTCGACCTGCTCGCCCACCCCGATGAAGTAGACCGGCACCGCGCCCGTGGGCACGGTGGCCCCCACAGCACGGCCTCGCTCGCGTGCCCACAGGGCAATCGCCGCGAGCACGCCGCCCTTGGCCGTGCCATCGAGCTTGGTGACGATCAGGCCGGTGAGGTGCAAGGTGTCGTCAAACGCCTTGACCTGCGCCAGCGCGTTTTGTCCGGTGTTGCCATCGATGACCAGCAGCACCTCGTGCGGCGCGCCCGATTGCGCCTTGCCGATCACGCGCTTGACCTTGCGCAGCTCTTCCATCAGGTGCAACTGGGTGGGCAAGCGCCCGGCGGTATCGGCGATCACCACGTCGCAGCCGCGCGCCTTGCCGGCAGCCACCGCGTCGAACGTCACGGCCGAAGGGTCGCCACCTTCCTGGCTGACGATCTCGACGTTGTTGCGGCCAGCCCAGATGGCGAGTTGCTCGCGCGCCGCGGCGCGAAACGTGTCCGCAGCGGCGAGCAGCACCTTCTGCCCACCATCGGCCAGATGCCGTGTGAGTTTGCCAATGCTCGTGGTCTTGCCCGCGCCATTGACGCCGACCACCATGATCACGGTGGGCGAGTGTTCACCCACCGTGAGCGGGCGCTGCAAGGGCTGCAACAGCTCGGTGATGGCCTCGATCAGCAGCGACTTGACGGCCGCCGGATCGGTGGCGCGAGCCTCCTTGACGCGACGCTTCAAGTCAGCCAGCAGGAATTCAGTGGCGCTCACGCCAGCATCAGCGAGCAGCAGCGCACTTTCCAAGTCTTCATAAAGCGCATCGTCGATCTGCGTGCCGGTGAAGACCTGCGCGAGGCTCGAGCCGGTCTTGCGCAAACCCGAGCGCAATTTATCGAACCAGCTGCGCCGCTCGGGCGTTGCAGCGTCGACCGCCACCCGCGGCTCATGGGCAGCGGCCCGCGTTGCAGGGCCGACCTGCTCTGGTGGAGGGGTCTTTTTCTTGAAGAAACTGAACATGTTCGGGGAGGTGCGGTTGGCTGGCGTCGGGTTGGCACGAAGGTGATGCCGGGGGGATGGATTGAACCGCCCAAGCCCCCTATAATCACGGGCTCGAGGCGCTTTAGCTCAGCCGGTTAGAGCGACGGAATCATAATCCGCAGGTCCGGGGTTCGAATCCCTGAAGCGCCACCAAACAGTCCGCGGCTCCGTGTCTCTCAGACCCGGAGCCGTTGTTCCTTTTGAGCCGCACTGACCCGACAAGATGACCCGTCAACTCTTCGTGAACCGGCTCATCGCCTTGACCATGGCCCTGCTGGTTTTGTGCCCTGGGGCGGCTTGGTCTCAGGGACAGCCGACGCGGCAGTTTCCCGGGAATGCGCTGCGCGGAGTGATCGAGTTCGGCGAGCCGCCTGATGTGCTGCTCAATGGTTCGCCGTGCCGCCTGTCGCCGGGCGCGCGCATCCGCAACACCAGCAACATGATGGTGCTGTCGGGCACGATGTCCGGAGCCAAGGCGACGGTGCATTACACGCTGGACAACGCCGGCCAGTTGAGAGACATCTGGGTGCTGCGCGATCAAGAAATCGCCCAAAAGCCCTGGCCCCAGACACCGCAGCAAGCCGCGCAGTGGGAATTCGACGCCGGTAACCAGACGTGGACCCAGCCATGACCGCTCCATCGACAGGCAAGAAGGTGTTCATCAAGACCTTCGGGTGCCAGATGAACGAATACGACTCCGACAAGATGGTCGACGTGCTGCGGCAGGCCGAGGGCTACGAGGCCACGTCCGATGTGGAGCAGGCCGACCTCATCTTGTTCAACACCTGTTCCGTGCGCGAAAAGGCGCAGGAAAAGGTGTTCAGCGACCTCGGCCGGGTCAAGCACCTGAAGGAAAAGGGGGTGCTGATCGGCGTGGGCGGCTGCGTCGCCAGCCAGGAGGGCGCAGCCATCATCGAGCGCGCGCCCTATGTCGATGTGGTGTTCGGTCCGCAAACACTGCACCGCCTGCCGGATCTGCTGCAACGCCG
Source organism: Burkholderiales bacterium (assembly GCA_947451035.1). Lineage (GTDB taxonomy): Bacteria > Pseudomonadota > Gammaproteobacteria > Burkholderiales > Burkholderiaceae_C > PBB1. The sequence continues at coordinate 13,925 of CANFXR010000032.1, forward strand.
CAGGTCGCAAGAGCGCGCGCAGGTCGACATCAGCTTTCCTGAAATCGAGAAGTTCGACAACCTGCCGGCCTCGCGTGCCGAGGGCGGCACCGCGTTCGTGTCGATCATGGAAGGCTGCTCGAAGTACTGCAGCTATTGCGTCGTGCCCTACACGCGCGGCGAAGAAGTGTCGCGCCCGTTCGACGACGTGCTGGCCGAGGTGGCAGGACTGGCCGATCAAGGCGTCAAGGAAATCAACCTGCTGGGCCAAAACGTCAACGCCTACCGAGGCTCGATGGGCCGGCGCGGTGACGACGGTGCCGAAATGGCCGACTTCGCTCTGCTGCTTGAATACGTGGCCAAGATTCCCGGCATCGAACGCCTGCGCTACACGACGAGCCACCCGAACGAATTCACGCAGCGCTTGATCGATGTGTATGCGCGCATTCCGCAACTGGTCGACCACCTGCATCTGCCCGTGCAGCACGGCAGCGACCGCATCCTGATGGCGATGAAGCGCGGCTACACCGCCATGGAATACAAGAGCACCGTGCGCAAGTTGCGAGCCGTGCGACCCAATCTTCGACTGTCGAGCGACTTCATCGTGGGATTTCCCGGCGAGACCGACGAGGACTTCGCCAAGATGATGAAGTTGATCGACGACGTCGGATTCGACAGCAGCTTCAGCTTCATCTTCAGTCCGCGGCCTGGCACTCCCGCTGCGTCGCTGCAAGACGACACGCCGCATGCCGTCAAGCTTCAGCGTCTGCAGACCTTGCAAGCTGCGATTGAAGACAACGCTCAGCGCATCAGTCGATCGATGGTGGGGTCGCTGCAACGACTGCTGGTGGAGGGCCCCTCGCGCAAGGATGCCAGCGAGTGGATGGGGCGCACGATCTGCAACCGCAAGGTCAACTTCAAGGGAGGGCCGGATCTGCTCGGGCAACTGGTGGATGTTCGGATCAGCGAGGCGAACCCCCATTCGCTGCGCGGTGAGCTGCACATCGCCTGAGGCTCGAGAAGTATCAGCGCCGTCGGATCATCCACCACAGGCTGGCCGCACACGCCAACGCCATCGCGGCATAAACCTCCATCTTCGCGTCCCGACCGGTGACCACCAACCCAGTTGCCTCGACCACGAGGCTCACCAACGCTGACACACGGGCCAAGTCAATCCAGCGCACCGAGCGCAACTCATGGCGCCACAAGACCCGGGCTGCGGTGGATGCGAGCACAGCCATCGCCAGCGCTGGTGCCGCAAAATTGAGGAAGTGGAATATGGCGTCAAGTGCGGTCATGGCGGCATGTCTTTAGGCTAGGCGGGCCGCAGGAAACACAAACTGAACCACCTCGGTGATTTCGAGGTGGGCGAGTGGATGGAAATACTGTAAATTTTTGTTGACAGTCATCATGAGCGTTTTCACCTTAGGCCTCAACCACGCCACCGCGCCGCTGGATCTGCGCGGACGATTCGCGTTTTCGCCTGATCGGCTCGCGCCCATGCTGCTGGCTTTTCGCGAGCGGGTGCAGCGCTCACCCGAGGCGGCACTGGTTTCCACCTGCAACCGCACCGAACTGTATGTCGGCGCAGACGTCTGCATGGTCAAACCTGCGCTGGACTGGTTGGCAGAAATCGGCGGCATGTCGGCCCCCGCCTTGCGTGAGCACGCCTACGTGCTTGAAAACGAGGCCGCCGCGCGGCATGCCTTTCGTGTGGCGAGCGGTCTTGACTCGATGGTGCTGGGCGAGCCGCAGATCCTCGGCCAGATGAAGCAGGCGGTGCGCGAAGCCGACACCGCAGGCACGCTGGGATCGACCCTGCACCAGATGTTTCAGCGGTCCTTTGCCGTGGCCAAGGAAGTTCGCACTTCCACCGAGATTGGATCTCACTCGATCAGCATGGCCGCGGCTTCGGTGCGTCTGGCCTCGCAGTTGTTCGAGGATCTGAGCGATATCAAGGTGTTGTTCGTGGGCGCCGGCGAAATGATCGAACTGGTCGCCACGCACTTTGCTGCCAAGAAACCGCGTGCAATGGCCATTGCCAACCGCACACGCGAACGCGGTGAAAAACTGGCCAGTCGCTTCAACGCTGAGTTGATTCCGCTGTCTGACTTGCCGCAGCGACTGGGTGAATTCGATGCGGTGATCTCGTGTACCGCCAGCACCTTGCCGATCATCGGGCTCGGCGCGGTAGAGCGCGCGCTCAAGGCACGCAAACGTCGACCCATTTTCATGGTCGATCTGGCCGTGCCACGCGACATCGAACCCGAAGTCAGCCGGTTGTCCGACGTCTATCTGTACACGGTGGACGACTTGTCGTCGCTGGTGCAGATCGCTGGCGAGAAGCGTCAGGCGGCAGTTCAACAGGCCGAGGCCATCATCGAAACCGGCGTGCGGGGATTCGTCAACTGGCTGGGTCAGCGCAACACGGTGCCGCTGATTCGTGCCTTGAATGCCCAGGCCGATGAATGGCGCGCCGCCGAACTTGCACGTGCGCGCAAGCTGTTGGCCAAGGGCGAAGACATCGAATCCGTGCTGGAGTCGATGTCACGTGGGCTGACACAAAAAATGATGCACGGTGCCTTGGTCGAGTTGAACACCGCCGAGGCGGGTCAGCGCGCCGACCTCGCGCAAACGGTGTCGCGCCTCTTCCTTCGCAACACGGTCTTCGCCAGTCAGTCCGCGACCAAGCCTGACACGAGCGCCAACGACTCGGACGTCTGACACCGACGTGTCGGTTCTGGCGCCCAGGCTGCGAGCATGGTGCTAGCCTCATCGGTTTGCATGGTGAGTCCTCACCCTGTGAGTGAGCGGTCCCGATGAAAGATTCCCTCAGACAGCAATTTGAACGCTTGGCTCATCGCCTCGACGAAATCGAGGCGATGTTGTCGGACCCGGTGATCGCCGGCGAGATGAACCGGTTTCGAGCGCTCACGCGTGAACACTCCGAGGTCTCGGCGCTGGTCGAACTGTTCCGGCAGTTCAAGACACGTGAATGCGACGCACAGGCGGCTCGCACGCTGCTCGATCAGTCGGCCGGCGACCCTGACATGGCCGGCCTTGCGCAAGACGAGATCAACGAGGCGCTGGCCGATCTCGATCGCTTGCACCAGACGCTGCAAACCTCCCTGCTGCCCAAGGATCCGGACGACGCGCGAAACGCGTTCATCGAGATACGAGCGGGCACCGGGGGGGACGAATCCGCACTGTTCGCGGCAGACATCGCCCGCATGTATCTGCGTCATGCAGAGCGCCGTGGCTGGCGGACCGAGTTGATGTCAGAAAGTGTGTCGGACCTCGGTGGCTACAAGGAGGTGGTGTTGCGCATCGAAGGCGACAACGTCTACGGCCAGCTCAAGTTCGAATCGGGTGGCCACCGGGTACAGCGTGTGCCCGTGACGGAAACCCAGGGACGCATCCACACAAGCGCCTGTACCGTCGCGGTACTGCCGGAGCCCGACGAGGCTGAGGAGGTGCAACTCAACCCGGCAGACCTGCGCATAGACACCTTCCGCGCCAGCGGTGCAGGTGGGCAGCACGTGAACAAGACCGACAGCGCCATACGGGTCACGCACCTTCCCACCGGCCTGGTGGCCGAGTGCCAGGACGACCGATCGCAGCACCGCAACAAGGCCAAGGCACTGTCCGTGCTGACCGCTCGTTTGCGTGACAAGGACCGGACCGAGCGTGCGACGAAAGACGCCGCCACGCGCAAGGGGTTGATCGGCAGTGGTGATCGCAGCGATCGCATACGCACCTACAACTTTCCCCAGGGCCGCCTGACCGATCACCGCATCAACCTCACGCTGTACAAGCTGCAGGCCGTCTTGGACGGCGACATCGATGAGGTGGTCTCATCGCTGCAGGCGGCCAGCGCTGCCGAGCAGTTGGCCGCGCTTGAAAGCGGCGAGACGTGAACCCGGAAAAGGCTGAAGACCCGCAGTCGATTGCGCAGGCGTTGGCATGCGCAAAGTTGCACGACGTGGACAGGCTGGATGCCCAACTGATGCTTGCTGCGCTGCTGGATCGCCCGCGCAGTTGGTTGATCGCTCACGATGATGAACCTCTGTGTCAGACGCACGGCGCAGCATTCGAGCAGTGGCTGCGGCGCCGGCGTGATGGCGAGCCGCTGGCCTATCTGCTGGGCGAGAAGGAGTTTCATGGGCTGAGGCTTCAGGTGGATGCGTCGGTGCTGGTTCCGCGCCCCGAAACCGAGCTGCTGGTCGACTGGGGACTGCGTGTGCTCCAAACCCGGCCATCGGCGGCCGAGTGCCGTGTCATCGATCTGGGCACGGGCAGCGGGGCCATCGCGCTGTCGATCAAGAACGGCTGTCCGGCGGCAGAGGTCACCGCCGTGGATGAGAGCCCGACGGCTCTGGCAACCGCGGGCCGCAACTCGCAAGCGCTGAATCTGCCGGTCACGCTCGCTCGGGGAAGCTGGTGGGCCGCTGTTCCAGGCCAGTGCTTTGACCTCGCCTTGGCCAACCCTCCGTACATCGCCCCCGGCGACGAGCATCTGGCCGCCCTGCGGCACGAACCGCAAAGTGCCTTGATTGCCCAGGAAAACGGACTCGCCGATCTGGACTGCATCATCGCCGGCGCGCCCGATCATCTGGTGCCCGGTGGATGGCTACTGCTTGAACACGGCCACGATCAAGCAGCGTGGGTTCGCCAGCGGCTCACCATCGCCGACTTCACCGAGGTGCAAACCGTCAGGGATCTGGCAGGCATTGAACGCTGTACGGGTGGAAGGGTCTTACAAGCGGCCATGTCGGCGTTTCGTGTAGTCTCCTCCGCTGTCTAAAGACCCCCCAATCGCCATCCGGAGCACCCATGAGCGACACCCTCAAGCGTATCGATGACATCGTCAAAGGCAACCACATCGTCTTGTTCATGAAAGGAACAGCACAGTTCCCCATGTGCGGATTTTCGGGTCGGGTCATCCAGATCCTGAAGGCCTGCGGCGCCACGGACGTCAAGACTTTCAACGTTCTGGAAGATGACGAAATCCGCCAAGGCATCAAGGAATACGCGAACTGGCCGACGATTCCTCAGCTGTACGTGAAGGGTGAATTCGTCGGCGGCTCCGACATCCTCGCTGAGATGCATGAGGCAGGCGAATTGCAAGGTTTGTTGAAGGCCTGACCCTGGCACGGCCCACACCGCACATGAACCGCTCAACGGGCTCTGCGCCCAAGGTGGTGGTCGGCATTTCCGGCGCGTCGGGTGCCATCTACGGTGTGCGCTTGCTGCAGCGCTGCAGGCAAGCCGGCTGCGAGACCCACCTGGTGGCCAGCCCCGCGGGCGTGCTGAACGCGCACCATGAGTTGGGGCTTGATCGCTCCGCTCTTGAAGGTCTGGCCGATCATTGCCACAACCCTTCCGATATCGGCGCCACCATCGCCAGCGGCTCGTTCGCCACGCACGCGATGGTGATTGCCCCGTGTTCGATGAAAACCCTGGCGGCCGTGGCGCATGGCCTGTCCGACAACCTGCTGACCCGCGCGGCTGACGTGGCCTTGAAGGAGCGCCGCAAGCTGGTGTTGATGGTGCGTGAAACCCCGTTCAATCTGGCGCACCTGCGCAACATGACGTCCGTCACCGAAATGGGCGGGATCATCTTTCCGCCACTGCCGGCCTTCTATCTCGGTCGACTCACGATCGACGAAATGGTCAACGACAGCGTCGAGCGTGTGCTGGCCTTGATGGGCATCGAATCAGCCGCACCTCAGGCGTGGACCGGACTTTGATCCGGGGCCGAGTTCAGACGAGCCGGATGTCCCACTGCTGCCTGGCAGCAAACACGAGGTTCGGATACTCGGCGCGCCCCCGGCTGCCGTTGTAGCGGCCAAGCGCCAGGAATTGGTCCCCACCTTCGCGGTCCAGATAGTGCCGCAGGATCACGCATCCAAAGCGCAGATTCGTCTGCATGTGGAAGAGCCGCCCGATGTCTCCGTCACCGATCAGACGAGACCAAAACGGCATCACCTGCATGTAGCCACGGGCACCCGCCGGGCTGATGGCGTACTTGCGAAAGCCGCTTTCGATCTGGATCAAGCCAAGGATCAGCGACGGGTCCAAGCCCTTGCGCTTGCTCTCGTACCAGACGGTCTCGAGGAACTCGACCCGCCCATCGTAGTCCGCCTTGCGGATCTTGAGCCGCTCGCTCGCTGCACTCAGCCAGCGCAGATAGACCAGCCGCGCCTGCGTTGTGTCGAACTCGGGCTTGGGAGGGGCAGCCTCTGCAATGGCGGCCGAAAGCGCAGACCGAACCGCATCGGCCAGCGGCTCTTCGACCTGATCGCCGGCGCGCACATTTGAAACTGGGGCCAGCGTTGCCAGCCCACAAGCCAACAGGGTGCGCCGACTGACGCTCATGTTGCCAGCTTCACCTTCAGCCAGTCCAAGACGCCGGCCAGAGGTACCGCCGCCGCTGCGGTGTCGCACCGCCCCTGGTATTCGACGACGCTGTCCTTGAGGCCACGGTCGCCGATAACCACCCGGTGGGGAACTCCGATGAGTTCCCAATCGGCAAACATCGCACCAGGTCGTTCACCACGATCGTCAAGCACGGCATCGACTCCCGCCGCCAGCAGCGAAGCGTGCAGTTCGTCAGCGGCCGCCTTGACCGCCTCGGAACGGTCATAACCGATGGGGCAAATCACCACGGCAAACGGCGCAATCGCCGCGGGCCAGATCATTCCCCGGGCATCGTGCGACTGTTCTACTGCCGCCCCCAGGATGCGCGTGATGCCGATGCCGTAGCAGCCCATTTCCATCAACCGTGGCTTGCCGGCCTCGTCCAGGTAGGTGGCGCCCATGGCTTCGCTGTATTTGGTGCCGAGATAAAAGACGTGGCCCACCTCAATGCCACGCTGGATGGACAAAGATCCGCTCCCGTCCGGTGAGGGGTCCCCCTCCACGACATTGCGGATGTCGGCCACCAGATGCGGCTCGGACAAGTCGCGAACCCAGTTGACGCCGACGTGGTGAAAGCCGTCGTCGTTCGCTCCACAGACGAAATTGCTCATCGCTGCCACGGTTCGATCGGCGATGACGGTGATCGCAGCGGACACGCCCACAGGACCCAGAGACCCGGGCTTGCATCCGAAGTTGTCGAGAATTTCAGCGGCGCTCGCGAAGCGATAGCCCTGATTGAGCCCGGGCAGTTTGCCGACCTTCACCTCGTTGAGGGAGTGGTCTCCACGAATCAGCAACAAGAAAAACGCAGCCTGAGCCTTGACAGATCCGTCGGGTGGCTCCGTCGCGAGCACCAGGGATTTGACCGTGGATGCCAGCGGCATGCTCAACAAGGTCGCCACCTCTTCGCAGGTCGTGCACCCCGGTGTGGGCGTCTTCGCGAGCGGCTGAGATGCGCCACCGCGCACTTCGATCAGCGACAAGGCTTCAGCCAACTCGATATTCGCCGCGTAGCTCGACTGCGGGCAGTAGACCACTGCATCCTCGCCTGTCTCCGCGATCACCTGAAATTCGTGGGAGCGGTCACCACCAATGGCGCCGGTGTCCGCCGCCACCGCACGAAAGGTCAACCCCAGCCGGCCGAAAATCCGCACATAGGCCGCGTACATGGCGTCATAACTCTTGCCCGCTGAAGGCACATCCCGATCGAAGGAATAAGCGTCCTTCATCGTGAACTCGCGGCCGCGCATCACACCGAAACGCGGCCGACGCTCGTCGCGAAATTTCGTCTGGATGTGAAAAAAGTTCTTGGGCAGCGAGCGATAGCTGCGAAGCTCCTGTCGAGCGATGTCGGTGATGACCTCCTCGCTGGTCGGCTGAATGATGAAATCCCTGTCGTGCCGGTCCTTGACCCGCAGCAACTCAGGACCCATCTTGTCAAAGCGTCCAGTTTCTTGCCACAACTCGGCGGGCTGCACCAAGGGCATCAGCAACTCGACAGCACCGGCGCGAATCATCTCTTCTCGCACGATCGCCTCCACCTTGCGGATGACCCGCAGGCCCATCGGCATGTAGGAGTAGATCCCAGCGCTCAGGCGCTTGATGAAGCCGGCACGGAGCATCAGTTGGTGGCTGACCACCTCGGCTTCCGCTGGAGCTTCCTTCAGGGTGGAAATAAAGAACTGGGAGAGTTTCATGACGACATGAGCCCTGGTGGGCTCCAAATAAGCGCATTCGCCGACAGTGAGCTGTCAGCACAGGGGGGATCAGAGGGCCAGAAGCTTGCCCTGCCCATACCCAATGCAATAATGAAAATAACTAGAGATTCCGGAGAAGATTATGCTCGACCGTGAGGGGTTCAGACCCAACGTCGGGATCGTGCTGCTCAACCACAGGAACGAGGTGTTTTGGGGCAAACGGCTCCGGACGCACTCATGGCAATTCCCTCAAGGGGGGATCAAGTACGGCGAAACGCCAGAGCAGGCGATGTATCGAGAGCTGCATGAAGAGGTCGGCTTATTCCCTGACCACGTCCGCATCCTTGCGCGCACACGTGACTGGCTGCGCTACGAGGTTCCCGACCGGTTCATTCGACGCGAGTCCCGTGGCCATTACAGGGGTCAAAAGCAGATCTGGTTCTTGCTCCAATTGACCGGCAGGGACAGCGACATGAATCTTCGAGCCACGAGCCACCCCGAGTTCGACGCTTGGCGCTGGCATGAATACTGGATACCACTGGAAGTGGTCATCGACTTCAAGCGGGACGTCTACCAGACAGCTCTGACTGAACTGTCGAAGTTCTTGCCAAATTCACGCCAAGGAAGATATTTGCGCACCGAATTCAGTATGGATTACCGCAACTCCCAGCATCAGAGGGGGGCCGAACAGCCACCAACTGCGGGAAGTGCGCCTCCACCCACTGAAAAACCAATCGAGCCTCAATCAGACCAGTTGATCCACAAAACTTGAACCACAGTGGAGATCTAAAGCAAAACCATGTTGTCCCGGTGAATCATTTCTGCCTCACAGACAAATCCCAGAAGAGACTCCAACTCATTGGATGACTTTCTTGCTATGAGTCTTGCTTCGCTACTCGAATAGTTGGTCAACCCGCGAGCCACTTCTGCACCATCGGAATCCACGATGGAAATGATGTCGCCGCGGTGAAATTCTCCCTTCACCTCGCAGACACCCACTGGAAGCAGACTCTTGCCATCTTCACGGATTTTGACCAAGGCACCAGCGTCAACAATGACCGCACCGCGCAACTGCAGTTGATCAATCATCCACTGCTTGCGAGCCGTGACCTTCGGCGTTTGAACCCAGAGTTCCGTACCGAGCGCCTCGCCTGCACACAACCGAAGCAAGATATTGGGTTCTCGGCCCCAGGCAATGACGGTACTGGCGCCACTGCGCGCTGCGCGTTTCGCGGCCAGTATCTTGGTGATCATTCCACCACGGCCGATGCTGCTCCCTGCCCCACCAGCCATCCGTTCAAGTTCCGGGTCTCCCGCCAAAGCCGTACGGATCAACTGGGCCTGAGGATTCTTTCTCGGGTCTTCAGAATAGAGCCCCGATTGATCTGTCAGGATGATTAACGCATCTGCCTCAATCAAATTGGCGACCAATGCTCCAAGCGTATCATTGTCACCAAATTTTATTTCATCATTGACAACGGTGTCATTTTCATTAATGACAGGAATAACATTCAATTTCAATAATGTAATAAGCGTTGATCTGGCGTTGAGATATCTTTCCCGGTCGGCCAGATCCGCATGCGTCAACAGCACCTGAGCGCTTTTCACATCGTGCTGCCTGAGCATCGACTCGTACATCTGCGCCAGGCCCATCTGGCCCACCGCGGCTGCAGCTTGCAACTCATGCAACTGCTTCGGCCGCTCGGACCAGCCGAGACGCTTCATGCCCTCGGCAATGGCGCCGCTCGACACCATCACCAGCTCACGACCCTCAGAGGCCAGGATTGCGAGCTGTCGACACCAGTTGCCGATGGCATCCGAGTCAAGTCCACGCCCCTCGTTCGTCACGAGGCTGGACCCGACCTTGATGACGATCCGGCGAGCGCGCGGCAACACTGGGTTCATGGACCATCATCCCCGATCGAGTCACTGGAAAACCGTGGGTCCGGCTCTACGGGCGGCTTGTTCTTGGACGCTGCCACATGGTCAAAGATCGCACGGATCAGGGTCTCACAGCCCTCGCGAGTCAAGGCAGAAATCTGGAAGACCGGACCCTTCCACCTGAAGCGCTTGATGAAGTCCGCCACGCGTTGCGCACGCTCCTCGGACGGCACCATGTCAAGTTTATTGAGCACGACCCAGCGGGGCTTTTCATAGAGCGATTCATCATACCTTTTCAGTTCTCGCACGATGGCCTTGGCCTGCGCAACCGAATCCACGTCAGTATCAAATGGCGCAAAATCAATCATGTGCAACAAGAGATGCGTACGCTGCAAATGCCGCAGGAACAAATGCCCCAAACCAGCACCCTCAGAGGCACCCTCAATCAAGCCAGGTATATCTGCGACAACAAAACTTTGCTCTGGTGCCACCCTGACGACGCCAAGGTTCGGATGAAGCGTCGTGAATGGATAGTCAGCGATCTTAGGCTTGGCATTTGAAATCGCAGCGATCAGCGTCGATTTACCCGCATTTGGCATGCCGAGCAAACCGACATCAGCCAACACTCTCAATTCCAGCCGGACGTGAAAATTCTCACCGGGCCAGCCTGGTGTCTTCTGCCTGGGAGCTCGATTCGTACTGGTTTTGAAATGCAGGTTTCCAAAACCACCATCACCACCCTTGGCAAGTAAAACTTTCTCATCTGGAACAAGTAACTCTGCGATGATCTGATCATTTTCCGTATTGGTTATGATCGTGCCCATCGGCATCCGAAGAATGATATCTTCAGCAGCAGCCCCAAACTGATCAGAACCGCGCCCGTTTTCACCACGCCGAGCTTCATGGCGCCGAGCATACCGGTAGTCAATGAGCGTATTCAAATTTCGATCACCGACCGCATAGACGCTACCGCCACGCCCCCCATCGCCTCCATTCGGACCACCAAAGGGGATGAACTTCTCGCGGCGAAAGCTCATGCAGCCATTTCCACCATCGCCGGCGGAAATATCGATAGTAGCTTCGTCGACGAATTTCATGGATTGGTGTGACTCGATAAATAAACCAGATATAAATCTCTCTCAATCCAAAGATGGATCATCAGAATAGATCTATTTCGAAAAAACAAAAGCCCCGGTAAACCGGGGCTCAAGGATACAAAAACCACTGCGGTCAATGATTCTTGATACTCACTGTCCGGCGGTTCTGTGGGCCCTTGACGGAAAAGACGACCTCGCCATCAACGAGCGCGAACAGGGTGTGATCCCTTCCTATTCCGACGTTAGCACCAGGATGAAACTGCGTTCCACGCTGGCGCACAATGATGGATCCAGAAGAGATTGATTCACCGCCGTAGGCTTTGACGCCCAACATTTTTGGCTGGGAATCCCGTCCGTTGCGCGTTGAGCCGCCGCCTTTTTTCTGTGCCATGATTTACTTTCGAGGATTGAGTTTTTGGGGTCAGCCGTTGACGGCGCCGATCTCAATTTCAGTAAAAGACTGTCGGTGACCTTGGCGCTTTTGGTAGTGCTTGCGGCGACGCATCTTGAAGATGCGAACCTTGGCGAGCCTGCCCTGCGCGGTGACGGTGGCAGTCACAGTAACGCCCGCCACGAGAGGAGAGCCCACCCTCATTTCGGCACCCTCGCCCACAGCCAAGACTTGATCAATCGTGATCTCTTGGCCGACTTCCGCGACAATTTTTTCGACTTTGATCTTCTCGCCGGTGGCGACCCGGTATTGCTTCCCACCGGTTTTAATGACCGCGTACATATCAGCACCTTCCAATTTGGTTCCCAGCGCTCCTTCGGCCTCCAGGATGACCCTCGACCGCGCGCAGAACCCAGCACTTTAGCACAAAGTCGGCCTTTCTCAGCGTTGGCGTGGCAACAATCAGCGGCCTGCGCCTTGGATGCTGCGGTTTCTATAATTTCGGATCTCATTTCCTAAGGATCGCGTGAGCGCCAACCCCCAAGTCCGCGAGGCGGATCAGACTCAAAGCATTGACGCGATGGATGCAGAAATGCGTGAAGTCGACGCCGTCATTCGACGACGGCTCACTTCAGAGGTGGCGCTCGTCGACCAGATCGCTCGCTACATCACCAGTGCGGGAGGCAAGCGAATCAGGCCGCTTTTGGTGCTGCTGTTTTCAGGCGCCCTCGGCTTCAAGGGTGCGGAGCGATTTGAACTGGCGGCTAGCGTGGAGTTCATCCACACGGCAACCCTCCTGCACGATGACGTGGTGGACGAGTCGGGCTTGCGGCGCGGGCGCGAGACGTCCAACGCGGTTTTCGGCAACGCGGCGAGCGTTCTGGTGGGAGATTTCATCTACTCCCGGGCCTTTCAGATGATGGTGTCTGTCAATCAGATGCGCGTGCTGCAGGTCTTGTCTGACGCAACAAACGTCATCGCTGAAGGCGAAGTGCTTCAACTCATGAACATGCATGACGCCGACCTCCACGTCAGCGACTACCTCAAGGTGATTCGCTACAAGACGGCCAAACTGTTCGAGGCCAGCGCGCGATTGGGTGCTGTGTTGGCCAATTCGCCCCCGGAGGTCGAAGAGGCATGCGCAGACTATGGGCGTTCGTTGGGTACCGCGTACCAATTGGTTGATGACCTGCTCGACTACGAAGGATCGACCTCCGAACTGGGCAAGAACGTCGGCGACGACCTGCGAGAAGGAAAGCCGACATTGCCTTTGCTGATCGCCATGGAGCGCGGCGACCCAGACGAACGCGCATTGATTCGCAAGGCCATTCAAGACGGCGAGGTGGAGCGGCTGGCGGACGTCATTGCCATCGTCCGGCGCACGGGAGCTCTGGATGCGACGCGAGAGGCAGCGCGCGAGGAAACCATGCAAGCACAGCGCAGTTTGGCGGTCCTTGAGAACTCAGTTCACAAAGAGGCTCTGCTAAAGTTGTGCCAACGTTCTCTTGAGCGATCGGCCTGAGTCCCGCCCCTTTTTGCCGGGCTCGGCGATTCAAAGTCGGGGTGTAGCTTAGCCTGGTAGAGCGCTACGTTCGGGACGTAGAGGCCGGAGGTTCGAATCCTCTCACCCCGACCATCCAAAAGTTTGCGGCTGGAGCATCGATTACCTTGACCGAAGTCCAATGCCCACAAACTCGACGGCCCAGCATCGGGTCCGTCAGGCGCGTTACCGGGCTGGGTCTGGCCTTGCGTTGGTTTCGGGTGGTTCGGCGCGGACACCGGCCCGATCCGCACTCCCCCGCCTTGAGTCAGGGACATTGATGGCCGACACGCTCGCTGAAACACCGCACTCCGCGCTCTCAGGAGTCGCACGGGTCCTCGTGCATGCGGGCAAGCTCACCGAAAAGGCCGCTGAAGGTCTTGTGCGGTCGGCGAGCGAAAGGAAAACCAGTTTTGTGGCGGCGCTCATCAAGGCGGGGACCGTGTCCCCTTCCGATCTGGCGCACACCCTGTCGACGGCGCTGGCGCTTCCGGTGCTTGACCTGAACGCCATCGACCCCCAGAAGTTGCCGCGCAGCATCGTCGACGGAAAGTTGTGTTCGCAGTATCAGGTGGTTGTACTTGGCAAGCGGGGCGGACGGCTTTTCATCGGCGGCGCAGACCCCACGGACCAAGAAGCAGTCGAGCGCATCAAGTTTGCCACCCAACTCACACCTGAGTGGGTCATCGTCGAGCACGACAAGCTTTCCAAGATTCTTGAGGGGAGTGGGGCGAGCGCGAGTGAGGCCTTCGAAGCGATGTCGTCCGGGGATTTCGAGTTCGACGTCACCGAGGAAGTCAGTACCCCAGAGTCGGCAGAGCCGGCAGCGGAGGTCGAAGACGCCCCCGTCGTGCGTTTTTTGCAAAAGATGCTGATCGACGCCATCAACGCCCGCGCATCCGACCTTCATTTCGAGCCCTACGAGTACCACTATCGGGTTCGCTTTCGCATCGATGGTGAATTGCGTGAGATCACCCAGCCTCCCATCGCGATCAAGGACAAGCTTTCGTCACGCATCAAGGTCATTTCACGGCTGGATATTTCCGAGAAACGAGTCCCGCAAGACGGCCGGATGAAACTGAAGTTCGGAAGCAAGTCGATCGACTTTCGGGTCAGTACGCTGCCAACGTTGTTCGGCGAAAAGATCGTGGTCCGCATCCTGGATGCCTCG
>CANFXR010000033.1 GCA_947451035.1 Burkholderiales bacterium
GGCCTGCAGCGGCTCGAGCACGCCGCCGATGCCCACGCCGCCGCTCAGGTGCACGTTCTTGCCGATCTGCGCGCACGAGCCCACGGTGGCCCAGGCGTCGACCATGGAGTTCTCGTCGACGTAGGCGCCGATGTTCACGAAGCTGGGCATGAGCACCACGTTCTTGGCCAGGAAGCTGCCGCGGCGGGCGACGGCCGGCGGCACGATGCGCACGCCCGAAGCGCGCACCTCGGCGTCATCGCAGTTCGAGAACTTGGTCTTGACCTTGTCGAAGAAGGTCAGGTCGCCCGAGCGCATCAGTTCGTTGTCGTTGAGCCTGAACGACAGCAGCACGGCCTTCTTGACCCACTGGTTGACCGTCCACTGGCCCACGCTTTGCCGCTCGGCCACGCGGATGCGCCCGGCGTTCAGGTCGGCGATCACCGACTCGACCGCAGCGTTCACCTCGGGGTGGCTGGTCGCGGTGAGCTGGGCGCGGTTGTCCCACGCGGCTTCGATGGTGCTCTGGAGGTTTGAGGTCATGGCAATCGCAAAAAAGGCCGGCGTTCGGCGGGCCGGAGGGTCGATGATCGGTAGGGGCTTACAGCGACTCGGCGTAAGCCACGATGCGGCGGGCGGCTTCAACGCAGTCGTCGAGACCGCACACCAGTGCGAGGCGGATGCGGCCGGCGCCGGGATTGACGCCATGCGATTCACGGGCCAGCAAGCTACCCGGCAAAACCGCCACATTGTATTGAGCGAGCAATCCACAGGCGAAGGCCACGTCATCGCCATGGGGGGCGAGCTTCGACACATCGGCCCACAGGTAGAAGCCGGCATCGGGCAACGCCACGTCCATGACGCCCGCGAGCATCGGTGTGACCTGCGCGAACTTGCGGCGGTACTGCTCGCGGTTGTCCGCCACATGGGCTTCGTCGTTCCAGGCGGCGATGCTGGCGTGCTGCACCGTGGGGCTCATCGCGCTGCCGTGATAGGTGCGGTAGAGCAAGAACTGCTTGAGGATGTCGGCATCGCCGGCCACGAAGCCCGAACGCATGCCCGGCACGTTGGAGCGCTTGGACAAGCTGGTGAATGCCACCAGCCGGCGGAAGTCGGTGCGCCCGAGCTGCTGCGCGGCTTGCAGCGAGCCCAGCGGCGGCTCGTCGCGGAAGTAGATCTCGGAGTAGCACTCGTCGGAGGCGATCACGAAGCCGTGGCGGTCGCTCAGCTCGAACAGCCGTTGCCATTCGGACAGCGGCATCACCGCGCCGGTCGGATTGCCCGGCGAGCACACGTAAAGCAGCTGCGTGCGCGCCCAGGTGCGCTCGGGCACGGCGTCCCAGTCGGCGGCGAACTGGCGCGCCGGGTCGCTGTTGACGAACTCGACCTGCGCGCCGGCGAGCAGCGCCGCACCTTCGTAGATTTGATAGAACGGGTTCGGACACACCACGGTGGCGCCGGCGCGCGTCGGGTCGATCACCGTTTGCGCCAGCGCGAACAGCGCCTCGCGCGAGCCGTTGACCGGTAGCACCTGACGGGTTTCATCGACCGTGAGGCCGTAGCGCCGCGAGATCCACTGCGCGATGGCCGCGCGCAGCGCCGGCTCGCCCGCGGTGGCCGGGTAGCTCGACAGACCGCCCAGGTGGTCGACCAGCGCTTGCTTGACCAACTCGGGCGTGGGGTGCTTGGGCTCGCCTATGCCCAGGCTGATCGGCCGGTAAGCCGCGTTGGGCGTGATGTCGCGGGTCAGCGCGCGCAGGCGCTCGAAGGGGTAGGGCTGGAGCCTGGCAAGCAGCGGATTCATCGGCTGATTATCGGGGGGCGGTCATGACGCCCGGGCGGGTGCGGCAGGGGCTGAAACCATAATGCGCCGCTGTTTCGACCCACGGCTTCGAGGAGTTTTCATGCAGTCCGACGACGACGGTTTTGCCCGGGCGGCCCAAGCGCTGCTGGCTCAAGTGATCACCACCGACACCGACGGGCTCACCGCAGGCGAGGTGAGCATCGCGGTGGCCGGCGCTCATGTGGCGGGTTATCGCGCCATGCCGGCCGGTCCGGGCCGGCACCCGGTGGTGCTGGTGGTGCAGGAGATCTTCGGCGTGCACGAGCACATCCGTGACGTGTGCCGCCGGCTGGCCAAGCTGGGCTACTTCGCGATCGCCCCGGATCTGTACGGGCGCCAGGGCGATGTCTCGGCGATGAGCGACATCCCCGAGATCTTTGCCCGCGTCGTGCTCCAGGTGCCCGATGCGCAGGTGTGCACCGACCTCGATGCGGCCATCGCCTTCGCCCGCGACAGCGGCCATGCCGACGCCGAGCGCGTCGGGTTGGTGGGCTTTTGCTGGGGCGGGCGCATCGCCTGGGTCTATGCCGCGCACAACCCGCAGCTCAAGGCGGCGGTGTCGTACTACGGGCTGCTCGAGGGCATGAAGTCGGACATCCGGCCGAACGACCCGCTCGATCTGGCCGCATCGATGCGCGTGCCGGTGCTCGGGCTGTACGCCGGCCACGACGACTTCGTTCAGCCCGCGGCGATCGACCAGATGCGCGCCGGGCTGGTCCGGTCAGACAGCGGCTCGCAGATGGTGGTGTTCCCGAACGTCAACCACGGCTTCAACGCCGACTACCGTCCCACCTACGACCCGACGGCGGCCCGCTATGCATGGAAGCTGGCGCACGACTGGCTGAACGAGCACGGGGTGTGAGCGCGGCCCGCGGCTAGACGTTGCGGTGCGCCGCCAGCGCCCAGCGCCAGGCCTCGTCGGACAGCTGCGACACCCGCTCGATGCCGCCGAAGCCGGCGGCCGCGGTGGCCGCCGCATCGAGGTCGTGGCGCTCGAGCGCTTCGCTCAGGGTGAGCAGTTCGTGCCACGGCCCGCTGCGATCGAGCAGCGCCAGATGCGCCGGCTCGCTCAGGCGCAGCGGCTGCAGCACCTGCGACATGGGCATTTCGAGCATCACGTTGAGCAGCGACAGCAGCCCCACGGTGAACAGCGCATCGGGCGGCTCGGAGCCGCGCTCGCGCGCCAGCAACTCGAGCAGGCGAGCGCGCGCCAGCGACACCTCCTGCAGCGCGCGTGAGGTGCGTCGCCCGCTGACAGACGCCAGCAGCAGCACCGACAACCAGCGGTACACCTCCGAGCGGCCGAGGATCAGCACCGCCTGGTCGATCGATTCGACCGGGCGCGACACACCCACCGCCGGGCTGTTGACCTGGCGCAGCAGCCGATAGCACAGGCCCACGTCGCCGCGCAGTTCGCGCGTGAGGTCAGCCAGCGGTTTGCGCTCGTCGCGCACGGCGTTGAGCAAACCGATGATGCGCAGCACGTCGCCTTGCAAGGCGCGCTGTCTGGGTGCCGCCACCTGCGCGTTGAAGTCGCCGCTGGCCAGCGTGGCCCCGGCTGCCAGCACGGCTTCGATCGCGTCGACGTCGGCCAGGCCGGTGACCACGATGGGTGCCGACCCGTCGGCGCCGCGCAGCGCGCGCACGGTGTCCATCAGCGGCTCGATGCCCAGGTCGCCGAGCGTGAGCAGCGTGAAGTCGAACGTCGTCGGGCGAGCGACGGGCGCGCTGAGCGGCTCGCGCTGACGCATGCCCACACGCACGCCGCAGCCGCGCAAGGCCGCGAGCGCGGCGCGCTGATCCACGTCATCGGCGTGGGGGTCTTCGGCGGTTTCGAGGCACAGCCAGGCGTCAGCGGGCACCTGGTCGATGACGTTGGGCCGCAGCAGCAGCGACATCGGCAGGCTGGCCAGCGCGATGCGCCCCGATTCCAGCGCCGCTCTCATGGACGACATCAGCGAGATGGCGTGCGCCGCATGGGCCACCGGATCGTCGCGCCGGCGCAGCCGTTCTTCCAGCGATGCGCTCAGGGCGAACTCGAAGCCGGCGACCTCGCCGTTGGCGGCCACCAGCGGTCGGCGCACACCAGGGATGGGCGGCATTTCCGGGTTCTGGTCGGCATGCCGGGGTGGCAGCGGCGGCGCAGTCAGCGTGGGCTGCGGCACCTGCACGCTGCCCAAAAGGCGCTTGAACCAGTTCATCATGGGCGAATGCTATCATCGCGACCCCCTTGAAGAAGTCTGCAAAAAGCGGATTTTTGCTAGTCAAATCAAAGACTTAAGCGTAGCCGCCGGGGGCGGTCCGCAGCGGATCCATCCTCGCCCATGCGCCTGAATTCCATCAAGCTGTCTGGCTTCAAGTCGTTCGCCGAGCCCACCCATTTCCAGCTGCCGGGTCAGCTGGTCGGAGTGGTCGGCCCCAACGGCTGTGGCAAGTCCAACATCATGGACGCGGTGCGCTGGGTGCTCGGCGAGAGCAAGGCCAGCGAATTGCGCGGCGAGTCGATGCAAGACGTGATCTTCAACGGCTCGGGCAACCGCAAGCCGGCCAGCCGCGCCAGCGTCGAGCTGGTGTTCAGCAACGAAGACGCGCGCGCCGGCGGCCAGTGGAACCAGTTCGCCGAGATCGCCGTCAAGCGCGTGCTCACGCGCGATGGCAACAGCGGCTACTACATCAACAACCAGCCGGTGCGCCGGCGCGACGTGCACGACGTGTTCCTGGGCACCGGGCTCGGGCCGCGTGCCTACGCGATCATCGGCCAGGGCACCATCAGCCGCATCATCGAAAGCAAGCCCGAGGAACTGCGCATGTTCCTCGAGGAAGCCGCGGGCGTGTCCAAGTACAAGGAGCGCCGCCGCGAGACCGAGAACCGGCTGCGCGACACGCGCGACAACCTCACCCGCGTCGATGACATCGTGCGCGAGCTCGCCGGCCAGCTCGACAAGCTCGAAAAGCAGGCCGAAGTCGCCAGCCGCTACCGCCAGTTGCAAGACGACGGGCTGCGCAAGCTGCACCAGTTGTGGTTCCTGCGGCACCGCGATGCGGCGTCCGAGCAGCAGCGCGTCGAGCGCGAGGTGGCCGCCGCCGTCAACGCGCTGGAATCGCGCACCGCCGAGTTGCGCCAGGGCGAAGCCGAGCTCGAAACCGTGCGCCAGTCGCACTACACCGCCGGCGACACGCTGCACGCCGCACAGGGTTTGCTGGCCGAGGCCTCGCTCGAAGTCAGCCGGCTCGAAGAACGCATCCGCTACGTCGTTGAAGGCCGCCAGCGCGCCGAACAGCGCCTGGCCGAGCTGGTGCTGCAAACCGCGCAGTGGAGCGAGCGCCGCGAGCAAGCCGCGCTCGAACTCGAGCAACTCGCCCAACAGATGGCTGCGGCCGATGAACGCAGCGAGGTGCTCGCCGCCCAGGCCGAGGATCAGGCCGACCGGCAGCCCGGGCTCGAAGACGCGCTGCGTGCCGCGCAAGCCGCCACCGGCGCGCAGCGCTCGGCGGTGGCCGGCGTGCAGCAGCAAATCCAGCTGCTCGCCAGCGACAGCCGCAACCTCGAAGACCAGCGCCGCCAGCACACCGTGCGCCGCGACAAGCTCGCCGGTGAAAAAGGCCAGCTCGCCGCGCCCGATGTCGAGCGGCTCGAGCAGCTCAGGGTGCAATCGTCCAGCGCCGATGAGGCCAGCGCGCGGGTCGACGAGCGGCTGGCCGAACTCGGCGAGCAAGTGCCTGCGCTCGACGAGGCGCGTCGCGCCGCGCAGACCGCTCTCAATGCGCAGGCCAGCCGCCAGGCCGACCTGAGCGCACGGCTCGAGGCCTTGCGCGCGCTGCAGGAAAAAGTGCAAACCGAAGGCAAGCTGCGCCCCTGGCTGGCCCGCCAAGGACTCGACAGCCTGGCCGCCTTGTGGACGCGCGTGCACATCGAGTCCGGCTGGGAGACCGCGCTCGAAGCCGCGCTGCGCGATCGGCTGCTGGCGCTCGAGGTCGGCCGGCTCGACACCCTGCGCGCCTTTGCCGCCGATGCGCCGCCCGCCAAACTGGTTTTCTACACCCCGCCGGCCGCACCCGCTGCCGCGGCGCCGTCTGCCACCGCCGGGCTGCCGAACCTGGCCGATCGGCTGCGCATCGGCGACGCCGGTCTGGCCGCGCTGCTGGCCGACTGGCTGGCCGGCGTGCGCACCGCCGACAGCCTGGACGACGCCCTGGCCGCGCGATCGCGGCTGGCCCCAGGCGAACTCGTGATCACCCGCGAAGGCCATGCGGTGAGCGCGCACGCGGTGGCGTTCTATGCGCCCGATTCCGAACAATCGGGGCTGCTCGCGCGCGCTCAGGAGATCGAAAACCTCGACCGCCAGCTGCGCGCGCAAACCCTGATCGCCGAGGACGCCCGCAGCGCGCAGGTGCGCGCCGAGGCGGCCTACAGCGCGGCGTCGGCGCAGCTGGCCAGCGTGCGGCGCGATGCGGCCGAGGCGCAAGGCCAGGCGCACCGGCTGCAAGTCGAGCTGCTGCGCCTGACGCAGCAAGACGCGCAGACCACCGCACGTGCGGCCCAGCTGGCCGACGAACTCGCCGAGGTCGATGCCCGGCTGGAAGAACTCGACGAGCGCCGCGCCGTCGGCGAAGCGCGCTTCGAGGAACTCGACATCGAACTGGCCACCCAGCAAGAGCGCCACGCCGAACTCGACGACGCGGTGACCGCCGCCGAGCGCTCGCTGGCCGACGCCCGCGAGCAGTTGCGCACGCTCGAGCGCGAGGCGCAGGAGTCACAGTTCGCCTTGCGTTCGCTCAGCGCGCGCCGAGGCGAGCTGCAGCGCAGCATCGACACCGCCGTGCAGCAAGTCGCAGCCAACGCGATCACGCAGGCGCAGCTCGATGAAGAGCTGCTGCGCTTCAACGACGCCTCCGCGCAAAGCGGGCTGCAAGACGCGCTCGCGCTCAAGCTCGAGCGCGAGTCGGCGCTGGCCGCGCGGCGCAGCGAATACGACGACCTCACCGCCCGGCTGCGCCGCGCCGACGAGCAGCGGCTGGTGCACGAGCAAAGCCTGCAGCCGCTGCGCGATCGCATCACCACGCTGCAGCTCGAGGCGCAAGCCGCGCAGCTCGGCGGCGCGCAGTACCTCGAGCAACTGGTGGCCGCCGAGGTCGACTTCGAGGCGCTGTCGCAAGGCATCGAACAAGGCGGCGTGCGCCTGGCCGGGCTGCAAGCCGAGATCGACCGCATCAACCGCGAGATCGCCGCGCTGGGGGCGGTCAACCTGGCCGCGCTCGACGAGCTCACCACCTCGCGCGAGCGCAAGTCGTTCCTCGACGCGCAAAACGCCGACCTGATGGACGCCATCGCCACGCTCGAAGGCGCCATCCACAAGATCGACCTCGAAACGCGCGACCTGCTGAGCCACACCTTCGACCAGGTCAACGAGCATTTCGGGCGCATGTTCCCGACCCTGTTCGGCGGCGGCCAGGCCCGGCTGGTGATGACCGGCGACGAGATCCTCGACGCCGGCGTGCAGGTCATGGCGCAGCCGCCCGGCAAGAAGAACAGCACCATCCACTTGCTGTCGGGCGGCGAGAAGGCGCTCACCGCGATCGCGCTGGTGTTCGCCATCTTCCAGCTGAACCCGGCGCCGTTTTGTCTGCTCGACGAGGTGGATGCGCCGCTCGACGACGCCAACACCGAACGCTACGCGCGGCTCGTCAAGGAAATGGCCAAGGCCACGCAGTTCCTGTTCATCAGCCACAACAAGATCGCCATGGAAATGGCCGTGCAACTCATCGGGGTGACCATGCAGGAACAAGGCGTCTCGCGCATCGTGGCGGTCGACATGGCCGCAGCCGTCAACCTGGCGCAGGCCGCATGAGCACCAACCTCACCCTCGCGTTGGCGGTGACGGGCGGCGTGGTGCTCGTCGCGGTGCTTGCCCATGGCGCATGGCAGGCCCGTCGGGCCAGCCCGAAGAAGGCCGAATCGACCGACGCGCGCGCCGAGCCGCGCGAGCCCGTGATGGGCGATGCGCAGAACGCCGAGGCCGAAGACACCGTGCCCGGCGAGCCGCCGAACTTCGAGGACACCGACGGGCGCAGCGAGCCGGGTCTGGGCGAGGGCGCTGCCCCGCTCGACAGCGCGGTGGCCGGGCGTTCGCTGCGCCGGCGCGTGCTGCCGCGCGTGGATGCGCTGATCGACGTGGTGGTGCCGCTCACGCTCGAGTCACCGCTCAGCGGCGAGGCGGTGCTGTCGCACCTGCCGGGCAGCCGCCGCGCGGGCAGCAAGCCGTTCTTCATCGAAGGGCTCAACACCGACGACGGCGAATGGGAGTCGCCCGCGCCCGGGCAGCGCTACGGCGAGTTGCAGGCCGGCTTGCAGCTGGCCAACCGCAGCGGCGCGCTCAACGAGATCGAGTACTCCGAGTTCGTGCAAAAGCTGCAGGACTTCGCCGAGGCGGTGGGCGCCATGGCCGACTTCCCCGACATGATGGATGTGGCCGCTCGAGCCCGCGAGCTCGACGCCTTTGCCGGCGACCACGACGCGCAGATGGTGTTGCAGCTGCGCGCGCGCTCGACCGCCTGGAGCGTGGGCTACGTGGTGCAGCAAGCGTCGCACCACGGCTTCGTGCCCGGCGTGCTGCCCGGGCGGCTGGTGCTGCCGTCGGACGAAGACGATGCGCCCCCGGTGCTCACGCTCAACTTCGACCCGCAAGCCGCGCTGTCCGATGACCCCAACCAGACCGCGCTGCGCGAGCTGACGCTGGGCTTCGATGTGGCGCAGACCGATGCCGCCAAGGCGCCGTTCGCGGCGTGGCAGGCCAGCGCGCTGGGCCTGGCGCGCGACCTCGATGCCAGCGTGGTCGACGACCGCGGCCAGTCGCTCACGCTCGAGAGCTTTGCCTTCATCGATGCCGAACTGGTGCGGCTGCACGAGGCGCTGCAAAGCCGCGATCTGGCAGCCGGCTCGGCCGCCGCGCGCCGGCTGTTCAGCTGAGTGGCGCGAGCGCTGAGGGGGCCGGCCCGATGAGCGCGCCCGACATCGCCCACCGCGCCGCCGAGCTGCGCGCGCTGCTGCAGCGCCACGCGCACAGCTACTACGTGCTCGACACGCCGGCCATCCCCGACGCCGAGTACGACCGGCTGTACCAGGAACTCGAGGCGATCGAGGCGGCGCAGCCCGCGCTGCGCACGCCCGATTCGCCCACGCAGCGGGTGATCGGCGCGGTGCTCGACGGCTTCGTGCCGGTGCGCCACGCGGTGGCCATGCTGTCGATCCGCACCGAGACCGACACCGAGGCCAGCGGCGCGATCGCCTTCGACGCTCGGGTGCGCCGCGAGCTCGCGCTCACCGACACCGACCCGCCGGTCGAATACGCCGCCGAGCTCAAGTTCGACGGCCTGGCGATGAACCTGCGCTACGAGCAAGGCCTGCTGGTGCAAGCCGCCACTCGCGGTGATGGCGAGACCGGCGAGGACGTCACCCAAAACATCCGCACCATCGCGCAGATCCCGCGCCGGCTGCGCGGCGTCGAGGTCGAGGTGCTCGAAGTGCGCGGCGAGGTCTACATCCGCCGCGATGATTTCGAAGCGCTCAACGAGCGCCAGCGCGAGCTCATCGCCCAGGGCGCCAAGAACGAGAAGACCTTCGTCAACCCGCGCAATGCGGCGGCCGGCGCGGTGCGCCAGCTCGACCCGGCGATCGCCGCGCGCCGTCCGCTGAGCTTTTTTGCCTATGGACTGGGCGAGGTGCGCGGCTGGGGCGCCGACAACGCCGCGCTGCCCGCCACCCACAGCGCTCTGCTCGATGCGCTGGCGGCCATGGGCTTGCCGGTGTGCGACGAGCGCGCGGTGGTGCCAGGTGCCGACGGGCTGGTGGCCTTTCATGCGGCGGTGGGTGCGAAGCGCGATGCCTTGCCGTTCGACATCGACGGCGTGGTCTACAAGGTCAACGACCGCGCGCTGCAGCAGCGGCTGGGCTTCGTGACGCGCGAGCCGCGCTGGGCGGTGGCGCACAAGTACCCGGCGCAAGAGCAGATGACGCGGCTGCTGGGCATCGACATCCAGGTCGGGCGCACCGGCAAGCTCACGCCGGTGGCCAAGCTCGAGCCGGTGTTCGTGGGCGGCACCACGGTGAGCAACGCCACGCTGCACAACGAAGACGAGGTGCGCCGCCGCGACGTGCGCGTGGGCGACACCGTGATCGTGCGGCGCGCCGGCGACGTGATCCCGCAGGTGGTCGGCGTGGTGCACGAAGCCGCGCCGGCGGCCGATGCCGCCTCGCGTGGCGAGCCGTTCGATCTGTACCAGCGGCTGGGCGGCCAGTGCCCGGTGTGCGGCAGCCCGATCGCGCGCGAGGAAGGCGAGGTCGACTGGCGCTGCACCGGCGGCCTGACCTGCCCGGCGCAGCGCAAGGAAGCCATCTTGCACTTTGCCGGGCGCCGCGCGATGGACGTCGAAGGCCTGGGCGACAAGCTGGTCGATCAGCTCGTCGATGCCGGCCTGATCCGCACGCTGCCCGAGCTGTACACGCTGGGGCTGGCCAAGCTCAGCGCACTCGAGCGCATGGGCGAAAAAAGCGCCGCCAACCTGCTGGCCGGGCTGGCGGCGAGCCGGCACACGACGCTGCCGCGCTTCCTGTTCGCGCTGGGCATACGGCATGTGGGTGAAACCACCGCCAAGGACCTGGCGCGCCACTTCGGTTCGATCGACCGCCTCATGGACGCCACCGAAGCGCAGCTGCTCGAGGTCAAGGACGTCGGGCCGGTGGTCGCGCACAGCGTGCGCAGCTTTTTCGATCAGCCGCACCACCGCGAGATCGTCGAGCAGCTGCGCGCCGCGGGCATCACCTGGGAAGAAGGCAGCGGCACGCAGCCCGTGGGCATCGCCGGCGTGGCCGGACTGACCTTCGTGCTGACCGGCACCTTGCCCACGATGAGCCGTGACGCGGCGCGCGACCTGATCGAAGCGGCCGGCGGCAAGGTGGCCGGCTCGGTGTCCAAGAAGACGCACTTCGTGGTCGCCGGCACCGAGGCCGGCAGCAAGCTCGACAAGGCGCAAGAACTCGGCGTGCCGGTGCTCGACGAAGCCGCGCTGCTGGCCCTGCTGGGCGCCGGCGCGGCGCCTGCAAACGACCCACCGGCGGAGCCGACATGAGCGTGCACGAGATCCTGAAGATGGGCGACCCGCGGCTGCTGCGCGTGGCCCGGCCTGTCACCGCTTTCGGCACCCGCGAGCTTGAGCGGCTGGTGGCCGACATGTTCGACACCATGCGCGTGGCGCACGGCGCGGGGCTGGCCGCACCGCAGATCGGGGTGGACCTGGCGCTGGTGGTGTTCGGCTTCGACCACACCGAGCGCTACCCCGACGCCGACGCGGTGCCGCTCACGGTGCTGATCAACCCGCAGATCACGCCGCTCGACGACGCCGAGGAAGACGGCTGGGAGGGTTGCCTGTCGGTGCCCGGGCTGCGTGGCGTGGTGCCGCGGTTTGCGCGCATCCGCTACGAAGGGTTCGACGTGAGTGGCCAGCGCATCGAGCGCGAGGCCGAGGGCTTTCACGCCCGCCTGGTGCAGCACGAATGCGATCACCTGATCGGCAAGCTGTATCCGATGCGCGTGCGCGATTTCCGGCAGTTCGGCTACACGAGCGTGCTGTTTCCCGAACTCGACGCACACGCCGACGACTGATCGCCGCCCTTCGCGCGGCCATCGTGCGAGTGGCTGTCAGCGCCACGGGCCTGGCATCCGTTGTCTGTGGACGCGCGCCTTGCGCCTCATCAATGCCCATGGGGCGCGGTTCGGTTCGACTGCTCCCCTCAGGAAGGTCCATTCACCATGAAGTCCTCTCGCTTTGCCTTGCGCATCCTCGGTCGCGCCGCCGTGATGGCGCTGTGGCTGTGTGGCGCCATCGCGCTGACGCCGGCATTCGCTGTGTCGCCAGACGACCTGCCCGGCCGCGTCGGGCGGCTGTCGGTCGTCGAAGGCGTCGTGTGGCGATTCAGTCCCGACGAGAACCAGTGGGTCAGCGCCGAGCGCAACCGGCCGCTGACCACCGGTGATCGGCTGTCGACCGACGCGTCGGCTCGCGCCGAGTGGCGGGTCGGCTCGAGCGTGGTGCGGCTGGACTCGGGCACCGAGATCGCGCTGCTGCGCCTGGACGACGCGCACCTGCAGTTGCAACTGCAGCGCGGCTCGGTGGTCGTGCGGCTGCGCGACAACGACCGCGCCAGCGAGTTCGAGTTGCTCACCGCCGAAGGCAGTTTCCGCACGGGCAGCGCCGGCCAGTACCGCTTCGACCGTCAGGGTGACCACAGCCAGGCCACCGTGTACAGCGGACAGGCGCAGTTCACCGGGCGCAACCAGGCGCTGACGATCGACAGCGGCCAGCGCGCCGAGTTCTTCATGGGCACGGGCGCTCGGCTTCAGTACGCGATCGTCGACCCGGTGGCCGATGCCTTCAGCGCCTGGAGCGACCAGCGCGAGCGCGCCGATCGCGGCATCTCGCAGACCTACGTGTCGCCCGAGATGACCGGTGCCGAAGAGCTCGACCGCCACGGCCGCTGGCAGCAGGATCCCGAGTACGGGCCGCTGTGGTTTCCGCGCGATGTCGGTCCGGGCTGGGCGCCGTACACCGTGGGCAACTGGGTCTGGGTCGAACCCTGGGGCTGGACCTGGGTCGATGCGGCGCCGTGGGGCTTTGCACCGTTCCACTACGGACGCTGGGTGCAGCGCGGCCCCCTGTGGGGCTGGGCGCCGGGGCGCTACGAGCACCGCCCGGTCTACGCGCCCGCGCTGGTCGGCTGGGTCGACGGCCCGCCGCCGCACCGTCCGGGCATCGACATCAACATCTCGATCGGCCGCGGCGGGTCACGCAACTGGTACCCGCTGGGCCCACGCGACAACCATGAGCGCTGGATGCGCGACGACCCGCGCGATTCACGCTTTGAGCGGGAGCGGGAACGTGACCGCAATGAGCGCAACCGCGACGAACGCGGTCGCGACGACCGTGACGCGCGTCAGCCCCGGCCGCCCGAGCGTGCGCAACTGCCGCCACCGCGTGCGGATCAGGGCCGCGGCGCACCCCGTGACATCGGCACGCCGCCGCCGCCACCGCGCTCGGTGGGTCGCGAGCCGGGCGCCTTGCCGCCGCTGCCCGACCGGCCACGCGAGGACGATCGTCGCGACCGGCGCCCGCCTGAGCGCAACCCGGCGATCGAAGCGCCGCCCGCCGCGGCACCCGGCCGTGCGCCGGTGTTCAACCCGCCGGTGGCGCCGCAGGTCATGCCGCCACCCGCTGTGATGGCGCCCCCTGTGCCGGATCGACCGCGCGAAGAGGACCGCCGCGACCGCCGCCCGCCGGATCGCGCTGTCGAAGCGCCTCCCGCGCCGATCCTGCGTGCGCCGGTGTTCAACGCGCCGGCCCGTGTCGAGCCGCCACCCGCGCCGCCACCTCGCGTCATGCAGGCCCCGCCGCCACCACCGCCTGCGCCACCGCGCGAGATGGAGCAGCGCCGGCCGGAGCCTGTGCGCCAGATGGAGCAGCGCCGCCCCGAGCCGCCGCGTGACGAGGCCGATCAGCGCCGTCAGCGTCCGACGCCAGTGTTCCCCGGTGGATCTGACGACGCGGAGCGCGAGCGGCGCCGCGCGAACTGACGCCCGACAGCGCTCGCTGCGCCCTCAGCGCAGCAGCGGCTTGAGCGCCGGCCACACGGTGGCGAGCAGTTTCGGGTGCGCGCTGGCCAGCGGGTGGATGCGGTCGGGCTGGAACTCGGCCTCGCCCACGCCGGCCAGCAGCGAGGGCACCAGCGAGGCGCCTTCATCCTGGGCCACGCGCACGAACAGCGCGGCCAGGTCGTCGGTGTAGCGCCGGCCGTAGTTGGGCGGTACCTCGATGCCCACGATCAGCACCTGCGCGCCGGCCACCTTGGCAGCGCGCGCCATCTCGGTGAGGTTGCGCTGGGTGTCGGCCAGTGGCAATCCGCGCAGCGCGTCGTTGCCGCCCAGTTCGACGATCACGTGCGTGGGCCGGTGCTGCTTGAGCAGCGCGCCCAGGCGTGACACACCGCCGGCGGTGGTGTCGCCGCTGATGCTGGCGTTGACCACGCGCGCCGACAGACGTTCGAGATCGAGCCGCTGCTCGAGCAGCGCCACCCAGCCGCTGCCACGCGGCAAACCGTATTCGGCCGACAGGCTGTCGCCCACCACCAGCACCGTGTGGCGCGGGGTGCGCGGGATCGCGCTGGCCATCGCCAGCAGCGGCGATTGCCCCTGCGCGGCCCACGGCACAGCGGCCAGACACGCCAGCGCGGTACAGTGAAACGCGCGCCTCAAAACGCCCCGACGCGCGTCGCTCATCGAAGGCGCACGCGGCACCGATTTCCTGCTGGCTGGTTTTCCTCGCTCACTCATGTCTGACCCCATCATTGCCGTTGATCGCATCACCAAGCAGGTGCCCGATCCGGGCGGACCGCTGACCATCCTGCACGAAATCAGCTTCGAGTTGCAGCGCCAGCAATCGGTGGCCATCGTGGGCGCTTCGGGCTCGGGCAAGAGCACGTTGCTGTCGATCATCGCCGGCCTCGACACGCCGACCAGTGGCAGCGTGCGGCTGGCCGGCATCGACCTGTTCAGCCTCGACGAAGACGCCCGCGCGGCGGTTCGCGCCGAGCACGTGGGCTTCGTGTTCCAGAGCTTTCAGTTGCTGGGCAACCTGAGCGCGATCGAAAACGTGATGCTGCCGCTCGAGTTGCAAGGCCGCAGCGATGCGCGTGCGCGGGCGACCGAAATGCTCGAGCGCGTCGGGCTGGGCAGCCGGCTGCGCCACTACCCGCGCGTGCTGTCGGGCGGCGAGCAGCAGCGTGTGGCGCTGGCGCGCGCCTTCATCGTGCGACCGGCGCTGCTGCTGGCCGACGAGCCCACCGGCAGCCTGGACTTCGCCACCGGCGAGCGGGTGATGGAGCTGATGTTCGAACTCAACCGCGAGAGTGCCACCACGCTGGTGCTGGTCACGCACGACCGCGCCGTGGCGGCGCGCTGCGACCGGCAACTGCGCATCGAAGCGGGCCGCGTGGAACCCGGCGAGTAACCCGGGCACCACTCGGCCGGGCGGTTTACTCGGCGAACTTGTAGTCGGTCTTGGTGTGGGCGCGGATGTCGTCGCGGAACTTGGCCATCTTCAGCTGCGAAATGCGCTGCTGGATCTGCGGCTTGATCTCGTCGAGCGACTGCACCTTGGCTTCGCGCGTGTCGTCGAGCCGGATGATGTGGAAGCCGAACTGCGACTTCACCGGCGTGTCGGTCATCTCGCCCTTCTTGAGTTGGGTCAGGGCCTGCGAGAACTCGGGCACGTAGGCCGCGGCGTTCGCGAAGTCGAGGTCGCCGCCGTTGGCGCCTGAACCGGTGTCCTTCGAGTTTTTCTTGGCGAGTTCTTCGAAGCTGGCGCCGCCCTTGATCTGCGCGATCAGCGCCTTGGCCTCGTCTTCGGACGCCACCAGGATGTGACGGGCGCGGTACTCGACGCCGGCGGACTGCGACTTGAACTTGTCGTATTCGCCCTTGATGTCGGCATCGGTGACCGGGTTGGCCTCCTGGAACTGCGTGAACAGCTCGCGGATCAGGATGGTCTGACGCGCGAATTCCATCTGCATCTTGTAGTCGGCGGTGGCGGTCAGGCCGCGCTTTTCGGCTTCCTGCACAAACATCTCGCGCAGCACGACCTCGTCGCGCACCTGGGTTTCGAGTGCGGGCGACTTGGGCTGGCCTTGCTTGGTGACTTGCGTGAGCAGCGCGTCGTAGCGGGCCTTGGGCACGGCCTTGCCGTTGACGATGGCGACGTTCTGGGCCAGCGAGGGCAGCGGAGCGAGCAGCGCCACGGCGAGGGTGGCCAGGGCCAGTGAGGAGAACGATTTGTTCATGGCGGTGAGACTTTCAACTCGGGGGGTTAGGGCAGCGCGTGGGCGGTGGGGCACCGTCGCAGCGTCACCGGGAGGACCGGCGTCCAGGCGCCGTGGGAAAGGGTCAAGTATGGCCATCGGGGCGCGCGATGGTGACATCGGCGGGGGATCGCGCGTCGATGACCAGGGCGTGGATGCCAGAGCGCATCTCGTGCGCCAAGGTGTCGTACACCAGCCGGTGCCGCGCCACCCGGCTCAGCCCGGTGAAGCGCTCGCTGGTCAGGCGCACGGTGTAGTGGCGACCCTCGCGAGCACCGGCGTGGCCGGCGTGCAGGTGGCTGTCGTCTTGCACCTCGAGCTGCGTGGGCTGCAAGGCGGCCGAGAGCACGCGTTCGATGTCGGTGGATGTCACGCTCATGGGTGTCAGGCGGCCGGTGGTGCGGCATTGCTGCCGTCGTCTTCGATGTGGCGGCTGAGGTACAGCCCCTGGCCGATCATGAAGGCGAACATCAGCCCCATGCCGCCGAACAGCTTGTAGTTGACCCAGACGTCGGTGGAAAAGTTGTAGGCCACGTACAGGTTGATCACGCCCATGGCGGTGAAAAAACCGCACCACAGCCAGTTCAGCCGCACCCAGATCGCCGCGGGCAACTTGACTTGCTCGCCCATCAGCTTGAGCAGCAAGTTCTTGCCGAACACGGTGGCGCTGGCCCACAGCGCCAGCGCCATGGTCCAGTACAGCACGCTGGGCTTCCACTTGATGAAGTTTTCGTTGTGGAACCAGATGGTCGCCCCGCCGAGCACCACCACCAGCGCGAGGCTCACCCACAGCATCATGTCGACCTTCTTGCCGCGCGAGACCAGCCAGATCACCTGAACCGCCGTGGCGATGATCACCACCACGGTGGACAGCAGCACCGGCGCTTCCTTCACGCCGACCACGCCGCCCGAGACGATGAAGCCGAAGTGCTCGGAGGCGAACGCCGCCGCCCAGTCCTTGTGCGACTCGGCGTACTTGAAGGTGCCAAAGAACAGGAAGATCGGCAGGAAATCGAGCAGGAGTTTCATCAGCGCGTGCCCGTCAGGCGGGGGTCTTGAAGTCGATCGATGCCGAATTGATGCAAAAGCGCTCGCCGCTCGGTGCCGGCCCGTCGTTGAACACATGACCCAGGTGCGAGCCGCAGCGGTTGCAGCGCACCTCGACACGCACCATGCCGTGGCTGCGATCGGCGAGCCGTTCGACAACGGTGGCGTTGATTGGTTCCGAATAACTCGGCCAGCCGCAGCCCGCATCGAACTTGGCTGAGGCCGCAAACAGCGGCGTGCCGCAGCCGATGCAGCCGTAGCTGCCGGGCTCGAAGTGGTCCCAGTACTTGCCCGTGAAGGCGCGTTCGGTGCCACCCTGGCGGGCCACCGTGTACTGCTCGGCGTCGAGCTGCGCGCGCCACTCGGCGTCGGTCTTGCGGATCTCGCGGGGCTTGTCGTCGGTCATGTCAGGCGGCTCCGGTTCGATTGTTCAGGACGAACAAGACACTTCGATGTGCTGCGCCCAATCCGGCGGGAAGTCGGCATCGGCCGTGCCGTCGTGCGCGTCATTGAACGGGTCTTGCAGCACGCCGAGCAGCCGGTTCACTTCCGAGAAGTCACCGGCTTGGGCTTTGCGGATGGCCGCTTCGGCCAGGTGGTTGCGCAGCACCACGGCGGGGTTGGTGAGCTTCATCGCGACGCAGCGCTCGGCGTCGACGCTGTCTTCGGCACGCAGCCGCTCGCCATAGGCCTTGGCCCACAGCTCGCTGAACTTGCGGTCCTTGAACAGGCCCATCACGCTGCTGTTGTCCGCACCTTCAGCCGAGTTGAAACCGGCCAGCCGGCGGAACAAGATGGTGTGATCGGTGCGCTCGTAGGCCATTTGCTTGAGCAGCCAGTCGATCAGACCGGCATCGCCAGGCTGCGTGGTGGCCAGACCGCACTTGGCGCGCAGCCGGCGGCGCATCTCGTCGGCGTAGATGGGCTTGTAGATCTCGATGGCGTCGAGCGCGTCGTTGGCGTTCACGATCAGCGGCATCAGGCTTTGTGCCAGCGCGTGCAGGTTCCACAACGCCACGCTAGGCTGACGCGAGAACGCATAGCGGCCCTGACGATCCGTGTGGTTGCAGATGTGGCCCGGGTCGTAGGCGTCCAGAAAACCGAACGGCCCGTAGTCGATGGTCAGCCCGAGGATCGACATGTTGTCGGTGTTCATCACCCCGTGGCAAAAACCCACCGCCTGCCACTGCGCCATCACCTCGGCGGTGCGCATGGCCACGACCTTGAGCAGCGCCACGGCAGGCACCGGCGCGACGCGGCACTCGGGGTAGTGGTGGTCGATCACGAAGTCGACCAGCCGCCGCAGCGCTTCGGGGCCGTCGGCCTGCGCGAAGTGCTCGAAGTGGCCGAAGCGGATGAAGCTAGGCGCCACGCGGGTCACCACCGCAGCGGTTTCGAGTTGCTCGCGCAGCACCGGCAATGGCGAGCCGGTGACGCACAGCGCACGCGTGGTCGCAATGCCCAGGCCGTGCATCGCCTCGGAGCACAGGAATTCTCGGATCGACGAGCGCAGCACCGCGCGTCCGTCGCCGGTGCGCGAATACGGCGTTTGCCCGGCGCCCTTGAGTTGCAGTTCCTGCACGCCGCTGGGCGTGTCGATCTCGCCCAGCCACAGCGCGCGGCCGTCGCCGAGTTGCCCCGCCCACACGCCGAACTGGTGTCCGCTGTAGACGCTGGCCAGCGGGCGCATGCCCGGCCACAGTGCGTTGCCGCTGAGCACCTCGAGCGCGTTCCAGTCTGATCGATCGGCCCAGTCGGCGGGCAGCCCGAGCAACTCGGCGCACGACTCGCTGCGCGCCACCCAGTGCGGTGCGGGCACCGGCTGTGGCGCCAGTTCCGTGTGGTGTTCGGTGCCGAGTGCCAGGAAGCGGTTGCGCCAGTTCCAGGCCGGGCCGGTGCTCAGGGTTTGCGGCTCGGCCGCGGTGTGGGGTGTTGAATTCATGGCGGGCAGTGTATTCACCCGACCGGTGCGTGTCGGCTCATGGGGACTTGCTACGCTCGCGCACTTCAACGCGAGCGTCGCCGCCGCCATGGGCGCAGCGCCTCGTCATCCTCCAATGCAACGCCAAGGACCGAACCGAATGATCCGTCACATCGTCATGTGGAGCCTGCACCAGCCGGCCGATGCCCCGCGCTTCAAGGCGCTGCTCGATTCCTGCGCGAGCCTGGTGCCGGGCATCGTCGAGTTCGACGTGGGCATTCGCCGCGAGGCACTCGAGGCCAATGTCGACGTGGTGCTGGTGTCGGCCTTCACCGATGCCGCGCAGCTCGACGCCTACCAGCACCACCCGCGCCACCAGGAAGTCGCCGTGCAGCTCGGCGCCATGCGCGCCGGTCGCCACGTGCTCGACTTCGAGTTCGATACGTCGGCCGGCGCGCTTTGACACGTCGGATGGATCACGCGGGGATGCGGTTGTCGTCGACAGCCCACGTTCGGCGCCGCTTTCGTCCACAGGGCGCGGCCGTCGTGTGGCGCTGGGTGGCCGCGCTGCTTGCGGGGTTGGCGTGTGGCCCGACCGCGCACGCCGCCGAAAGCGTCGACGCGCCGCGCGGTGTCGCCCCGTTCGTCTTTGCCGTTCCGCGCAGCGCGGCGGCCGTGGTCGCGCAGTGCGCCGCGATGCTGACGGACTTGCGGCGCATGCAGGCCCATCTGGCGCAAGGTGCCGAGCCGCCCACGGCGGCGCTGCTCGGCGAGCTCGATGCGATGACCCGGCGCGAGGAAGACACGCTCGGGCCGCTGGGCTTGCTGGCGGCGGTCAGCCCGCGCAAGGCGATCCGCGATGCGGCCGATGCCTGCGAGCGCGAGCACGACGCGTTCGCCGCGCGTTTCTTGCAAGACGCGGCGGTCCACGCCCGGCTGCAGCAGGTGAGCCCGGCCGACGACATCGACCGGCGTTATCTGCGCGAGGTGCTCGATGACTTCGCCGACGCCGGCGTGGCGCTGGCGGCCGATCGCCAGCAGCGCGTGCGCGAGCTGCGCGAGACACTGACGCGGCTCACCCAGCGCTTCGAGCGGCGCCTGCGCGAAGACCGTACGCTGCTGCCTTTCACGGCGGTCGAGCTCGATGGCGTGCCGCGTGACGTGTGGCGCCGCGCGCCACAGGATGCGCAGGGCCGCTTCCGGCTGGGGCTGGCGCAGGCCACGGTGTTCCCGCTGCTCGACAACGCCACGCGAGCGGCCACGCGCGAGCGCATGTGGCGCGCCTTCCTGTCGCAAGGCGGCAGCGAGAACCTCCAGACGCTGGCCGCGCTCGCGCAGGCGCGGCGCGAACTGGCGCAGCAGTTCGGCTTCGAGTCGTACGCCGACTTCGTGCTGCGCCGGCGCATGGCGCACAGCGAGGCCGAGGCGCAGTCGTTTCTGGCCACCGTGAAGGACGCCGTGCGCCAGCGCGAGCTGTCCGATCTGGCCGAGTTGCGCGCCGAAAAAGCACGCCACCTGCACCAGTCGATCGACAACACGGTGATCCAGCGCTGGGATGTGGCGTTCTATTCCGAACGCCTGCGCCGCGCCCGCTATGCGGTCGATCAGGAGCAGTTCCGGGCGTACTTTCCACCCGAGGCCAGCTTGCGCCTGGTGTTCGCGCTGGCCGAGCGACTGCTGGGCGTGACGGTCGAGCCGCTGGCGCAGCGCGAGCCGCTGTGGCATCGCGATGCGCGCGGCTACACGCTCAGCGACACGCACACGAAGGCGCTGCTCGGCACGCTGTTCGTCGACCTGTATCCGCGCGCCGACAAGTTCAATCACGCGGCGGTGTGGAGCTTTCGCAATGCGTCCACGCTGGCGGGGCGGCGAGCGGCGGCCGCGCTGGTCGTCAACTTCAACCGCCAGGGGCTGACGCTCGAGGAACTGGAAACCTTGCTGCACGAGTTCGGCCATGCGCTGCACGCGCTGCTGTCGAACACGCGCTATGCCGCGCAAGGCGGCACCAACGTGCAGCTCGACTTCGTGGAGGCCCCCTCGCAAATGCTCGAGGACTGGGTCTACGACCCGCAGGTGCTCGCGCTGATGGCGCCGTGGTGCGCGGCGTGTGCGCCGGTGCCTGCAGCACTGCTGGCGCAAGCGCGTGCCGCGCGCGACTTCGGCAAGGGCATCGGGTTTTCGCGCCAGCACCTGTATGCCCGCTACGACCTGGCGCTGTACGGACGCGAGAGCGCCGATCCGCTGGCGCTGTGGACGCGCATGGAAGCCGACACGCCGCTGGGCAGCGTGAGCGGCACGCTGTTTCCGGCCGGCTTCGAGCACATCGCCAGCGGCTACGCGGCCGGCTACTACGGCTACTTGTGGAGCCTGGTGATCGCCGAGGATTTGCGCACCGCCTTCGCGGCGGACCGGCTCGATGCGCAGGTTGGCCGCCGCTACCGCGAGACGGTGCTCGAGCAAGGCGGCCAGGTCGCGCCTGACGAACTGCTGCGGCGTTTTCTGGGTCGCGCCACCGACAGCCGTGCCTTCTTCGAGTCGCTGGGAAAATAGCGCGATGGAATTTCCGGTGTTGATCCCGTTCGTGCAGGCCATGGGCTTCGAGTTGCTGCGCATGCAAGGCGGCGAGGCCGAGATCGCGCTGGCCTTGCGGGGCGATCAGCACAACTCGCTGAACATGGGGCACGGCGGCGTGACCATGACGCTGCTTGACGTGGCGATGGCGCATGCGGCGCGCAGCGCCGACGTGCCGGTGGAGGCCGCGCCGGGCGCGCTGGGCCGCGCCGTGATCACCGTCGAGATGAAGACCACCTTCATGCGACCCGCGGCAGGCCGTTTGACGGCGCGCGGTCGGGTGCTGTCGCGCACGCCCACGCTGGCGTTTTGCGAGGCTTCGCTGTTCGACGAGGCTGGCGTGCTGCTCGCACACGCCACCGGCAGCTTCAAGTACCTGACGCGGCCGGCGCAAGACGGCCGCCGGGTGAAGTTGGCCGGCGGGGACTGAGCGCCGAGGCCGTCGGCCGGCTCGTGCGCCTCAGCGCCGGTTGCGCTGGTTGGTCAGGCGGGTCTGGATGTCGACGATCTGCGCGGTGGCGCTTTGCACCTGGTGGGCGAGCGAGCGGATCTCGTCTGCCACCACCGCAAAGCCGCGCCCGGCCGGCCCGGCGCGTGCCGCTTCGACCGAGGCGTTGAGCGCGAGCAGGTTGGTCTGGTCGGCCACCCGCTGGATCGATCCGACGATGCCGCCGATGCCCTTCAGGCTGGTGTCGAGGAAGGCGTTGTTTTCCTGCTGGATGCGCTGGTTTTCTTCTTCATGCTTTTGCAGCGTGAGGTCGGTGATCGCTCCCACCACCCGCAGCGGCGTGCCGTCGGGAAGGCGCTTGGTCTGGCCGCGGGCACGGAACCAGCGGTACGCGCCGTCCTTGCAGCGCAAGCGGTATTCGACGTCGTAGGGGACGCGCCCGGTGCGGTCGGCAATGTGCGCGCCGAAGGCCTTGACCGTGCGCTCCGCGTCATCGGGGTGCAGCTTGTTGGCCCAGCTTTCGAGCACGTCGGGGAACTCGGCCACGGTCTCGAAGCCCAGCAGGCGGCGGAACTGATCCGACCACCAGAAGGCGTTCTTCGGATTGACCGGGTCGCCGGCGACCACGGCCATGTCCCACAGACCGTCTTGCAGCATTTCGCGGGCGAGGTCGAAGCGCACCAGCAGCGTTTCGAGCGCTTCCTCGCGTTGGCGCGACTCATGGATGTCGGTCAGCGAGCCGGCCACGCGCAGCGCGGTGCCGTCGGCGGCGCGCAGCGTTTCGCCACGCGCCCGGAACCACCGGTACTCGCGGGTCCGGGTGGCCAGCCGATAGGTCACGTCGTAGGGCGTGCGGCCGCTGCGGTCGGCCAGGTGCTTGCCGAAAGCGGTGATGGTGGGGTCGCGGTCTTCGGGGTGCAGCCGGCTGGCCCAGCTCGACAGCACGTTGGGAAAGTCGTTCTCGTTGCGAAAGCCCAGCAGCCGGCGGAACTGAGCCGACCACCAGAACGGGTTGTTCGGGTTGGCCGGGTCGGCGTGGTTGACCACCATGTCCCAGGTGCCGTCGGCGGTGGCCATGCGCACTAGGTCCAGCCGGGTCTGGACGGTGTCGAGCTCTTCGCTCAGGGCATCGAGTTGCTGTTGCAGGTCGCGCTCGCGCTGCGAGGCACCGAAGACACGTTTCAGGATCGAACTCATGACAATTTCTCCGGCTGGACGTTCGTGCGGGGCAGGACTTCGAGAACACGGGACTCGGCCGCAGCGCGACCCTCGCAACGAGCGGATTCTGGCATCGGCTGCGCCGACCCCCGGTGGAGCGCCTCGCGGCGCCGGCCCGCGCCGCTGCGTGCCCTATGCTGAGCCTGTGCTGAGGGGCGCTGGTGCCCGCGAGCTTTTGCCGGGTGCTGCCCCTTGTCTGATCCGATGCCTGCCGATACTTTCACCGTGGCCATCGTCGGCGGCGGGCCCGCGGGTCTGATGGCTGCCGAACAACTGGGCGGCGCGGGCCTGCGCGTCGATGTGTACGACGCCATGCCCTCGGTGGGGCGCAAATTTCTGCTGGCGGGCAAGGGCGGGCTGAACCTCACGCACTCGGAAGCGCTCGAAGCCTTCGCCGGCCGCTACGGCACCCGCCGTGCAGTGATCGAGTCGATGCTGCACGAGTTCGGCCCGCCCGAATTACGCGCGTGGGCGCAGAGCCTGGGCGTGGGCACGTTCGTGGGCAGTTCGGGGCGCGTGTTTCCGCTCGACCTGAAGGCCGCGCCGCTGCTGCGCGCCTGGCTGCACCGGCTGCGCGCTCTGGGCGTGCGCTTTCATCAGCGCCACCGCTGCGTGGGCTGGGCGGGCCATGAGCACGGCGAGGGTGGCCACGCGTTGGCCTTTGACAGCCCGCATGGCGCGCTCACGGTGCGAGCCGACGCAGTCGTGTTCGCTTTGGGCGGCGCGAGCTGGGCGCGGCTGGGATCCAACGGCGCGTGGGTGCCGTGGCTGGCGGCGCGCGGTGTCGACGTGGCACCGCTGCGCGCCTCCAACTGCGGCTTCGACGTGACGCATGCCGACGCCGGGGGCGTGATTCAGCCCGGCTGGAGCGAACACTTTCGCAGCCAGCACGCCGGCACGCCGGTCAAGAACGTGGCGCTGCGCTGCGTGGGGCCGGATGGCCGCGAGTTCGAGCAGGCCGGCGAGTTCGTCATCACCGAAGGCGGCGTCGAGGGCAGCCTCGTCTACGCCGCCTCGGCCACGCTGCGCGATGCGCTGGCGCAGCACGGCAGCGCGCACGCCGCCATCGACTTGCTGCCCGCACGCAGCGCCGATTGGGTGGCGCGCGAAGTGGCGCACCCGCGCGGCTCGCGCTCGCTGGCCACGCACCTGAAGTCGCGGCTGGGCATCGACGGCGTGAAGGCCGCGCTGCTGCGCGAACTGACGCCGCGCGAGGTGATGGCCGATGTGCAGCGGCTGGCGGCGGCCCTCAAGGCGCTGCCGCTGTCGGTGAGCGCGGCGCGGCCGATCGACGAGGCCATCAGCACCGCAGGCGGCGTGCGCTTCGAAGTGCTCGATGACGGCCTGATGCTCAAGACGCTGCCGGGTGTCTTTTGTGCCGGCGAGATGGTCGACTGGGAAGCGCCCACCGGCGGCTACCTCCTCACGGCGTGTCTGGCCAGCGGCGTGCGCGCCGGCCGGGGCGTTTTGCGATGGGCTGCCCGGACCCCTGTGGCACACTGATCCACCGCTCAGTCGCGCCCCCTTCGGCGCTCGCTCCCGACCCGCTTTCCCGCCTCTTTTGCCCCGTCCCGGGGCCGCCTGCCTTGAACCCCATCCTGCTTCAAATTGCCGCCGAGCTGAAGGTTCGGCCGGCCCAGATCCATGCGGCGGTCGAACTGCTCGATGGCGGCGCCACCGTGCCCTTCATCGCCCGCTACCGCAAGGAAGTGACCGACAACCTCGACGACATCCAGCTGCGCGAGCTCGAGTCCCGCCTGTCGTACCTGCGCGAGCTGGCCGAGCGCCGCGCGGCCGTGCTCAAGAGCATCGAAGAGCAAGGCAAGCTCACGCCCGAGTTGCGCGCCGCGATCGAGGCCGCTCCCACCAAGCAGGAACTCGAAGACCTCTACCTGCCGTTCAAACAGAAGCGCCGCACCAAGGCCATGATCGCCCGCGAAGCCGGCATCGAGCCGCTGGCCGAGCGGCTGTTCGCCGACCCGGCGCTCGATCCGCTGGCCGAGGCCACGGCGTTCGTCGCCGGCTTTGAAGGCGGTGCGGCTGCGCTGGCCGAGGCCGGTTTTGCCGATGCGCTGGCCGTGCTCGACGGTGTGCGCGACATCCTGGCCGAGCGCTGGGCCGAAGACGCGTTGCTGGTGGGCCGCTTGCGTGAATGGCTGTGGGAAGACGGCCGGCTGCAAAGCCGCTTGATCGAGGGCAAGGACGCCAACCACCCCGACGTGGCCAAGTTTCGCGATTACTTCGACTACGCCGAGCCGATCCGCAAGGTGCCGTCGCACCGCGCGCTGGCGGTGTTTCGCGGCCGCGCGCTCGAGCTGCTCGACGCGAAGCTGGTGCATGGCGATGAAGCCCCGCCTGCAGCCACCACGGCGGCGGGCAAGCCGGCGCCTGCGGTGTCGATGGCCGAGGGCCGCATCGCGGTGCACCTGGGCTGGAGCCACGCCAAGCGCCCCGCCGACGACCTGATCCGCAAGTGCATCGCCTGGTGCTGGAAGGTCAAGCTGAGCCTGAGCCTCGAGCGCGATCTGTTCGCCCGCCTGCGCGAGGAAGCCGAGCGCGTGGCGATCAAGGTGTTCGCCGAGAACCTGCGCGATCTGCTGCTGGCCGCGCCGGCCGGCCCGCGCGTGGTGATGGGGCTGGATCCGGGCATTCGCACCGGCTGCAAGGTGGCGGTGGTCGATGCCACCGGCCGCGTGCTGGCCACCGAAACCATCTACCCGCTCGAGCCGCGGCGCGACTGGGAAGGCTCGCTGCACGCGCTGGGCCGCCTGTGCCAGGCGCACGGCGTGGATCTGGTGGCCATCGGCAACGGCACCGGCAGCC
The DNA here is from genome assembly GCA_947451035.1 of Burkholderiales bacterium. GTDB lineage: Bacteria > Pseudomonadota > Gammaproteobacteria > Burkholderiales > Burkholderiaceae_C > PBB1. The sequence goes on from CANFXR010000033.1 coordinate 25,754, forward strand.
GCGAGACCGACAAGCTCGCCGCCGAACTGATCCAGCGCCTGCAAAAGGTGTCGGGCAGCGAGACGCCGCGAGCCATCCAGAAGGTGGTGGTCAGCGAGGCGGGTGCTTCCGTCTACAGCGCCAGTGAATACGCCAGCAAGGAACTGCCCGATCTGGACGTGAGCCTGCGCGGCGCGGTGAGCATCGCGCGGCGGCTGCAGGACCCGCTGGCCGAACTGGTGAAGATCGAGCCCAAGAGCATCGGCGTGGGCCAGTACCAGCACGACGTCAACCAGAGCGATCTGGCCAAGAGCCTGAATGCGGTGATCGAAGACTGCGTGAATTCGGTGGGCGTCGATGTGAACACCGCTTCGGCGCCGCTGCTGTCGCGCGTGTCGGGGCTGAGTGCGGCGGTGGCTACCAGCATCGTGCGCTGGCGCGATGCGCATGGCGCCTTTCGCAACCGCAAGCAGCTGCTCGACGTGGCCGGGCTGGGCGCCAAGACCTTCGAGCAAAGCGCGGGCTTCCTGCGCGTGCGCGACGGCGACAACCCGCTGGACCAGTCGGGCGTGCACCCGGAGACCTACCCGGTGGTCGAGCGCATCCTGGCCGCGGTCAAGAAGCCCGCCGCCGAGGTCATGGGCCACAGCGATGTGATCCGTGCGCTGCGGCCCGAGGCCTTTGCCGACGAGCGCTTTGGCGCCATCACCGTCAAGGACATCCTGGCCGAGCTCGAAAAGCCCGGCCGCGATCCGCGCCCCGACTTCAAGGTGGCGCGCCTGGCCGACGGCGTCGAAGACATCAAGGACCTCCAACCCGGCATGACGCTCGAAGGCACCATCAGCAACGTGGCGCAGTTCGGTGCGTTCGTCGATCTGGGCGTGCATCAGGACGGGTTGATCCACGTCAGCCAGCTCGCGCACAAGTTCGTCAACGATGCGCGCGAGGTGGTCAAGACGGGCGACGTGGTGCGCGTCAAGGTGCTCGAGGTGGATTTGTCTCGCCAGCGCATTTCGCTCACGATGAAGCTCGATGCGGTGGTCGGCGAGCGCAGCGGCGCGCCGGCCGGCCAGCGCGATTCGCGCGGCGGGCGCGGTGATCGGCCGGCGGGCCGCCCGGCATCGACGCCGGGCGCAGCGCCCTTGGGCGGGGCGATGGCGGCGGCTCTCGCCAAGTTGCAGACGCGGCGTTGAGGCGCCGCGGCGAGCGGTCGCCGCTTACCATTCGAGGGTTTTTTCTGACGGGTTGGCGTTCGATCGCGCCGTCGTTTTCAGCGCAGCACGCTGCGCCATGCCTGGAGCTTCCATGATCTCGATTCAACTGCCCGACGGTTCACAGCGCGAGTTTGCTGGCCCTGTGACCGTGGCCGAGGTGGCCGCTTCGATCGGCGCCGGGCTGGCCAAGGCGGCGCTGGCCGGGCGCGTGGGCACGGATGCCGACGCGAAGGTGGTCGACACCAGCCATCTCATGGAACACGACACCGCGCTGGCCATCATCACCGACAAGGACGCCGATGGGCTCGAGGTGATCCGCCACTCGACCGCGCACTTGCTGGCCTATGCGGTCAAGCAGCTGTTTCCGGAAGCGCAAGTGACGATCGGCCCGGTGATCGAAAACGGGTTCTTCTACGACTTTGCGTACAAGCGCCCGTTCACGCCCGAAGACCTGGCCGCCATCGAAGCGCGCATGACCGAGCTGGCCAAGAAGGACGAAAAGATCGAGCGCCGCGTGCTGCCACGCGACGAGGCGGTGGCGCACTTCAAGGGCATCGGCGAGGCCTACAAGGCCGAGATCATCGGCAGCATCCCGAGCAACGAGGACGTCTCGCTGTACCGCGAAGGCAGCTTCGAAGACCTGTGCCGCGGCCCGCACGTGCCCAGCACCGGCAAGCTCAAGCACTTCAAGCTGATGAAGGTGGCCGGCGCCTACTGGCGCGGCGACCACCGCAACGAGATGCTCCAACGCATCTACGGCACCGCCTGGGCGACCAAGGACGACTTGCAGCAGTACTTGCACATGCTCGAGGAAGCCGAAAAGCGCGACCACCGCAAGCTCGGCCGCGAGCTCGACCTGTTCCACATCGACGATCACGCGCCCGGGCTGGTGTTCTGGCACCCCAAGGGCTGGACCGTGTGGCAGCAAGTCGAGCAGTACATGCGCGCCGTCTACCAAGACAACGGCTACCTCGAGGTCAAGGGCCCGCAGGTGCTCGATCAGGGACTGTGGGAAAAGACCGGTCACTGGGACAAGTACCGCGAGAACATGTTCACCACCGAGAGCGAAAAGCGCGACTACGCGCTCAAGCCGATGAACTGCCCGGGCCACATCCTGATCTTCAAGCAGGGCATCAAGAGCTA